>NZ_JBHYNC010000064.1:0-22421 GCF_042743165.1 Gordonia sp. NPDC058843
ACGTGTCTTACCAGGCCCTTCGTGGCTCGTCGCTTGCGCTCCTCGCACCTCAGGGAGCAGGGGTTATGCGGTTCTTTCGGATTAGGGAGCAGGAGGCCTCGTCGCTATCGCTCCTCACCCCTCAGGAGCAGAACGGTGGCCGCCGACCCCTCAGGGAGCAGAGGCGTCGCGACGGGGTTCGAAGACGAAGATCGCGGTGTCGCCGTCCTCGTGGACCAGGCGCCACCCGGGTGCGACCCGCAGTGCTGCTTCGAGTTCCGCTGCCGCATCGGGTCGGTAGGTGCCGTAGTAGGCGGAGATCCGACGGGACTGCTCGGTGAAGGTGACGTAGGTCGGCTTGTCGGACTGGTCGACCTTCCAGAAGAGATCGCCGAGCTGTTCTGGACTGGGGAACGTCATCCGGTCGCCCGCGAGGTCGAAGCTGAGCGGGTAGTCGAAGTAGGGATTCTCCAGGGTCATCGGGGCGTAATTGCCGTTCGTCCGGGTGGGCATTCCCGCCGGATGCAATGAGATGAACCGGGTTCCGGGCTCGGCGGTCTCCGTGATGGCGTCTATCGCCTCGTACTGTGCGCGGGTCTCGACGATCACCGGCCACAGTGCCACATAGGAGTACATCCCGGCGAGTGTCGCCGCGCAGACCAGTACGGCGGCGCCGACGGCCCGCAACCGGGCTCCGAGGCCCCGCGAGAAGCCGGTGAGCAACCACACCAGGGTCGGCGCGATGAGCAGCGCGCAACCGAGCAGCCCGTACAGGTACACCCGGAAGATCGCCTCGCCGCCGTAACTCTGCCCCAGCAGCAGGGCGAGAGCGGAGAATGCCAGAACGGCGAGGGTCAGCCAATGCGCGCGTCGGCGGCGCCAGCCGATGAGCGCGCAGATTCCCGCTGCCGCCACGACTCCCGCCGACAGTGCGCGGCAGATCATCGAGGTCGTCTCCTTGGCGGGCACACCTGCCATCGTGAAGTTGCTGGCCGCGTTGTCGATCGGATTGCCGCCGGACAGGATGCCGTACGGGGCAACCGCTTCCAGGTTGGTCAACAGGTAGGCGCCGGCGATGCCGAGCATGACGGCCACCGCCCACCACGGCCGGACCCGGCGCAGCACCACCAGAACCACGGCGGCACCCAGAACCCAGAAGGGTGTGAGCTGATGACTCGGCACGATGGCTGCGAACGGGATGATCGCCAGCACGGCTGTTCGCGGGGTTCGTCGCGACGCCAGCAGGAGCGCGATCGCCCCGTACGCCAGGACGAGTGCCCATGCCTGGGGCGCGAAGTAGTCCTGCCCGACCCAGTTGACCGCCTCCACGATGAAGACCGCGGTCAGCGCGACGATGCGGTTCATCGACAAGATGCGTGCCGTGGCATACACGATGACGGCGAGGAGTACGTGGACTATCGGTGCGAAGACGTGCGCCAGCACCATCGGATCGAGGCCGGTGGTGTCGCAGAACCACGCTCCGACCACGAAGAAGGCGGGCCACTGGGCGTAGATGTCGGTGCCGCTCGGGGTGAGCGTGCCCGTGTCCTGGATGTAGTCGACGACCGCGAGATGCTTGTATGTCCAGTCGTAGAGCGGCATCTCGGTGCCGAGCCAGGTGGTCACGCGGCTGACGACGATCGTGGTGCCGATGGCCACCACCAGCCCGGCGGAGCTGCGGGTGGCGATCGCGACGACGGCGGCGGCCGCGGTCAGCACGGTCGCCGGGATGAGCAGACGCCCGCTGCCCGAGAACAACAGACCGTAGTAGCTGGCATCGACGCCGGGGAGCGTCGGCACGGCGACGGCCCACAGCGTGAGCGCCGCAACGCACAGCGCGATGGTGACGCGGAAACCGGAGGGCCGGAGGACCGGACTGCCGAACACGCCGGCCCCGCGGGCGGTCAGTCGCCTCCGCAGGTCCCGCACGTCGGGCGCCGGGGTGTGCGTTCGCCGGCGAAAGATGATGCCGGAGGCCAACACTGCCGAACTACAGGCCAGGAGGAGTGTGGTCGGATGCCACCACGACGACCAGATCGCAGCGATGGTGACGAGGGTGGTGAGCGCCAGGCCGAGCGTCGGAATCGCGGCGAGTCGGGTGCGCCGCGGGAGTTCCACCCAGGTGCACACAGCGGCACCGGGTCCGCAGATCACGAAGAATCCCACCAGCAATGCGCTCAGAACCGATGGCAGGGGCAGGGCGCCGGCGACTCCCGCGACCGCGGCGACGAGGCTCAGGACTGCAACCGACCCCGATCGCTCCGCCGGCGGCGGTGAGACCACCGCGGGCACCTCGGGTGGAGGCGACGGTGCGGCCTCCGCGGCGGCCGTCACGACCACGCCTTGGCGAGAGGCCTGGCGCGCCGGCCACGAAGTCGTTCACGTATCAGCGCGACGGGCCCGCCGACGACCGACAGCACTTCACGCCGGCCCGCCTGTGCCGCAACGCCGTCGGCGATCCCCTCCGGTGGCCGGGTGATCGCGCCGTAGGCGGCACCGGCTCTCGCGACGGCGCGCGTCCGGCGCCGGAGCACGCGAAGAGCAAGCGCGAGATGGCGTCGGTCGGTGGCGACCTTCGTCAGCCATGCACCGAGTCCGACTCCGTAGCCGCGTGACTGTTCCAGGAGTTCGCCGTCGGTGCTGCGATGCCGGTGCCAGATGATGGAATCCGGCTCGTTGGCCAGTGCATGACCCGCTGTCAGAATCCGGAAGAACATGTCGATGTCCTCGCCGCCCCGCGTTCGGGTACCCGCTCCCAGGGCCTCGTCGAAGCCACCCAGGGCCAAGGCGATGTCACGGCGGATCGCGAAGTTCGCGCCGGTGCCGTAGACCCCGATTTGGAACGGGAACAACGGGAGATCCGTCGGCGGCTCGGCGAGGGAGAAGACCCGGGCCCGCATCGAATCGGCCCAGGACACGCGCCAGTCGAAGTAGACCTGCGAGCGTGTGCGCAGTTCCCCGCTGGGCACCATGCCGCACACACACGCGATCTCCGGTGACCGGCCGAACCCCTGGGCCAGCCCGAGCAGCCACCCGGTGTCGGCGACGACGTCGTCGTCGGTGTACGCAACCAGGTCATGCGCTGCGGCGAGCAGACCGGCGTTACGCGCGTTGGACAGTCCCGCCACCGGCTCGGTGACCAGACGGAACCGCGGATCATCGAGCGCGTCGACCACGTGTCGGGTGCCGTCGGTACGGGGTGCGTTGTCGACGACCACCACCTCGTAGTCGGGGTAGTCGAGTCGCTGCAATGACTGCAGCGCGTCGGCCAGCATGCCGGGACGCTCATGCGTGCAGACGACGACGCTGACCGGTGGGAGCGAGGCGGGGGATGGCAGGTCCGGCAGCGCATACGGCGCGACCGGAACCCTCACCAGACCATCGTCGATCGGTGCGTCGACGAAGCGGATGGGCGCCGACCCGTGCCGGAGGAGTACCCGCGCCCGGCGATAACCCGCGGCGTCGAGCGGGACACACGTGACCGTCCCCTCGGAGGCCGATCCGGGGTTCCGCCCGTCGTCGGCGATCCCGGCGACGTCGAGCATCCCGACCCAGGTCGCCCCGGACCATTCCGGGGCGCCCTCGAGCGGCATCGCGGGATTCAGCGGGATGGGGCCCGACCCGGCGGTGTCGCCCGCCGCGTCGTGGACGTATTCGGTGGTCACGGTGCGGTCACCCGAACCCAGTCGACGAGCATGGTGTTCTCCGCGGGGGTCGTGTCGTCGGTCGGTCCGGGCCAGTTGCCCCCGACGGCGAGATTGAGCAGAAGGTGGAAGGGCTGATCGAGTACCCAGCGCGAGTCCGGCGCCAGATCCCCGGGCTCGACGACGAACAGCCGCTGGTCGTCGATGCCGCTCTCGATCCGGCCCGGGAGCTTGTTCAGCCAATACGTACGGAAGGTCGAGGCCAGCGGCCCGGCGGGGACGCCTGACCTCGAGATGTTCTGTCCCCGTTCCGAGGACGCCTGCGGCACGTGGACCCCGGTGTGGAACTCCGGTGCCTGATTGAGCGTCTCGATGATGTCGATCTCCCCGGACGCGGGCCAACCGACCTCGTCGATGTCGTCCCCGAGCATCCAGAACGCGGGGTGCAGGCCGGTGCCTGCCGGTACGGCGATGCGCGCACTGACCCGGCCATAGGTGACCGACAACCGGTCCTTCGTCGACAGCCGCGCCGAGGTGAAGCCGTCGGGACCGCGTCGCGCGGTGATGGCCAGATGCCCCTCACCGTCGATCCGCACGTTCGCGGGCGAGTTGGTGTACTCCTGCGACTCGCTGTTGCCCCAGCCCCCGCCGCCGGTCATCATCTGCCACGGACCGTCCGGTGCCCGCGCGGGGCCGTCGAACTCGTCGACGAAGATCACCTCGGGCCCGGTGTCGGGTTCGGCCAGGACGGTCGGTACGGAGCAGGCCGAGACCGCAGTCGCCACCAGCGCGCCCATCGATGCGAGCAGTCGTCCGGGCGCGCTCATCCGGACATCCGGCGGCCGCGACCCGCGAGGCCGGACGCGTAACCGGCGCAGGTGAGTACGAAACCCGCGACGAGTGCGCCGACGCGACTCGGGTTCCGGCGATGCCGCCAGACCCCGGAGGGCAGCACCCGGGTGGTGTAACGCCGCTCGCTGGCCAGGGCTTCGCCGCTTCCGGCCAGTTCGGACAGGATCGCCTTCGAGCGTCCTTCCTGATAGCACCGGCGCGCGAAATAGCCGAACCGTGCACGGTCGTCGGTCACGACATGCGTCACACCGAAACCGGTGTCGCGCAGGATCTCCGAGGAAGGATCGCGGCGTCGCAGGTCGATACCCATGAGGGTCTCCTCGCACCCGGCGGGCATCGTGCCGCGTCGACCGAGCCTGGTCGAGAATCCGCCGATGTCGTTCAGGGCGTCCCGGCGGACAGCCATGGCTGCACCGATCGGGTTGCGGATGGCGGATCCGTCGCCGGGTAGTCCTCGGTAGTCGCAACCGATCACCCACCCGAATTCCTCGGGGAACCACCGGGGTGCGGGCGAATCCCATTGCGCGACCACGGCCCCGCCCACCGCCACGATGCCGGTGTCGGCGCACCGGGCCCGAACGGCCGCCAGCGCGCCCGGTGCCGGACACGCGTCATCGTCGATGAAGACGACGACGTCGCCGGTGGCGGCGGCCGTGCCGGTGTTGCGCGCATCGGAGAGCCCGCGGGACCCGTCGTTGGCACGCACGATCGCGTCGGGATGGGCAGTCGCCAGGTCGGCCATCAGGGTCTCGTTGTGATCGACGACGACGACCAGTTCGTCATCGGGGCACAGCTGCGCGCGTATCTCGGCGATGGCGGTGTCGAGCAGTCGACGCCGACGCTCGGTGTAGCAGCAGACGATCACCGACAGGGTCGGTTCGGTCGGGACCCGGGTGTCCGGGACCGTGATGTCGGTGACAGGGGCTCCGGCGACAGGGATGTCGGTGACAGGGGCTTCGGAGACGGGGGTCACCGGGTCGGCCAATGGCTCGACAGGATGGGAGGACAGCACGTTTTTCGGCCTTCGATAACTCGGGGTCAGGTGTGGTTCGCGGGTGTGAACGGGGACAGGTGGGCGTCAGGGCACCCCGACGATTCGTGCGGCGTGTCCGGCGACGGCGTCCATTGCCGCGCGGATGCGTGCGGGGTCGAAGATGTCGTCGCGGAATGCGGCCGTCATGGAGATCCCGCCGTCCACGAAGCCGGTCGTCACCGTGATCCCGGCTGCCGACGGTGGCGTGGCCACCCCGATGACCGTGGCGCGCGCCGGGTCGGACCATTGCCAGCCGCGGTCGTGTCCGGGCAGGTGGCCGACACTGGAGTGGAGCAGTTCCGCGCGGACCGGACCCTCGGCCGGGACGTGTTGGGTCGACGTCGCCGCCGTCCCGCGGGAACGGGCACGGCGCAGGGTCTTGAGGGTGGCGAGTGCCAGATTGGCCGTCGGCCGACCCATCCGGGCCGACGCCGTCATCGCGTGTTGCAGCTCGGCCGCCGAGGTTGTCTCGTGCACCGGAAAGCTCAGGCCCGCAGAGAAATTGGCGTAGGTTCGCATCGAGGTAGGCAGGTATGGGCGAGCGTCGAAAGGCAGCGTGACCATCGGGTCGAGCCGGACACCCGCCTCGGTCAGTGCGGCGACCAGGGCGACCGTGTGGATGGCGAACAGCCCGGTTCCCGGCATGGACCCTGCGCGGGCGGCCCGGACGGCATCCACACCGGAGGCCGGGATGTGGACGTTCGCGGACACCGGCCGGCGGGGCGGAACCGGTCGTCGCGCGAGCATCGGGTCGACGGTGTCGCGGCGCTTGTGGAAGCGCAGTAGCGCGGCGGCGCGGCGCGGGTCCGCCACGGTGATCGCCGACGCGACCAGCAGCGGCGACACCGCGGGTCCCCGACGCGGCAGCGTCGACGGGTCGACCGCGCCCACGATGACGTCGACGATGAGATTGAGCAGGGTGAGATCGCCGAGCCCGTGGTCGTAGTCGAGGGCCAGATGGTCGCCCGCCAGCACGATCCGTAACGGGCGGTGGGGCAGCGTGTACAGGACGTCGAGCAACCGGGCAGGGTCGGCACCGGGCACCGGCGGCGGTGCGTCGACGATCGAGTCGGCCGCCGCGTCGGGATCGAAAACCCATTCCCGTCGGTGCGGCGACGGCAGTAGTCCGACCCTGGTGTGCGGCCCCATCCGCGCGAGGCGAACGATCCGGTCGGCGGCATCCGCGCGGGACGGGAGGTCGAGCGGGCCGATCACCAGGGCGGCTCGATTGTGGCCGTGCAACAGATCGATTGCCGCGCAGCGGATACGCGAGAGCGTGCCGGGTCGGGGTGCCGGGGGGTCGACGTGCCGGGGGGTCGAAGCCGGGGTTGGTGAAGGCGTGGCCATGAGAGCGATCCGCAGAACTATAGCAAGGCTTGCCTAAGTCTTGAATGTCGGGTTACGCAGATCACGTACGATCGCCTCCGGGCAGGTCGCACCCCGTCTGCCTTGGCCAGTTCACCTGTAGTTCATCTTTTGTAGGGGATCAGTCCACCGCGCCCCCATAGCTTTCCAATCGGACACTCCGGACCCGACGCCAGTCGGCGCGGAGAACGCGAACGGAAAGGCAACACCAGCGGTGAAAATCAATCGGAACGGCGCCCTGGCGTCGGTGTCGGCGATCGCGGCACTGACCCTCGTGACGGCGTGCGGTGGGGGAAGCGAACAGACGGTCAGCGGCGAGGGCTCGACCGCGCAGCAGAAGGCCATGGAGCACTTCAGCCAGGTCCTGACCGACAACGGCGACATCGTGCTCGACTACACCGGCAGCGGCTCGGGCGACGGCATCAAGAAGTTCATCGCCGGCGACGTCGACTTCGCCGGCTCGGACTCGGCCCTCAAGGACGACGAGGTCACCGACGCCACCGCGCGCTGCAACGGCAACGCCCCGTGGCACCTGCCGCTGGTCGTCGGCCCCGTCGCGGTCGCCTACAACCTCGAAGGCGTCGACGACCTCAAGCTGAACCCCAGCGTCATCGCGCAGATCTTCAACGGCAAGATCACCACCTGGAACGACCCGGCCGTCGCCGCACTGAACCCGGGCGTGCAGCTGCCCGCCAGCGACATCGTCCCGGTCTACCGTTCGGACAGCTCGGGCACCACCGACAACTTCCAGCGGTTCCTGGAGAACTCGGCGCCCGCCGACTGGCCGTACGAGCACAGCAAGGAATTCGCGCCCAAGGGTGTCGGTTCGGGTGCCTCGAAGTCGACCGGCGTCGGCGACACCGTGAAGAAGACCCCCGGTTCGATCACCTACGTCGAGTGGGGCTTCGCCACCGAGAACGACCTCGGCGTCGCCCAGGTCGACTTCGGTGCCGGCCCGGTCGCGCTGAACGCGGAGAGCGCGGGCAAGGCCCTCGAGTCGCTCGCCTTCGCCGATCCGGCCAGCAAGGACCTCGTCGTCGACACCGACGCCCTGTTCGGCTCGAAGGCCCCGGGTGCGTACCCGCTGCTGCTCACCCCGTACTCGATCGTCTGCTCCGCGGGCTACGAGGACGAGGCGACCAGCCAGACGCTGAAGGATGCCTTCACCGCGGTCCTGAACGACGGCCAGGCCGGCCTCGAGGAGATCGGCTACGTGCCGGTCCCCGACACCTTCAAGGCAAAGCTCCAGGGCACCATCGACTCGCTGTCCGGTGGGTCCGGGAACGCCTGATCTACTCACCACTGATCGCGTGCGCGGGGCCGCTTCGGTTGCGGCCCCGCGCACGTGGTTGACACACTGACACGACATTTCGCGTGTCCACGAGGCGGCGGGAAGTGCCCCAATGACCAGAGCCGAATCACAAGAAGGACGCATGACCTCGTTGAGCAAAGAGGGTGGCGCGATTCCGCCGGACACCGGCGAATTCAAGGCCCCCGGGTCATCGCCCGACCAACCAGGATCCTCGCTTCACGCAGCTGCGCATCACCGCGTCGCCGACCGGGTGTTCCGCACCCTGGCCGTCGGCTCGGGGTTCGTGGTCTCCATCGTCATCGCGCTGATCGCGCTCTTCCTTCTGGCGCAGGCGATCCCGTCGCTGGCGAAGAACGAGGAGAACTTCTTCACCTACACCGGTCAGTGGATCACCAGCGGAGATCAGCTCGCCTTCGGCATCCCGCAGCTCTTCTACGCGACGGTCGTGGTGTCGGTCATCGCGTTGTTGATAGCCATGCCGGTCGCGCTCGGAATCTCGATCTTCCTGACCGAGTACGCGCCGAAGCGGTTCGTCGGCCCGATCACCTACACCGTCGACCTGCTGGCCGCGGTTCCCTCGATCGTGTACGGCCTCTGGGGCATCCTCGTGCTGGGTCCGGCCCTGGTGCCGATCAACGAGTGGCTCGTCGGAAACCTCGGCTTCCTGCCCTTCTTCCAGCAACCCACGCAGGTCGCCAACATGAGCACCGGCGGCACGCTGCTGACCGCGGGGATCGTTCTGGCCGTCATGATCCTGCCGATCATCACCGCGGTGACCCGCGAGGTCTTCATGCAGACCCCGAAGGGTCATCGTGAGGCGGCGCTGGCGTTGGGCGCCACCAAGTTCGAGGTCGTGAAGGTAGCGGTGCTGCCCTTCGGATTCTCCGGCTACATCTCCGGTTCGATGCTCGGCCTGGGCCGCGCGCTCGGTGAGACGATGGCGCTGCTGCTCATCATCTCGACCGTCGGACCCATGAACTTCAACCTCATGGAGAGCGGCGAGACCTTCGCGACGAAGATCGCCAACAACGCGGCCGAGTTCGACTCCCCGGCCAAGACCGGCGCCTACATCTCGGCCGGCCTGACCCTGTTCGTCCTGACCTTCATCGTCAACGCCGCCGCCCGCGCGGTCGTCGCCGGAAAGAAGTGAGCATGTCTGTCACCACGACAACTTCCGCGGCCGATCCGGTCAAGAAGCCGTCAGGCTTCACCCCGATGTCCGGGCGCCGGCGGTTCACCGACGGCACCGTGCGGGTCGCCGTCATCGGCGCCCTCCTGCTGGCTCTCGTCCCGCTGTTCTGGCTGGTCTTCACGCTGGTGTCACGCGGTATCGAGCCGATCCTGGACATCGACTGGTGGACCCAGGCCGAGCGACGCGGCGGCGCGGCCAACGCGATCATCGGCACCCTGATGCAGACCGCGCTCGCCGCCCTCATCTCCATCCCGCTGGGCATCTTCGTCGCCATCTACCTCGTGGAGTACGCGACCAAGAAGTCGCTCCTGGCACGCGTCACCACGTTCATGGTCGACATCCTCTCCGGTGTGCCCTCGATCGTCGCGGCCCTGTTCGTCTACGCGGTGTGGCGCACCACGCTCGGCCTGCCGCGGTCGGGCTTCGTGGTGGCCATCGCACTGGTGCTCCTGATGGTTCCGCTGGTGGTCCGCGCCACCGAGGAGATGCTGAAGATCGTCCCGCAGGACCTGCGTGAGGCGTCGTACGCCCTGGGCATTCCCAAGTGGAAGACGATCGTGAAGATCGTTCTCCCGACGGCGCTGTCGGGCATCGTCACGGGCGTCATGCTCGCCATCGCCCGAGTGATGGGCGAATCGGCGCCGGTGCTGATCCTCGTCGGTGCCACGCGCGCGATGAACTTCAACCCCTTCGACGGCAATCAGCAGTCGCTGCCACTGATGATGGTGCAGCAGTACAACAACGGGCCGGGAGCCTTCGACCAGGTGTGGGGAGCGGCGCTGACGCTGGTGATCCTCGTCGCCATCGTCTACTTCGGCGCCAAGGCGGTGTCGAAGATCTTCGCCCCCAAGACCTCCTGATCTCCCACCCATCTCGGGTCATCTCCCCCAGAACGGATTAATCCCATGGCCAAGCGCCTCGACATCAAAGACCTGAACATCTACTACGGCGACTTCCATGCGGTCAAGGACGTCACCCTCGAGGTGCCGCCGCGCTGCATCACCGCCTTCATCGGCCCGTCGGGCTGCGGTAAGTCGACGGTGCTCCGCACCCTCAACCGCATGCACGAGGTCACCCCGGGTGCCTACGCCCAGGGGAGCGTGCTCCTCGACGGCGAGGACATCTACGGCAAGACCGTGGACCCGGTGAGTGTTCGCGCGACCATCGGCATGGTGTTCCAGCGTCCGAACCCGTTCCCGACGATGTCGATCCGCGACAACGTCGTCGCCGGCCTCCGCCTGCAGGGCATGCGTAACCGGTCGCAGCTCGACGAGGTCGCCGAGCAGAGCCTTCGTGGCGCCAACCTCTGGGAAGAGGTCAAGGACCGTCTCGACAAGCCCGGCGGCGGCTTGTCGGGCGGCCAGCAGCAGCGCCTGTGCATCGCCCGCGCGATCGCGGTGTCGCCCGATGTCCTGCTCATGGACGAGCCGTGTTCGGCGCTCGACCCCATCTCGACGCTGGCGATCGAGGACCTGATGGGTGAGCTCAAGAAGGACTACACCATCGTCATCGTGACCCACAACATGCAGCAGGCCGCTCGAGTCAGCGATCAGACCGCGTTTTTCAATCTCGAGGCAGTCGGCCAGCCCGGTCAGCTCGTCGAGATCAACGACACCGAGACCATGTTCTCGAACCCGACGAAGAAAGAGACCGAAGACTACATCTCGGGCCGCTTCGGCTGAACCGTCGCACGAACCAGACAGGCCCGCTCACCCGCCCGGGGGAGCGGGCCTCGTCGTGTCAGCAGCGTCCGGTGCGGGCTGCCTCGGTGCCGAGGGTTACGAGATCACACGAGGCCGGGTCTCACCCGAAGCGGTGGCGTCACATGTTGAGCAACAGGATCGCAAGTAGGGCGACCAGCGATGCGGTCACACCCAGATACCCGAGAATCTTGCGTCGGTGGGCGGCAGCCGCGGCGTCCTCGTCGGTCGCCGCGTTGAAATCGGGCTCGGTCGGATAGTGCTGGGCCATGCCCGCCACCCTAACGACGACGCGGGCACGGGGGAAATCTCGGCGACCACGCTGTGGACTCAGATCTTCACGGACATGAAAAGAGGCCGAGATCAGTGTGCGAAACTGAATTCTCGGCCTCTCTCGGTGTGGTCCGCCGCTCGACGATCAGCGGCGAGCGAGCTAAATCACCCCACGCTCTGGAACTGCTCCGGGGTCTTGCCGGTCGCGCTGAACACCACGCGACGTCCGATGAGCACCGCATGGTCGGCGAACCGCTCGTAGTATCGGCCGAGCAGGGTCACGTCCACCGCGGCGGCGACGCCGTGCTTCCATTCGCGGTCCATGAGGACCGTGAACAGGTGGCGGTGGAGGTCGTCCATCGCGTCGTCGTCCTCCTGGAGGCGAAGCGCAGCTTGCGGGTCGCTGGTCACCAGCACCTCGTGTGCGTTCTTCGCAAGGGTCACCGCCAGGCGACCCATCTCGGCGAAGTAGCCGTTGACCTCTTCGGGGAGGGCTTTCGCGGGGTGGCGGCGGCGCGCGACCTTGGCGACGTGCAGCGCCAGCGCACCCATCCGGTCGGCGTCGGCGACGATCTGGAATCCACTCACGACTCCGCGCAGGTCACCGGCGACCGGCGCCTGCAGTGCGAGGAGTGCGAAGGACTGTTCCTCGGCGCGAGCCGTCAGGCGGCTCATCCGGTCGGTGTCCCCGATGACCTCTTCGGCGATGGCGAGGTCGGCCTGCAGCAGTGCCTGCGTGGCGCGCGACATCGCGGTGCCGGCGAGCTCGCACATCTCACCCAGTACCGAGGTCAGGCCCTCGAGTTGCTCTTGGTAGGCGGTACGCATGTTCCCAGGATACGTGCGTGATCAGACGAGTCCGACTCCGACCGATGAACACCCAGTGAACGTCGGGTGCAGATCCGCCCACCCGGACGTCGAGAAGCGTGCAGGATCACGTGCAGGTGGTGTCGCCCGCATTGGTGATGGCCAGGTCATTGGGCAGATTACCGGTGTTCTCGGCGGGTGCGAGCTGGTTCGCCGTCAGAGTTGCACCCGCGGCCGGAACCGACCCGAGGGAACCGGCGAAATCCGCGCCGACGATCAGCTCGACACCCGACTTCACCGTGCGGTCGAGTTGGATGCTCGCATTCGGGAACATCTCGGCCAGGGTCGCGGCGGCGTCTCGCTGCCCCGGCCCGTAGCGCACCACGGTGTCGTCGCGGTTCTCCGAGGCGTCGGCGACGCCGCGGACGTCGAAGCCGTACGGCGTCAGCTGGTCGGACACCTCGGAGGCAAGACCGGTCTGGCCGGTGCCGTTGAGTACGCGGACGCCGACGTTGCCCGGATTCTGGGCCGTCGCGGTCACGGGTCCGGGAGCGCTTGCGTTCGCGTTCGTGTCCGGCGCATCCGAACTCGTCGGGGCCTTCGACGACGACGGTGGCTTCTTGCGCGCCTGCTCGCCCGGTAGGGGCAGGTCGTCGATGATGGCGTCGAAGATCGCATCGATGTCGCTGGTGCGCGGGATCTCGTTGTTGGCGCCGTCGGTGGATGTACCCGACGTCGGGATCGTCAGGAACGAGACGCGGCCGGCCTCGATGCCCTGCATCGACTCGGCCAGGCTGATCAGCGACTGGGTGTTCACGCCGTCGACGTAGCTGTACTCGATGAACGTGTTGACGATCCCGTTGAGCTTGTTGGGATTCGACAACACGTTGCCCGAGAGGCTCGACCGCAGCAGCGACGACATGAACAACTGCTGACGTTTGATGCGGCCGTAGTCACCGTTGCCCTCGGTGCTGATGTTGCGGGCGCGCACGTAGTTCAGAGCACGTCGGCCGGTCAGCTTCTGCTTGCCGGGCTTACGCAGGATCTGGCCGATCTCGTAGTCGTAGAGCGGGACGGTCGAGCAGACCTCGACGCCGCCGATCGCACGGACCACTTTCTCGAAGCCGACGAAGTCCATGCCGATGAAGTGGTTGATGTTGAGGCCGCTCATCGCGGTGATCACGCGGACAAGACACTGCGGACCGCCCGCGGCGTAGACGCCGTTGAGTTTCACGTCGTAGGCGGGTTGCATCTCGGCACCGTAGGCCCCGGTCTTGTTGTCCCAGGCGCGGCAGGCCGGCTGGTCGACCTGCAGGTCGCGCGGGAACGACACCGCGACGACACGACTGCGATTGGCCGGGATGTTCACCAGGATGACGGTGTCCGACCGGGCGCCCTCGGCGTCGGCGGTGGTGCCGGCGCCGACCTTGGCGTTCTGTCCGCCGCGGGTGTCGGTGCCCACGATCAGGTAGGTCTCGTCACCGTACTGGGCGTCTTTGTTGCGGATGTTCTGATCATCGGGGTCGACGGCGGTGACGTTGCGCCAGTTGCCGTTCCACGACTGCAGGTACCCCCACACGAAGCCGGTGCCGACGAGCGCGAGCACGCACGCGATCGCGACCAGGATGCGTCCGGTCGCGGCGGTCTTGCGCAGCATCGCGCCCTGCCGGTGCTCGTCGCGTCCGGGATGGCGGCGAGGCGCCGAACGCAGGGCGAGGGGTCCGGTGAGGTCGGGGGTGCGCTCCAGCGGCGGCTGCGGGGCCGGTGCATCGGCCGGAGCGCCGGCAACCGGCTCCTGCCCCCGGGATTCCTCGATCGCCCGCTTCGCGGTTGCGCGGTCGGAGAGATCGGGTGCGGAGTCGCCGACGGTGGGGATCTTCTGGGTGACGTCGTTGTCGAAGCGATGGACGGCGGTCGGGCGGTCGTCGGGCGCCGGTTGCGGACGGGCGGGTGGCGGACCGGGCGGGGCCGGCGGCGGCTCGCTGCCCTGGCCGAACGGCTGTCCGAGGCGGCGGGATCGTCCGCGGGTCGACGGCGGGGTCTCGGGCGTGCGCGACTCCGGACGCGGCGGCATCGCGCGGCGGGCGCCGGACCGGCCGGAGCCCGCGGGCGGCTCGACGGGCGACGTCTCTTCCGCATTCATCTGCTCCATGAGCTGACGGACCGTCAGTCGCGTGCGTCCACGGACGAACCGATCCGCCGAGCGGGGTTCACGAAGGCTGGGGTGCGCGGGGGGCCGGGCGCCGGGATCGGCGGCGCCGGTCGCGCCCTGGCCTTGCGTCGGCTCGAAGTCGTCGCGGGAGCTTCCGGCGCGACGGCCACGACGAGAGCGATCGGCGTCGCCCGCCTCGGGGTCGTCCGGGCCCGGTGTCCTACGACTCAATGCACGTTCCTCATGCCCCGTGGCTGATTCGCGGAGTCACCGCAGATCGGGGCTCGACCAGCGCGGTGCGCACAGATTGGAGGTCCCGGTGGCCGGGACCTGAAGCGCAATAGTACTGACCGCACCTGAGAAAGGGTCTCAGCGAGCGGTGGTTGTGACGGTTTTCGCAGTCCGGTTCAACCGCCGGAGTGCATGATCTCGGCGCCCGCGGGGACAACGTCCTCGTCGGGGTCGTCGAGCCAGCCGTCCGGCAACGCGACCTTCGCCGGTGATCCCTGACGGCCGCGCGGACCGTGCCCGTCGGACGGGAACGGTGCGTCGGCGGGCAGCTCGGCGAGCAGTTCGCGCAGCTCGTCGACACTTCCCACCAGGGCCATCCGGCGACGGATCTCCGACCCGGCCGGGAACCCGCGGAGATACCAGGCGACATGCTTGCGGATCTCGCGGCAGCCCTTCATCTCGCCGTGGTGGTCCACGAGGAGTTGGCAGTGCCGGACCATGATGTCGGCGACCTCACCCAGATTCGGCGCGGTCGGGGCCTCGAACCCACCCAGTTCGGCGGCGAGTTCGGCGAACAGCCACGGGCGACCGAGACAACCGCGGCCGATGACCACTCCGTCGCAACCCGTGTGATTCATCATCGCGACCGCGTCGGCGGGTTCGAAGATGTCGCCGTTGCCGAGCACGGGCACCGAGGTGACGTGTTCTTTGAGGCGGGCGATCTCGTCCCAGTCGGCCTCACCGGAGTAGCGCTGCGACGCGGTCCGTGCGTGCAGGGCCACGGCGGCGGCCCCTTCCTCCGCCGCGATCCGGCCGGCGTCGAGGTGGGTGCGGTGCTCGTCGTCGATGCCGATACGGAACTTCACCGTCACCGGGATGTCGGTGCCCTCGGTGGCGCGGACGGCCGCCGCGACGATCTTGCGGAACAAGGTGCGCTTGTACGGGATCGCCGAGCCGCCGCCCTTACGCGTCACCTTGGGTACCGGGCAGCCGAAGTTCATGTCGATGTGGTCGGCGAGGTTCTCGTCGACGATCATCTTCGCGGCCTGGTACGTGTACTCGGGGTCGACGGTGTAGAGCTGCATCGAGCGCGGGTTCTCGTCGGGCCCGAACGTCGTCATGTGCATCGTGACCGGATGTCGCTCGACGAGCGCACGGGCGGTCACCATCTCGCAGACGTACAACCCGGAGACGGTGCCGGTGCGGGCGAGTTCGAGTTCACGGCACAGGGTCCGGAAGGCGACATTGGTGACGCCGGCCATCGGGGCGAGGACGACCGGGCTGGCAAGTTCGATGGACCCGATGCGCAGTCCACCGGGCGACCCCGGTGCGGGACACAGCGAACCGGCGCCCTCGACACTGCTCGAGGACGCCGGTACGGGCGGTGCGGTGGTCGTGCTCAGGATGCCTGCTGCTCCCGCTTCTTGGCCTCGCGGGCGAGCGAACGGTCGCGCATCTCCTCGAAGCGGATGGTGTCCTTCTCGAGCTGCTCGAGGAAGGCACCGAGCTCCTCGCGGACCTTCTCTCCCTCGGGGGTGAAGTCGTCGCGCTCGAAGACGTTCCACTTGCGCAGAACCGGCATGACGACCTCTTCGAGGTGCTGGCGCAGGTCGTAGATGCCGTGCTTGGCCATGAGCACGCCGTGGCGACGGAAGTTGGGCATGCCAGCGCCGGGCATCTGGAAGTTGGTCACGATGTCGGTGACCGCCCGCAGCGTCTGATCAGGGGAGATGTCGAAGCCCGCGCCACAGATGTTGCGGTAGAAGATCATGTGCAGGTTCTCGTCGGCCGCGATGCGCTGCAGCATCTTGTCGGCGATCGGGTCGTCGCACGCCTTGCCGGTGTTGCGGTGGCTGACGCGCGTCGCGAGTTCCTGGAAGGTCACATAGGCCACCGAGTGCAGCAGGCCCAGTTCGTCGGCGTGCTCCTCGAGCTCGTCCACGCGTCCGGCGGCGGCCAGCATCGGGTCGTAACCGTTGGTCATGTGGATCATCCGCGCCTCTTCGAGGGCGACGGGATCGACGCCGCGGGTCACCACGAGGTAGTCGCGCATGACGATGCCGTGGCGGTTCTCCTCGGCGGTCCAGCGGCCGACCCAGTGGCCCCATGCGGAGTCCATGGAGAAGTTGTCGGCGATGACGCGGTGGTACGACGGCAGGTTGTCCTCGGTGAGGAGGTTGGTGATCATCGCGGCCTTGGCGACCTCGCCGAGCTGGGACTGCTCGGGGTCGTAGTCGACGCCACCCAGGGCGGCGAAGTTGCGCCCCTCGTCCCACGGCACGTAGTCGTGCGGGTTCCAGTCCTTGGCGATCTTGAGGTGACGGTTGACGTTGTCCTCGGCAACCGGGGCCAGTTCCTTGAGAAGCTCGAGTTGCGTCAGCTCGCGTGCCATAAAGGTGTCCTCCGAACGGTATCCGCGAATGTCATCGTGCGTGTGTCGTCGTCTGTGTCTCGTGGTCGGTCCACGTGCGCGGCCGGTTGCCACGATCGTGGGTCTCGACGTCGTCCGTGATACTCGACGTCCTGGCGGGTTCGTGCTGTGCCCACCGGACCGCGGTGTGTCGGGTGGGGTGTGCCACGGCGCCCGACGCCACTGGTCAAAGTCCTAGCGTACGGCACGCTCACCGGTGTCCCAAGTCCGTCGTGGGGGTTTCGTCGTCGCACCGGCGAGCCGTTACGGGCCGCGAGCGTGTCATCCGTCACGTCGGCAGCCGACCGGCGTCGTCGGATCCGCGCAGTTCGTGACGCTGCGCCCGTCGATCGTCTTCTCAGCGTCGGGACGCGAACATCGCGCCGGTGGTCTCCATCCAGGCTGCTGCCGCTTCGTCGATGGTGCCCAGTTCGCGTGCCTTCTCACACCAGCGCATGGCCGCGCGCCCGAACTCGATCGGGTTGTACACGTCTTCTTCACGACTCCACCGGCCCTCGCCCGCGTAGGTGAGGATGGTGATGTTGGTGGCGGTGATGTGGGTCGAGTCACCGGGATCGCGCATCGGGTTGTCGACTTCGCAGATGACGCGGCCGGTCGGGGCGTCGACCACGTGCCACAGCGAAGGGAAGCCGGTCATGTGGCTGCCCGGGAACGCCGACATGGTCCGCCAGATCCAGGCCCGGATCTCCTCGCGTCCGCGCATGGTGCCCAGAGCGTGTTCGACGTAGTCGGCGTCGACCGTGAAGAGTTCGGCGAAGCGATCCCAGTCCCGGCTGACGGCGATCTCGGCGACGGTGCGCTGGAAGTGCGCGAACGCTTCGTCGAGTTCTGCCGGGGTGAACTCTGCCGGGGTGGACTCGGGGACCGTCGGGGTCGGATTCTCGGTGGTTTCCATCGTCGCCGATCGTAGAGTCCGAGCCGGTGTCGTCCACGGCGTTTCGCCACACTCGGTACCATTCGTGCCCAACACAGCCACCGCACACGGATCGGTGAGGACGTCATGTACCAGGTAGGGGACCTGATAGCGGGGTACCGCGTCCTCGACGTGCTCGGACGCGGCGGAATGGGTGAGGTCTACAAGGCCGCCCATCCCCGGCTGCCGCGCGCCGACGCCCTCAAGGTGCTCCGGTCGGTACACGCCACCGACCCGGTCTTCCGCGCCCGCTTCGAACGCGAGGCGGACATCGTGGCGCCCCTGCATCATCCCAACATCGTCGCGGTCTACGACCGCGGCGTGTTCGAGGGATTGCTGTGGATCGCGATGGAGTACGTGCCGGGCACCGACGCCGCTCGCATGCTCGCCCGGGACTCGCCCCTCGACCCCGGTCTCGCGTGCACGATCATCGCGGGAGCGGCGGCGGGTCTCGACGCGGCCCACCGGCGCGGGGTCATGCACCGGGACATCAAACCGGCCAACATCCTGATCACCCCGAGCGCCGCCGACGAGGATGCAGGCGGCGACAGCGCCCCGGAAGCCATCAAGCTCACCGACTTCGGCATCGCGCAGGTCCTCGACGAGGTGACCCACCTGACCGGCACCGGGATCACCATCGGCACGATGCGATATGCGTCCCCGGAACAGATAGAGGGGTTGCGCGTCGACGGCCGGAGCGACATCTACTCCCTCGCCGCCACCGCGTATGAGCTGCTCACGGGTGCACCGCCGTTCGACTCACCGTCGCTGCACGGCCTGATGACCGCGCACATGCACCACGAACCACCCTCCGCCAGTGCCCGCAACCGGGCGCTGCCGGCGGCCGTCGACCGGGTGCTCGCGCGGGCGATCGCCAAGGAGCCGGGTCGTCGACACGCGAGCGCGGGGGAGTTCGCGGCCGCACTCGCCGGCGTCTTCGACTCCCGCGCGACACTCATCGGCCCGGTGGGGCGGCCCGACACCCGGGACTCGTCCGCGTCGCCGACCGGTCCGGATGAGTTCGCCCACACCGGGTTCGGGAACTCCGGACCCGGAGTCGCGGTGGGTGCGCGCCCGGCCGGTGGTGACCCGCGTGGCCCGGTGGGCACGC
The DNA here is from genome assembly GCF_042743165.1 of Gordonia sp. NPDC058843. Lineage (NCBI taxonomy): Bacteria > Bacillati > Actinomycetota > Actinomycetes > Mycobacteriales > Gordoniaceae > Gordonia > Gordonia sp. NPDC058843. Next base: position 18,996 of record NZ_JBHYNC010000064.1, read on the forward strand.
CACCGCCCCCGATCCTCCCGGTCTCCCCGGCCCCGTCGGGCCCGCTGCAGGCGTGGCCGTCCGACGACGATGCGACGCAACCGAATCCCATCCGCCGGTCCCGCCACCTGATCGCGATCGGGCTCGTGGCGGTACTCTTCGCCGGAATAATCGGCGCCGGAACAGGTCTCGTTCGAATGTCGGCCACCTCGCTCGGTACCCCGGATCCCCCGGACGCGGAGGTCACGACCACCGCAGTCGAATTGACGTGGAACGGCGTGGCCGGGGCCACCGGCTACGTGGTCACCCAGAACGACGATGTGATCTACTCGGGGCCCGCCACCGACTTCGCCGCGCCCCGGCCGGTGCCCGGAACCTACACTTATCAGGTTGCCGCGCATGACGACGGCCGGGTGTCGGACTTCTCCCGGAATTCCGAGCAGGTCGATGTCTTCATGACGTGGGGGCAGTTGCAGCCGATCGCGGACCTGTACCACGACTTGATCCCGGCAACTCCGCTGAGCACCAACGGTTTCGATGCAATGCGCTGTTGGGGTGAGGATGGCGACCTCGCCTTCTCCTCGAGTAAACGAACCGTGTCGTGCACCCGCGACGCCGACACCGTGACCGGCGACGACAGCGCGCGTCCGTCCGATCCGGACGTGGCGGCGTACCAGGTGATCGTCGACGCGTACGAGACCCAGGAGGAGGCCACCGCGGCTGCGAAGGTGACCGCCTACGACCTCCGCGGCATCGACTACACCACCGCGCAGGGGCACGCCGGCACGTTGTATCTGTCGGACAAGCAGCGTGATCAGGGGCAGGCGATCCTCACCTTCGACGACGGTGACCATGCCCGGTCGGTGGTGTGGGTGGTCGTCCCGGGCCAACCCGCGGCCGCAGCCGGTGACGTCCTGAAGCGGCTGCCGATCTGATGAACTCGCCGACGTCTGCCACCGCCCCGGTCGCACCGACCCCGCCCCGCCAGGTCGGCTCGGGCCCGTGGCTGACCGGGCTGATCGTGCTGATCGCCGCGATGGTGGCGGTCGGCGGCTTCGTGGTGGTCCGCGCGGTGACAGCGCCCGATGCACCGGACTCGCCCGGCGGCCTCACCCTGCAGGCGCGGCCCGGACGGGTGGTCGCGACGTGGGACCCGGTCTCCGGGGCATCGGCCTACCAGCTTCTCCGCGGTGACGGTTACGTCGTCCACCAGGGGCCCGAGACCTCCGCTGAGGACGCGAGTGTGGCTGCCGGAGAACATGATTACCGGGTGGTCGCGATCCGTGGGGGTGTGTACTCCGAGCCCGGCCCGGTGCAGCGGGTGCGGACAGGTGCGAGCTGGGGAGAATTCGCGCCGCTGGTGGCGCAGTTCCCCGAGATGCTCCCGCAGGCGCCCGACACCGCGGCGCAGTGGATGAACACCGAGTGCATCCGCCGCTACTCCGGAGGACGGGACGAGGTCGGTCCGTCGGAGACCGGCGCGGGCCAGGTGCGCACCGTCTTCGTCGTGCGATGCGCTGCGGGCTCGGTCGATCGCCCGTTCGGGGTGTTCTGGTTCGCGTCCAGGGATGCGCTGAACGCGGAGTACTCGCGGTCGTCGTCGACGTCACGCCCGGTGAGGTGGCGACACGGGACGGGACTGATCGACGAGAACGGCCGCGGGGTCTTCAAGATCACCGACGACCCGTCGCGCGAGCTCGCGATGATCGTCGTGCTCAAAACCGACGGACAGGACATTCTCGACATGGTGGACTCGCTGCCCCTCTGAGGAGATCCGACGTTTGTGTCTCGAGGCCGTCACAGGTCTCGGGGAACCGCCTCCGCGGCCGACGTCCGGTGCGGCATGATGGCGTCGGGCGCCTGCGGGGTCGGGGCCCGTCGTCGAGGGAAGGCAGACTCATGCAGCGCTTGAGCGGACTGGACGCATCGTTTCTGTACCTCGAGACGCGCTCGCAACTGATGCATGTCATCGGTCTGTTCGAGATCGACCCGAGCACGGTGCCGGGCGGCTACCGGTTCGACAGACTCCGTGACGAGATGGAACGACGCGTCGCTGCCATCCCGACGTTCCGACGCAAACTCGACAACTCGCTGCTCAACATCGATCACCCGGTGTGGATCGAGGACGAGGACTTCGACATCCAACGCCACGTCCATCGCGTCGGGGTGCCGGCGCCCGGGGGCGACCGAGAGGTCGCCGAGCTGTGCGGCCATCTCGCCGGCCAGACCCTGGACCGGGGGAAGCCGCTGTGGGAGCTGTGGATCATCGAGGGGCTCGCCGACGGCAAGGTCTGCGCGATGCTGCGCATGCACCACGCCGGGACCGACGGCGTGACCGGCGCCGAGATGCTCGCCCAGATGTGCACGCTCACACCGGAACCGCCCGAGCTCGACGCCGACAAGATGGGCGAATCCGCCGGGCCGTCGTCCCGCGTCTCGATGGCGGCGGGTGGCGCGGTCAACTACTTCGTCCAGCGGCCTCTCGCGATGGCCAAGCTCCTGCCCCGCACGCTGGGCGTGCCGGTCAGCTGGTTCCGTCGCGCACAACAGGATTCGGCGATGCCCGCACCGTTCCGGGCGCCTCGCACGCGCTTCAACGCGCCCATCACGCCGCACCGGAGCATTGCCGTGAACCAACTCTCGCTCGACGATGTCAAGCGGGTGAAGAACCACTTCGGGGTGAAGATCAACGACGTCGTGCTCGCCTTGGTCGGGGGGGCGTTGCGCACTTACCTGCTCGAACACGACGAGCTCCCCGATCGCCCGCTGGTCGGTATGGTCCCGGTCTCGGTGCACGGTGCCGACGAGAAGGACCTCGTTGTCGGCGGCACCAACAAGGTCACCGGCATGTTCACCCAGCTCTCTTCCGACGAACCCGACCCGGTGGCGCGGCTCGAGAAGCAGGCCGAACTGAGCCGCACCTCGAAGGAACATCACGCCGAGATCGACGCGAACATCCTGCGCTCCTGGGCCCAGTTCGCACCGGGCACAACGCTGTCCACCGCGATGAAGGTCTATGGCGACCGCAACTGGGCCTCGGCCCATCCGCCGGTCTTCAACGTCCTGGTGTCCAACGTCGCCGGCCCCGATTTCCCGATGTACCTGCTCGGAGCACGCGTGACCGCCGTCTACCCGCTCGGCCCGATCTTCCAGGGACTGGGATTGAACATCACGGTGTTCTCCGCCGACGGCAACCTCAACGTCGGCATCGTGGCCTGTACAGATCAGACCCCGGACCCCTGGGCGATCGCGAACGCGTTCGACGACCAGCTCAAGCAGCTGCTCGCCGCCTGCGACTGATCCGAGATAACCGCAGGAACACTGCTCCCTGATCCGAAAGAACCGCATAACCCCTGGTCCCTAATCCGAAAGAACCGCATAACCCCTGATCCCTAATCCGAAAGACCCGCATAACCCCTGCTCCCTGAGGTGCGAGGAGCGCAAGCG
>NZ_JBHYNC010000065.1:0-12696 GCF_042743165.1 Gordonia sp. NPDC058843
AAGTCGCCTCGACGAAACGAGGTCTGGAAGTGTCGCCAGATCACGCGGCAGTGCGGTCCAACTTCTCCAGCCACGGCCTCAGGTGATCGACGAGCTCGGCACGCTCGAGCATGCCCCACGTCCACCGGACGACCATGAGGCCCTGTGCCCGCAGTGCGTCCTCACGCCTCTTCTCGCGGATCAGTGCCTCTCGCGGAGTCTCACCGGGCCGCAGGCCGTACTTCTGGATGCCGTCGAACTCTCCGATGAGCCTTCCTTCCCAGTCGAAATCGGCGCGTACTTCGCCATCGGAGGTCCGGAAAGTGTGCTGCAGGCGCGGAGCGGGTAGCCCCGCCGCGATCATCTGAGCTCTACTCCACGACTCCCCGACGCTTTCGGATAGGCGATCGGCATTATCGAGGGCACGCCGGGCCGCTGCGATGCCAGGCCACCGTGCCCGCGTGGCGAGCATGCCGGACATGAGCTCGCGATCGGCTCCCATCGTCAGTGCCCGGTCGAACACGACGAGAGCTCTTTCGAAGTCTCCGGCAGTCGCGACATCGACCGCAGTTCGCGCGAGTGAGGTCACCTCGATCCCGTCGACCACCGTTACATCGTCCGAGAGCAACGGTCCGACGTGCACATGCCGATGTCCGCGGACGAACCCGCCTCCTTTCGTCCGCTTGGTGAAGTGGACGGTCTCGCGCTCGGGATGAAGGATTTGCAACCCGTGGAGCGCGGCGGCCGAATCGTGGCTCAGTGTCGATTTGCCACGGTCGCGGACAGAACCCGCCACCGCGATGCACCGGAGTCGATAGACGCCGTCGGGGTCTGCCGCCGATGAATCGTCCGCCTCCACCCAGATGCCGGGGGCCAGGCGGATCAGGTCGCCCCGACGGACCGCCGCGGCGACCGTGTCGTCGGTGATCCCGACGCGCAGGGCCGCCTCGCGCCTGATGAGTCCGTATCGGTCGGTGGGGAAAAGGGTCATGACACTTGGACGTCGTAACGCGGAGTTCGGTTCATTCGAATCAGTAACAGACATCACGCCGACGCCCCGCCCGCCGAGCAACGCTCGGCGGGCTTCAGATCGTCCGACCGATGTACCGCAGGTGGAGCCCAGGTCTGCGGTGGCCGTCACATCGAGGGTCGAGACCCGACTTCCCTCACCGCGAACCATCGGATATTGTCATCGTCGCGGAGGCAGTTACCGGGCGGTAGCTTTCCCCGCAGCCAATGCTGAGAACCATGCGGTGGCGTTGTGGGCCCGCTCGGGTCGGTTAGAGTGACCCCAACCACACATGCCGCCGGCTGGTGCGCGGTCACACCGTGGCCGCCTGCGGGGGCAGCGATCGTCTGGAGGAAGTCGTGGGTGTTGAGGTCAGTGTCGAAGGACTCACCAAGTCGTTCGGTTCGCAGAACATTTGGCGTGATGTTTCGCTGACCCTGCCGGAGGGGGAGGTGTCGGCGCTTCTCGGTCCGTCGGGTACCGGTAAGTCGGTGTTCTTGAAGACCCTGATCGGTCTGCTGCATCCGGAGCAGGGGTCGGTGATCATCGATGGCACCGACATCACGCAGTGTTCGGCCAAGGAGCTCTATGAGATCCGCAAGCTGTTCGGTGTGTTGTTCCAGGATGGTGCGCTGTTCGGGTCGATGAGTTTGTTCGACAACATCGCGTTCCCGCTTCGTGAGCACACGAAGAAGAAGGAGAACGAGGTCCGCGACATCGTGATGGAGAAGATCGACCTGGTCGGTCTGACCGGTGCCGAGGACAAGTTGCCGGGTGAGATCTCCGGCGGTATGCGCAAGCGTGCCGGTCTGGCACGAGCGCTCGTGCTCGATCCGCAGATCATCCTGTGTGATGAGCCGGACTCGGGTCTGGATCCGGTGCGTACGGCTTACATCTCGCAGTTGCTGATCGACATCAACGCCCAGATCGATGCGACGATCCTGATCGTGACGCACAACATCAACATCGCGCGCACCATCCCGGACAACATCGGGATGTTGTTCCGCAAGGAGTTGGTGATGTTCGGTCCGCGTGAGCAGTTGCTGACCTCGGAGCAGCCGGTGGTCAAGCAGTTCCTCTCCGGTGATCGGTTCGGTCCGATCGGTATGTCCGAGGAGAAGGACGAGGCGGTGCAGAAGCAGGAAGAGGCGATGCAGGCCGCGGGTATCTCCGGTGGTGGTACCAAGGAGGACTTCACCGAGATCATTCCGCAGGTGCAGCCCAATCCCGGTATGCCCGAACGCAAGGCGATCGCCCGTCACCGTGAGCGGGTGCATCAGATGCTGCCCGACCTGCCGTCCAATGCCCAGGAAGCGATCCGGCGCAGCCAGGAACAAGAAGACCAGATCCGCGAAGAGAGCCGCGCCCACGCCGACAACATGGCGAACGGACGCGAACCCGGCGACAGCCGGGGCGGCAACAACGAGTGGACCCCCGCCCCTGCCGGCGTCGCGGCCGGGACTGCGCGGTCCGATCAGGCCAACACCGACGTCATCGACTACGGCGGCAGCGATGCCCCGACCGAGCAGTGGCACACACCCGGTGATGCACTGACCAAGCCCAGCCATCGTGCTGATGGGAACGAAGGGCGGACTCCCTAAGGATGAGCAGTGCCACCACGCGTGGCGTCGACCGAATCGCGCAAGCCGGGACAGGTGCTCTGTCGCAGACCGGCAATATCGTTCAGCTCTTCGTCGATGTTGCACGCCAGACCTTTGTGCGCCCATTTCAGTGGCGGGAGTTCATCCAGCAGGCCTGGTTCATCGCCAGTGTGACGATCCTGCCGACCGCTCTGATCGCGATCCCGTTCGGCGCGATCGTCTCGCTGCAGACGGGTTCGCTCATCAAGCAGCTCGGCGCTGAGTCCTACACCGGTGCGGCGAGCGTGCTCGTCGTCATCCAGCAGGGTTCACCTCTGGTGACGTCGTTGCTGATCGCCGGCGCGGCCGGGTCGGCCGTCGCCGCCGACCTCGGGTCGCGCACCATCCGCGAGGAGATCGACGCGATGGAGGTGCTCGGCATCAACCCGATCCAGCGCCTCGTCGTACCGCGCGTGCTGGCCATGGTGCTGGTGGCGATGCTGCTCAACGGTCTGGTCGCCGTCATCGGAATCGGTGGTGGTTACTTCTTCAACGTCGTCGTCCAGGGCGGAACGCCGGGCGCGTACCTCGCGTCGTTCGGCGCGCTGGCACAGTTGCCCGACCTCTGGGTCTCGACCCTGAAGGCCGCGATCTTCGGTGTCCTCGCCGGAGTCGTGGCGTCGTACAAGGGCCTCAACCCCAAGGGCGGCCCGAAGGGCGTGGGTGACGCGGTCAACCAGAGCGTCGTCATCACGTTCCTGTTGCTGTTCCTGGCGAACCTGATCATCACTGCGGTCTACCTGCAGGTCGTTCCACCGAAGGGGAGCTAGACGTGACCGAAGGTGGGGGCGGTGTGACCATCGCCAAGAGCCGGCCCGAGTACTACATGTACGAGGCCCGCAAGCAGCTGGGCAAGCCGCTGAAGGTGCTCGACGGCGCCGGCGAGCAGATGTCGTTCTACGGCCGGACGCTCGCGTGGATGCCGAAGACGCTCGTGCACTACACCCGCGAGGTGCTCCGCCTGCTCGCCGAAGTCGCGTTCGGTTCGGGCGGACTCGCGGTCATCGGCGGCACCATCGGCGTGATGGTCTTGATGTCGGGTTTCACCGGCGTCGTGGTCGGCCTACAGGGTTATGCCGCGCTCGATCAGATCGGTTCGCAGGCCCTGACCGGCTTCCTCTCCGCCTACGTCAACACCCGCGAGGTGGCGCCGCTGGTGGCGGGTCTCGCGTTGTCGGCGACGGTGGGCTGTGGCTTCACCGCGCAGCTCGGTGCCATGCGCATCTCGGAGGAGATCGACGCGCTGGAGACGATGGCCGTGCCGTCGATCCCGTTTCTCGTGTCGACCCGCGTCATCGCCGGGTTCATCGCGGTCATCCCGCTCTACGTACTCGGGCTGCTGTCGGCATACCTGGCCTCACGCGTGGTGACCACGGTCTTCAACGGCCAGTCCGGCGGCTCGTACGACCACTACTTCAACCTGTTCCTGCCACCGGCCGACGTCTTGTGGTCGTTCGGCAAGGTGCTGGTCTTCGCCTTCGTGATCATCCTGGTGCACTGCTACTACGGCTACTACGCCTCCGGCGGTCCCGCGGGTGTGGGCGTGGCTGTCGGACACGCGGTCCGAGCGGCGTTGGTGCTGATCGCGGTCCTGGACTTCTTCCTCGGTCTGGCGATCTGGGGCACCACGACAACCGTGCGAGTGGGGGGTTAGCGTGACGCTTCTGCGTAAGCGGTTGCTGGGCCTGGTGTTCTTCCTCGTGGTCGCGTTGTTCCTCACCGGGACCATCATGAAGTTCAACAAGACGTTCACCGAGTTCACCGACGTCACCCTGCTGACAGACTCCACGGGCAACGCGCTGCCCACCAATGCCGATGTGAAGGCGCGCGGCATGGTCGTCGGCGAAGTGCGAGAAGTGAAGCCGGCACCCGACGGTTCCGTCGAGGTCGTACTCGGGCTCAACCCCGGCCAGGCGTCGACGCTGTCGGACAAGACGACCGCCCGCATCCTGCCGAAGACGCTCTTCGGTGAGCGATACGTCGCGCTGCAGGTTCCCGAGGACAACTCGGGTCCGACGCTGAGCAACGGCGCGACGATCGAGACCGATCGCAGCGGCAACGCGCTCGAGATCCAGGAGCTGTTCGACAAGTTGCTCCCGGTGCTCGACGCCATTCCGCCCCAGGACCTCAACGCGACCCTGACATCGCTGTCGTCGGCGCTGTCCGGTCGCGGTGAGCAGCTGGGCACGACGCTGGAAGAACTCGATCAGATCTTCGGCGAGATCAACGAGAACCTCCCCGAACTGGAGGGCACTCTTGAGGGACTGGCCAGCTTCTCACAGACGTACTCGCAGGCACTGCCCGACGTGGTCGACGCGCTCGACTCACTGCGGACGACGACGAACACCATCGTCGAACGCCAGGACGACCTGCGGACGCTCATCGCCACGCTCGGTGTCGCGTCCGACGACCTGACCGGCTGGCTGCGCGCCAACCGCACCGACCTGATCGACCTCGCCGTCGACTCGGAGGAACTGCTCGTCGGACTGGCCAAACAGTCGCCGACCTTCGTGTGTACGTTCCGCAACTTCGCGGGCCTGATCCCGGAGTCGCGCAAGATCGTCGGCCAGGGCACCAAGAACCCCGGTGTGCGCGTGAACCTGCAGTTCGCCAATCCCCGCGGCCGTTACCTACCGAACCAGGACGAACCCCGCTTCATGGACCTCGATCCGCCCGCCGTGTGCTACGACCCCGCCATGGGTGGCAATCGCCCCTTCCCGCAGTATCCGGGTGGTTCGCTCGCCGATGGCAGCTACCAGCCGCCGTCTCGCAACCCCGGCCCGCGCAACGTCCGGCAGCTCCCGCAGCCGCAGTTCAGCGGTGTTCCGGCGGGGACGGTCTCGTCGGCCCCGGCCGGTGCGAAGCCCGTCGCGGTGGAGTCCAACCCGTTCGACGACCCGGACTACCGCAAGCAGCTCCAGGTCATCTACGGCGCCACGTCCGGTAAGTCGCCGGAAGAGGTGCCGACCTGGGTGACCATGATCGGCGGCGGTGCGCTGCAGGGTGCGAAGGTCGACATCAAATGAAGTCGATCGTCGGACCGCTGATCAAGCTGGTCATCTTCGGCGTGGTCACCGTGGTGACCACGAGTCTGCTCGCGGTCACCATCGCCAACGCGGGCGGTGACGGTGACGCGAAGTTCAACGCCGTCTTCACCGACGCCACGTTGCTCAACCCCGGCGACGACGTGCGCATCGCGGGTGTCCGCATCGGGCAGGTCGAGAGCGTCGAGGTCTACGACCGCAACAGGGCGAAGGTCTCGTTCAACGTGGACCGGGACCGTCTGCCCGACGGCACCCAGCTCTTCATCCGCTACCGCAACCTGACCGGGCTGCGCTACCTCGCGCTCGAGCGCGGGGCGGGCGATCCGTCGCAGACGGTCGCGCAGGGCCACACCTTCGGTCTGATCCCGGGCGTCAAGGACACCCACCCGCCGGTGAACCTGACCGAACTCTTCAACGGGTTCCGGCCGCTGTTCCAGCAGCTGTCGGCCTCCGACGTGAACAAGCTGACCGAGCAGATCATCGCGATCTTCGACGGCCAGGGTGGTTCGGTCACCCGTCTGGTCAGCGACACTGCCGATCTGACCAACGCGATCGCCGACAAGGACAAGGTCATCGGTGAGTTGATCAACAACCTCACCAAGGTCCTCGACACCGTCAACCGCAACGACGAACAGTTCACCAGTCTCCTCGACAACACCGAGAAGCTCGTGACAGGTCTTGCGGCGCAACGCGGTTCGGTCGGTTCGGCGATCACCTCGGTCTCCAACCTGACCTCGGTCACGGCCAACATCCTCGGTGCGACGCGTCCCTCCATCCAGGGCAGCATCGCCGGCCTGAAGTCGCTCGCCGATGAGATCAACAAGCGTGACGAGGACATCGAGGAAACGCTGACCAACCTGCCGATCAAGCTCCAGAAGATCGGCCGCGCAGCGACATTCGGTTCCTGGTTCCAGTTCTACCTGTGCGGTATCGACGTGGTGGCGGGCAACGGCAAGTCGCCGGTGCTGACGCAGCCGCTGATCCCGCTGCCCGACATCAACCATGTGCTCTACACCAGCGCGGCGACGCGCTGCTGGGCCGACGACCGGCCAGGGGGGTGACCACGATGGCAGACAACAACGATCCGAACGCGAACGACACCGAACGCGACGACGCCGGTCACGGCGGTAACGGGGCCCCGGTGCAGCATCCGCACCGGCGTTTCGGCGGCCGGCGCAGCCCGGTCAGCATCGGTGCCATCGGCATCCTGATCCTGCTGATGCTCGGACTCAGCTCGTTCTATCTCGCCGAGCTCCCGCTGCTCGGCGCAGGTGCGCGGTACACCGCGAAGTTCACCGAGGCAGCCGGACTCAAGCCGGGGAACGAGGTGCGTGTCGCGGGCGTGAAGGTCGGCGAGGTCGACGACGTGACCCTCGACGGGGATCGCGTGGACGTCACCTTCCGGGTGGAGAACACCTGGATCGGCGACCAGACGCAGGCGTCCATCCAGATCAAGACGATCCTCGGTCAGAAGTTCCTGTCGCTGAATCCGCGCGGCAGCGAGCCCGCCGATCCCGACGTGCCGCTGACCGACACGGTGGCCCCCTACGACGTGATCGAAGCGTTCTCCGGGGCGGCCGAGCAGATCGGCGAACTCGACAACGATCAGCTCGCCCAGTCGATGCGGGTCCTGTCGGACACGTTCTCGGGTACCGCGGGCAGCACCGGACCGGCGCTCGACGGCATCGCACGCCTGTCGCAGACGATCTCCAGCCGTGACCAGGAGGTCCAGCGGTTGCTCGCCGCAACCAAGGACACCTCGAAGATCCTCGCCGATCGCAACGAGGAGTTCGTGCGCCTCATCGGCGGTGCCGGTCAGCTGCTCGACGAGCTGAACAACCGGCAGCGCAACATCTCCGCGCTGCTGGCCAGCACCACGAGCCTCGGGGACTCGCTCACCGGCATCGTGCGCGACAACGAGGAACAGATCGGCCCCGCGCTCGACGCACTGAAGGGTGTCAATGAGCTGCTTCAGCGGCAGAACCAGAACATCCGCGAGTCGATCAAGTACATGGCGCCGTTCTATCGCCTGTACGCGAACGTGCTCGGCAACGGTCGCTGGTTCGAGTCGTCGGTGGTGAACCTTCTGCCGCCGGCACTGCCACAGCAGAACACGACGCGGCCGCCCAACAAGCAGGCCATGGAGAACAACGCCGGAACGGGGGCAGGGTGATGACCACACCAGACCTGACCCAGCACTCGGGTCCCGGTCGCTGGTTCACGCCGCGGCACATAGTGGTGCTCGTGATCGGGCTGATCATGGCACTGATCATCGCCGGAGCACTGTGGTGGGTGTTCACCTCGATCGGCACCACCAAGATCACCGCGACCTTCAAACGTTCGGTCGGCATCTACGAGGGCTCTGATGTCCGCATCCTCGGCGTCGCGGTCGGCAAGGTCGACTCGGTGACGCCGCAAGGCGAGACCGTGAAGGTGACGATGACCGTCGACCGCGGTGTCGAGCTGCCCGCGGATGTCCGGGCGGTGCAGATCATCCCGTCGGTCGTCGCGGACCGTTACGTGCAGCTGACCCCGGCCTACACCGAAGGGGAGAAGGCGCCGCGCGACCTCACGCTCTCCGTCGATCAGACGATGATCCCGGTGGAGGTCGACCAGATCTACGCGAGTGTCAAGGAGCTGTCCGACGCGCTGGGCCCCGACGGCGCCAACAAGACCGACGGCACCGGCCGGCAGGGTGCGGTGAGCGAGCTCGTCACCACCGGCGCGGAGAACCTCGAGGGCAACGGCGAGAAGCTGGGCCGCGCCATCGAGGGACTGTCCAAGGCGTCGACGACGCTGAGCGACTCGCGCGGCAATCTCTTCGACACCGTCAAGAACCTGAACACCTTCGTCGGCGCACTGCGCGAGAACGATGCCCAGGTGCGGCAGTTCAACACGCAGATGGCCTCGTTCAACCAGTTCCTGGCCGGTGAGCGCGAGCAGCTCGCCGCCGCGCTGAACAAGTTGTCGATCGCTCTCGGCGATGTGGCGACGTTCCTCGCCGACAACCGCGAACAGATCGGGGAGACGGTGAAGGATCTGCAGCCGACGACCCAGGCCCTGCTCGATCAGAAGAACAACCTCAAAGAGGTCCTGACCGTGCTGCCGATCACGGTGAACAACCTGATCAATGCCTACGACGCGGAGTCGGGCACGTTGTCGATGCGTCTGACGATCCCCGATCTGCAAGACCTCATCGGTGCGCAGTGTCGCCTGCTCGACCTCGGTCAGCTGCTGCCGGGCAACCCCGCAGCCGACCAGTTCAGCAACACGCTGCGCCCGCTGATCAGCCAGTGTGAGGAGATCGGCGACCAGATCCAGCGCGGCGTGCTCGAGCCGCTGTTGCCGGTGCTGCCGTTCGGCATCATGAGCAATAACAAGCTGCAGCGCGCACCGGTGCCGGGCACGGTACCGGGTAACCCCGATCCGCAGATCGGCAACCCGTCGTCCTCGAGGGCCCCGTCCGCGACGCCGTCGGGCTCGAGAGCGCCGTCGTCGACCCCGTCGACCACCCCGCGACCCCGGGGAGGCAACTGATGAATCGCACGTCGATGCGCACCGCGATGGCCGGTGCCGCGTTGTCGCTGACACTGCTGGTGACCGGCTGCATGTCAAACGGCATCCAGTCGATCCCCTTGCCCGGCGGCGTGAACACGGGCGACAACGCGCGCACGTACAAGATCCAGTTCGACGACGTGCTCGATCTGGTACCCCAGTCGATGGTCAAACGCGACGGCATCCCGGTCGGGCGCGTGACCAAGGTCGAGGTGCCGAGCGACCAGTGGTTCGCCCAGGTCACCGTCGAGGTGCAGAACAACGTCGATCTCTCCGACGAGTCCGAGGCGAGCGTGCAGCAGACCTCGCTGCTCGGTGAGAAGTTCGTGTCGCTGTCCGAGCCCGACGGCAGTGCCGAGGCGCCGCGACAGAATCCCGACCAGCCGATCCCGGTGTCACGGACACGTACCGCGACCGACATCGAGCAGGTCCTCGGGGCGCTGGCACTGCTGCTCAACGGCGGTGGCCTCAACCAGCTGCAGCCGATCGTGACCGAGCTGAACAAGGCGTTCGACGGCCGGACCGACAAGGTCCGCGACCTGATCGGCGAGACCGAGGACCTCATCGCCGGTCTGAACCGTCAGCGCGACGACATCATCACCGCCATCGACGGACTGGCCGAGCTGTCGACCCGTACTGCCGCGCAGACCGCCCAGATCGACCGCATCCTCAAGCAGTTGCCCGCGGGCGTCGAGGTGCTGGAGGAGCAGCGGCCGCAGTTCGTCGAACTGCTGACCAAGCTCGATCAGCTCGGTCAGGTCGGTACCGATGTGCTGGGCAAGTCGCGCAAAGCGCTCATCAACGACTTGAAGGCGTTGCGTCCGGTGCTCACGCAGCTCGCCGCCGCGACCCCGGATCTCGTCACCGCGGCACCGCTGATGCTGACCCACCCGTTCCCGGACTGGTTGCTGCCGGGCGTGCGCGGTGACTCCACCAACCTGTTCATGACGCTCGACCTCCGCGTGCTCAATCAGCTCGAGGCGCTCGGCGTCGGCCAGGGGACTCCCAAGTACTCGCCGCCCGCACGGGTGAGCGTGCCCGTGGACCGTCGCAACCCGTACTACCGCGGCAACGGACCGCGCTACGGCTGGCCGACGATCACGCTGCTCCCGCCGGCCCCGAACTCACGTCCGGGACCCAACACGCCGCCGTCGGGTGGGCGCTATCCCGCGTCCTTCTCGCGGTCGGCCGAGAGTGCCGGTCCGATGCCGACTCCCGCGGCCCCGGGTCAGGGCATCCTCGACGGCCCGCTGGCCGCGATGGGACTCGCGCCTGCGGCTCCCGCCCAGAATCCGTCAGGAGCAGGACGATGATCGGCAAGTTCGTCAAGGTCCAGCTGATCGTGTTCGTGATCGTCGGCCTGGTGGCGCTGGTGTACGTCGGCGCGAAGTATGCGCGCCTGGACAAACTCGCCGGGTTCGGCATGTACACCGTCACTGCCGAGCTGCCCGACTCCGGCGGCATCTTCACCAACGCCGAGGTCACCTATCAGGGCGTGCCGGTGGGCCGCGTCGGCAAGCTGACGCTCACGCCCGACGGCGTCGACGTCGCACTCGACATCGACAAGGGCGGGCCGGAGATCCCGGCGTCGGCGACCGCGGTCGTCGCGAACCGGTCCGCGATCGGTGAGCAGTTCGTCGACCTGCAGCCGACGTCGTCGGAGGGGCCGTACCTGAAGGACGGCGACACGATCACCAAGTACGCGCTTCCCGAGCCGCTCGAGGACGTGGTCGCCTCGGCGATCGACTTCACCGATTCGATCCCGGTCGACGACCTGAACACGGTCATCACCGAGCTCGGCCGCGCCTTCAACGGCCAGGGCGAGAACCTGACCCGCCTCGTCGACTCGCTCGGCAAGCTGTCGCGGGCCGGCGTCGACAATCTGAGTGAGACGGTCGCGCTCATCCAGAACTCGAACGTCGTGCTCGACACCCAGGCCGATCAGTCCGACGCCATCCTCACCTGGTCGCGCAACCTGAACCTGGTCACCGCGACCCTCGCCTCGGCCGATCCCGACCTGCGACGACTGCTGACGACGGGCACGTTGTCGGCGACGCAGATCTCGGAGCTGATCCAGAAGAACGGCAACGACCTCTCGAAGGTCGTGAAGGATCTCGCCGAGGTGGCCCGCACGATCGAGCCGGCGACCTACACGACGTCGACGACGTTCGCCATGCTGTCCGCGCTGTCGGCCGGTAGCCACGCTCCCGCGCCGGGCGACGGGCAGATCCACTTCGGCGTCGTCCTCGAGACCAACAATCCCGCGGCGTGTACGCGCGGTTACGAGGGCACCGACGCGGTGCTCGCCGAGGCTCGGCGCAAGAACCCGAACTTCGACCCGCGCTATGACGACTTCGCATTCAACACAGAGGCCAAGTGCACTGTGCCGCTGGGCAATCCGACCGGCGTCCGCGGTGCCGAGCGCGCCCAGTACGCCAATCCGGCGTACCCGCAGCCGTGGGACAACACCCCCAAGAAGGATCCCGACAAGCTCAACCTCAACCCGCTCGCCCAGCAGCTCGCAGCGCTGCTCGGTGTCCGGCCGCGGTAGACCCGACCACCCGACGAGCGTCGGCTCCGGCGATCGGACCCCAGGTCCGGCTCCCGGCCTTGGCTTGCGCTCAGGAGCGATATATACAGTGTGTTCCCGATGACTGGCACCTCAGAACCGACAGAGAAGAAGCCCGGCGGTATCCGTCCCGCTGTGCGCCGGGCGGCGAAGATCGCGCCGATCGCCCTGGCCGCGGCGGCGGTCGTGGTCGGCGTGGTGCTCGTCGCCGTGTTCGGTGTGCGGGCCTATGGCGTGTACGCCGACCAGTACCCCGCGCAGGAGACCCGCGACGCCGCGACACAGGCGGCCGAGCAGGCCGTCCTCAACATCACGACGATCGACCCGGCCGATCTCGACACCTTCCGGGAGCGTGCCGAGGCGTCGCTGACCGGTAAGGCGAAGACCGAGGTGCTCGGCGGCAAGGACGGCAGCGTCCTCGACATGCTCGGGACGGCCGGTCCGAACACGGCCAAGCTGAGCTCACGTCTGCTGCGCAGCGCACCGAGTGAGGTCGACGCCGGCGAGGACAAGGCCAAGGTCCTCGTCTACGTGGTGACCACCCTCGAACGTCCCGGCCAGGCCGGTATCGACGAGACACGCGGCTTCGACGTCAGCATGACCAAGGACGGCGACGCCTGGAAGGCCGAGAACATCCTCGGACTCGAGGGCATCGCCTACGCAGACGCAGGCGCGGCCCCCGCGCCGGCCCCGGCTCCGGAGGGGGGTAACTGATGGCACCCGATCGCGGCAAGAAGAAGCCCACCCCGAAGCGCCGCCCGACCCCCAAGGTCGCCGGCCGCACTGCCCTGCCCCCTGAGGTGCGAGGAGCGCAAGCCGACGCCCCCGTGCCCCCTGAGGTGCGGGGAGCGCAAGCCGACGCCCCCGTGCCCCCTGAGGTGCGGGGAGCGCAAGCCGACG
>NZ_JBHYNC010000065.1:12796-21637 GCF_042743165.1 Gordonia sp. NPDC058843
AGGAGCGCACGCCGCCGCCCCCGTGCCCCCTGAGGTGCGGGGAGCGCAAGCCGACGCCCCCGTGCCCCCTGAGGTGCGGGGAGCGCAAGCCGACGACCCCCTGCCCCCTGAGGTGCGAGGAGCGCAGGCCGACGCCCCCCTGCCCCCTGAGGTGCGAGGAGCGCAAGCGACGAGCCTCGAAGGGTCCGGTGACGACACTCCCGAAACCGACACCGTCGACCTGCAGAAGGCCGCGACCGTCGAGTCGCCCAAACCCAAGACCAAGCCGGTCGCGCGGGTCTCGACCCTTCGCCGGGGCGACGCCTCGACGTCGGCAACCCCGACCTCGGGTAAGACCGACCGGCCGATGGGACGACGGCCCGGTCGCCGTCCCGGTGGGAAGCGCGACCGTCGGGGGAGTGGCTCGCGCAACCTCCTCGGCATCCGCACGGGAGTGCTCGCGGCGATCGCAGCGGTGTTGTTCGTCGTGGCCGCGGTTCTGGCGTTCCATCCGGGTGCCGACATCGGACCCAACAAGGCGTTCGTGGACCAGGAGTCGACCTCGCAGCTGACCTCGCAGGCTCAGGAGCGGATCTGCGCGGTGTTCGGCTACGACCACACCGAGCTCGATGAATGGCAGCGGCGGGCTCAGGACGCGCTGACCGGTCAGGCGCGTACCGAGTTCGACGAGACGCTGAAAGCACAGCGTGAGCTGATCACACAAACCAAGACCGGCGCGGAGTGCCGGGTCGACGCGATCGGCGTCCGGGACCTCTCCGGGGGTGGCGACGGTGCGACCGCGTCGGTCATCGCGAATCTGGTCGTGAGCGAGACCCAGAACAGTATGGCCACCAACAGCGGTGCGCCGCGCGCTCAGTTCTCGATGGTGCGTGAGGGCGATCAGTGGCGTATCCGGGCGGTCGAGCCCTTCTGATCGCCCCGCGGCGCGCCCTGATCACCAGGTCGGGAGCGGTGTCGAAAGCCAACTTCGCGAATTTCGCGCGTAGCGCTTGACGTGAGGGCGATGTCGGGCCAGTCTGTGACCAGCGATCGACGTGCAGGCAGCCATTTGCGCGAAGTCGCTTTCCAGACGGCTTGACAAAGTGCGTCTATTTTCTGCTACAGTTGGACGTTGCGCTGGCTGCCTCCTGTCCATCTATCGATCCTTCTTCGGCCACTCCTAGACGTGTGTGCTGCGGTGATCGCCGATCCCAGGGTGTCACCAGCGAACGGCCCATCAAAGCCACGTACTGCACATCTAGGTTGTGAATAACGTCGTGTTGGAAGGACGCATCTTGGCAGTCAACCGCCAGTCCACCTCAACAATCCCCGGCGCGCCGCATCGCGCGTCGTTTGCAAAGATCAGCGAGCCGCTGGAGGTTCCGGGCCTCCTCGACCTCCAACTCGATTCGTTCGAATGGCTCGTCGGCTCGCCGGAGTGGCGCGCGAAGGCGATCGCCCGCGGCGACGAGAACCCGACCGGCGGCCTCGAGGACATCCTCCACGAGCTGTCCCCGATCGAGGACTTCTCCGGTTCGATGTCCCTGTCCTTCTCCGAGCCGCACTTCGACGAGGTCAAGGCCTCCGTCGAGGAGTGCAAGGACAAGGACATGACCTACGCGGCGCCGCTGTTCGTCACCGCTGAGTTCATCAACAACAACACCGGCGAGATCAAGTCGCAGACCGTCTTCATGGGCGACTTCCCGATCATGACCGAAAAGGGCAGCTTCATCATCAACGGCACCGAGCGTGTCGTGGTGAGCCAGTTGGTCCGCAGCCCGGGCGTCTACTTCGACGCCTCGATCGACAAGACCACCGAGAAGACCCTGCACACCGTCAAGGTGATCCCGGGTCGCGGTGCGTGGCTGGAGTTCGACGTCGACAAGCGCGACACCGTCGGCGTGCGTATCGACCGCAAGCGTCGTCAGCCGGTCACCGTGCTGCTCAAGGCGCTGGGCTTCACCGCCGAGGAGATCACCGAGCGTTTCGGTTTCTCCGAGATCATGATGTCGACGCTGGAGAAGGACAACACCGGCAACCAGGACGAGGCGCTGCTCGAGGTCTACCGCAAGCTGCGCCCGGGTGAGCCGCCGACCAAGGAGTCCGCGGAGAACCTCCTGGAGAACCTGTTCTTCAAGGACAAGCGTTACGACCTCGCCCGCGTGGGTCGCTACAAGGTCAACAAGAAGCTGGGCCTGACCGGTAATCCGATGGTGGGCGAGTCGACCCTGACGCGCGAGGACATCATCGCGACCGTCGAGTACCTGGTGCGTCTGCACGAGGCCGACCCGCACACGACCAGCTACATGACCGTCCCGGGCGGCGTCGAGGTGCCTGTCGAGGTCGACGACATCGACCACTTCGGCAACCGTCGCCTCCGTACCGTCGGCGAGCTGATCCAGAATCAGATCCGCGTGGGACTCTCGCGTATGGAGCGCGTCGTGCGCGAGCGCATGACCACTCAGGACGTCGAGGCGATCACCCCGCAGACCCTGATCAACATCCGTCCCGTCGTGGCGGCGATCAAGGAGTTCTTCGGAACCTCCCAGCTGTCGCAGTTCATGGACCAGAACAACCCGCTGTCGGGTCTGACCCACAAGCGTCGTCTGTCGGCGCTGGGCCCGGGCGGTCTGAGCCGTGAGCGTGCCGGCCTCGAGGTGCGCGACGTGCACCCGTCGCACTACGGCCGCATGTGCCCGATCGAGACCCCTGAGGGTCCGAACATCGGTCTGATCGGTTCGCTGTCGGTGTACGCGCGGGTCAACCCGTTCGGCTTCATCGAGACTCCGTACCGCAAGGTCGTCGAGGGTGTCGTCACCGACGAGATCGAATACATGACCGCCGACGAGGAGGACCGCTTCCTCATCGGCCAGGCGAACACCAACTTCGACGGCAACGGCCGCATCACCGACGAGCGTGTCCTGGTGCGCAAGAAGGGCTCCGAGGTGGAGTTCGTCGGCGCCACCGATGTCGAGTACCTCGACGTCTCGCCCCGCCAGATGGTGTCCGTCGCGACCGCGATGATCCCGTTCCTCGAGCACGACGACGCGAACCGCGCCCTGATGGGTGCGAACATGCAGCGTCAGGCCGTGCCGCTGGTGCGCAACGAGTCGCCGCTGGTCGGTACGGGCATGGAGCTGCGTGCCGCGGTCGACGCCGGTGACGTCATCGTCTCGACCAAGACCGGTGTGGTGGAAGAGGTCTCGGCCGACTACATCACCGTCATGTCCGACGACGGCACCCGTGACACCTACCGGATGCGCAAGTTCGCGCGTTCCAACCACGGCACCTGTGCCAACCAGCGTCCGATCGTGGACGAGGGTCAGCGCGTGGAGTCCGGCCAGGTCCTCGCCGACGGCCCCTGCACCGAGAACGGTGAGATGGCGCTCGGCAAGAACCTGCTCGTGGCGATCATGCCGTGGGAGGGTCACAACTACGAGGACGCGATCATCCTGAGCCAGCGTCTCGTCGAAGAGGACGTGCTCACCTCGATCCACATCGAGGAGCACGAGATCGACGCCCGCGACACCAAGCTCGGTGCCGAGGAGATCACCCGGGACATCCCGAACGTCTCCGACGAGGTCCTCGCCGATCTCGACGAGCGTGGCATCGTGCGCATCGGTGCCGAGGTCCGCGACGGCGACATCCTGGTCGGCAAGGTCACGCCGAAGGGCGAGACCGAGCTGACCCCGGAAGAGCGTCTGCTGCGCGCCATCTTCGGTGAGAAGGCCCGTGAGGTCCGCGACACCTCGCTGAAGGTGCCGCACGGCGAGACCGGCAAGGTCATCGGCGTGCGCGTGTTCAGCCGCGAGGACGACGACGATCTGGCTCCCGGCGTCAACGAACTGGTCCGCGTGTACGTGGCCCAGAAGCGCAAGATCCAGGACGGCGACAAGCTCGCCGGTCGTCACGGCAACAAGGGCGTCATCGGCAAGATCCTCCCGCAGGAGGACATGCCGTTCCTGCCCGACGGCACCCCCGTCGACATCATCCTGAACACCCACGGTGTGCCGCGTCGTATGAACATCGGCCAGATCCTGGAGACCCACCTCGGGTGGGTCGCCAAGGCCGGCTGGAACATCAACGTGGCCGAGGGCGTGCCGGAGTGGGCGTCGCGGTTGCCCGAGGACATGTACTCGGCGGAGCCCGACACCAACACCGCCACCCCGGTGTTCGACGGCGCGCGCGAGGAGGAGCTGACGGGACTGCTGTCCTCGACGCTGCCCAACCGCGACGGCGAGGTGATGGTCAACGGCGACGGCAAGGCGACGCTGTTCGACGGTCGCTCCGGCGAGCCGTTCCCGTACCCGGTGTCGGTCGGCTACATGTACATCATCAAGCTGCACCACCTGGTCGACGACAAGATCCACGCTCGTTCGACCGGTCCGTACTCGATGATCACCCAGCAGCCGCTCGGTGGTAAGGCACAGTTCGGTGGTCAGCGTTTCGGTGAGATGGAGTGTTGGGCCATGCAGGCCTACGGCGCGGCGTACACGCTGCAGGAGCTGCTGACCATCAAGTCGGACGACGTGGTGGGCCGCGTCAAGGTCTACGAGGCGATCGTCAAGGGCGAGAACATCCCGGAGCCGGGCATCCCCGAGTCGTTCAAGGTGCTGCTGAAGGAACTTCAGTCGCTGTGCCTGAACGTCGAGGTGCTGAGTTCCGACGGTGCGGCCATCGAGATGCACGACACCGACGACGAGGACCTGGAGCGTGCTGCTGCCAACCTCGGGATCAACCTGTCGCGCAACGAGTCGGCCACCGTCGACGATCTCGCCAACTGACCCTCACCACCTCGGGCCGGGCGCCGGATTCGATCCCGGCGCCCGCGCCCACTGACAACAGAGCTCTGGAAAGGTAACAAGTGCTCGACGTCAACTTTTTCGACGAACTGAAGATCGGCCTGGCCACGGCCGACGATATCCACAACTGGTCATACGGTGAGGTCAAGAAGCCGGAGACGATCAACTACCGCACGCTCAAGCCGGAGAAGGACGGCTTGTTCTGCGAGAAGATCTTCGGCCCGACCCGCGACTGGGAGTGCTACTGCGGCAAGTACAAGCGCGTCCGCTTCAAGGGCATCATCTGTGAGCGCTGCGGCGTCGAGGTGACCAAGGCCAAGGTGCGCCGTGAGCGTATGGGCCACATCGAGCTCGCCGCCCCGGTCACCCACATCTGGTACTTCAAGGGTGTGCCGAGCCGGTTGGGCTACCTGCTCGATCTGGCGCCGAAGGATCTCGAGAAGATCATCTACTTCGCCGCCTATGTCATCACCGCGGTCGACGACGAGCTCCGCCACAACGAGCTCTCGACGCTCGAGGCGGAGATGGAGGTCGAGAAGAAGGCTGTCGCCGATCAGCGCGACGCCGACCTGAACGAGCGTCAGCAGAAGCTCGAGCAGGATCTCGCCGAGCTCGAGGCCGAGGGTGCCAAGGCCGATGTGCGCCGCAAGGTGCGCGACGGCGCCGAGCGCGAGATGCGTCGTATGCGCGACTCCGCCCAGCGTGAGCTCGACGGTCTCGAGGAGATCTGGGACAAGTTCGTCAAGCTCAGCCTGGGCGACCTCATCATCGACGAGAAGCTCTACCGTCAGCTCGAAGAGCGCTACGGCGAGTACTTCCAGGGTTCGATGGGCGCGGAGGCGATCAAGAAGCTCCTCGAGACCTTCGACATCGACGCCGAGGCCGAGTCCCTGCGCGAGACCATCCGTAGCGGCAAGGGCCAGAAGAAGCTGCGTGCGCTCAAGCGACTCAAGGTCGTCGCGGCGTTCCAGCAGTCGGGCAACTCGCCGCTGGGCATGGTCCTCGACGCCGTGCCGGTGATCCCGCCGGAGCTGCGTCCGATGGTCCAGCTCGACGGTGGCCGCTTCGCGACGTCCGACCTGAACGACCTGTACCGCCGCGTGATCAACCGCAACAACCGCCTCAAGCGACTGATCGATCTGGGTGCTCCCGAGATCATCGTCAACAACGAGAAGCGGATGCTGCAGGAGTCGGTGGACGCACTCTTCGACAACGGTCGTCGCGGCCGTCCGGTCACCGGACCGGGCAACCGCCCGCTGAAGTCGCTGAGCGATCTGCTCAAGGGCAAGCAGGGTCGCTTCCGTCAGAACCTGCTCGGCAAGCGCGTCGACTACTCGGGCCGTTCGGTCATCGTGGTCGGCCCGCAGCTCAAGCTGCACCAGTGTGGTCTGCCGAAGCTGATGGCTCTCGAGCTGTTCAAGCCGTTCGTGATGAAGCGTCTGGTCGACCTGAACCAGGCACAGAACATCAAGTCGGCCAAGCGCATGGTCGAGCGTCAGCGTCCCGCGGTGTGGGACGTCCTCGAAGAGGTCATCTCCGAGCACCCGGTGCTGCTGAACCGCGCACCGACGCTGCACCGCCTCGGTATCCAGGCCTTCGAGCCGCAGCTGGTGGAGGGCAAGGCCATCCAGCTCCACCCGCTGGTGTGTGAGGCCTTCAACGCCGACTTCGACGGTGACCAGATGGCCGTGCACCTCCCGCTGTCGGCGGAGGCGCAGGCCGAGGCACGCATCCTGATGCTGTCGTCGAACAACATCCTGTCGCCGGCGTCGGGCCGTCCGCTCGCCATGCCGCGTCTGGACATGGTGACCGGTCTGTACTACCTGACCACCCTCAAGGAGGGTGCGGTGGGCGAGTACAGCCCGGCGACCGCCGACGACGTCGAGCGCGGTGTCTACTCGACCCCGTCCGAGGCCATCATGGCCGTCGACCGTGGTGCGCTGACCGTGCGTTCGCGTATCAAGGTGCGTCTGACCGACCAGCGTCCGCCGGCCGAGATCGAGGCCGAGCAGTTCCCGGACGGTTGGAAGTTCGGACAGCCGTGGGACATCGAGACCACGCTGGGCCGGGTGCTCTTCAACGAGCTGCTGCCGATCCAGTACCCGTTCGTCAACGAGCAGATGCCGAAGAAGCGTCAGGCCGTGATCATCAACGATCTCGCCGAGCGCTACCCGATGATCGTCGTCGCCCAGACCGTCGACAAGCTGAAGGATGTCGGCTTCCACTGGGCCACGCGTTCGGGCGTGACCATCTCGATGGCCGACGTGCTGGTGCCGCCGCAGAAGGCGGAGATCCTCGACAAGTACGAGGAGCGGGCCGACGGTCTGGAGCGCAAGTTCCAGCGTGGTGCCCTCACCCCGGACGAGCGTCGTGACTCCCTCGTCGAGATCTGGAAGCAGGCGACCGAAGAGGTCGGTACTGCCATGGAGGCGCACTACCCGGATGACAACCCGATCCCGATGATCGTGAAGTCGGGTGCGGCGGGCAACATGACCCAGATCCGCTCGCTGGCGGGCATGAAGGGTCTGGTGACCAACCCGAAGGGTGAGTTCATCCCGCGTCCGATCAAGTCCTCGTTCCGCGAGGGCCTGACCGTGGCCGAGTACTTCATCAACACCCACGGCGCCCGTAAGGGTCTGGCCGACACCGCGCTTCGTACCGCCGACTCGGGTTACCTGACCCGTCGTCTGGTGGACGTGTCGCAGGACGTCATCGTGCGTGAGACCGACTGTGGCACCGAGCGCGGCATCAACACCACGATCGCCGAGAAGCAGGCCGACGGCACGCTCATCCGCGATGCGCACGTCGAGACCTCGACCTACGCCCGCACGCTGGCGCAGGACGCGGTCGACGCCGACGGCAACGTCATCGTCGAGCGCGGTCACGACCTGGGCGACCCGGCCATCGAGGCACTGCTGGCCGCCGGCATCACGCAGGTCAAGGTCCGTTCGGTCCTGACCTGCGGCACCGGCACCGGCGTCTGCGCGATGTGCTACGGCCGTTCGATGGCCACCGGCAAGCTCGTCGACATCGGCGAGGCCGTCGGTATCATCGCGGCCCAGTCGATCGGTGAGCCCGGTACCCAGCTGACGATGCGTACGTTCCACCAGGGTGGCGTCGGTGACGACATCACCGGTGGTCTGCCGCGTGTCCAGGAGCTCTTCGAGGCTCGCGTCCCCAAGGGCGTCGCGCCGATCGCGGAGGTCTCCGGCCGGGTGCGTCTCGAGGACGACGACCGCTTCTACAAGATCACCCTCATCCCGGACGATGGTTCCGAAGAGGTTGTCATCGACAAGATCTCGAAGCGTCAGCGTCTGCGTGTGTTCAAGCACGACGACGGTTCCGAGCGGCTCCTGTCCGACGGCGACCACGTCGAGGTCGGCCAGCAGCTCATGGAGGGCTCGGCCAACCCGCACGAGGTGCTGCGCGTCATGGGTCCCCGTCAAGTGCAGATCCACCTGGTCAACGAGGTCCAGGAGGTCTACCGCAGCCAGGGTGTGTCGATCCACGACAAGCACATCGAGACCATCGTGCGTCAGATGCTGCGTCGCGTGACGATCATCGATCACGGTTCGACCGAGTTCCTGCCCGGTTCGCTCGTCGAGCGCGCCGAGTTCGAGGCGGCCAACCGTCAGGTCGTGACCGAGGGTGGCGAGCCCGCCGCCGGACGTCCGGTGCTGATGGGTATCACCAAGGCATCGCTCGCGACCGAGTCGTGGCTGTCGGCGGCGTCGTTCCAGGAGACCACGCGTGTCCTGACCGACGCGGCGATCAACAGCCGCAGCGACAAGCTGATCGGTCTGAAGGAGAACGTGATCATCGGTAAGTTGATCCCGGCCGGTACGGGTATCAACCGTTACCGGAACATCCAGGTTCAGCCGACCGAGGAGGCACGTGCCGCGGCCTACGCGGTGCCGTCCTACGACGACACCTACTACAGCCCGGACGGCACCTTCGGTGCTCCGGCCGGCGCTGCGGTGCCGCTGGACGACTACGGGTTCTCCAACGACTACCGGTAGTCACTGACCCGACACGACGCGGCCCCCGCACTCATCGCGAG
>NZ_JBHYNC010000066.1:0-19897 GCF_042743165.1 Gordonia sp. NPDC058843
TCGCACTGGCGCTGTCGGTGGTCGCCGGGGTGGGATCGGGACTGTTCGCGCCCACCCATCAGGCCGCGCTCGCCGACGTCCTCGGCAATCGGCAGCAGGGCGGCTCGGCGTTGGCCGCCTATGGCATGTCCTCGGACCTCGGTGCCGTGACCGGACCGGTGATCGTGGGGTTCGTCGCCGACCGGGTCGGATTCGGCCCGGCGTTCGTGCTGACCGGTGTGGTGGCGGCGGTCGCACTGGTCATGTGGGTGTTCGCGCGGGAGACCGCGCCGGTGATCGTGGGTGACGGTCCGATGATGACGCCGACCGACACGAAGCCCCGCGACGACGATGAGTGATGTGCGAGGGCGGGCGACGAATTACGGTTGAGCGATGACCGGTGCAGGGCAGTCGGATCTCCCGGCTCAGCGGGCCGCAGGGCGCGTGAGCCCATGACGTTCGGCGACGGCCGCGCGCCGGGATACGACTACGCCCTCGGCGCCGATTCGGAGGTCGGCGCCCTGCGGGCGGTCATGCTGCATCGTCCCGGCGACGAGCTCCGCCGGCTCACCCCGCGCAACAACGACCAGCTCCTGTTCGACGGTCTCCCGTGGGTCGGTCGCGCGCAGGAGGAGCACGATGCGTTCGCAGAGGTGCTCCGCGAGCGGGGAGTCGACGTCTACCTGCTCGGCGACCTGCTCGCCGAGACCATCGCGCACAGCGGTGCCGCGCGAATCCAGGGCATCGCGGCGGCCGTCAGCGCGCGCCGGTTGGGAACGCACCTCGCAGAGGATCTCGCCACCCATCTGCGGGGGTTGTCGCCGGCCGATCTCGCCTACGTGCTGATGGCCGGGATGACGTTCGACGAGTTGCCGATCACCCCGTCCGCCGAGCGGTCATCGCTGGTGCGGCGGATGCATCACGGGCCCGAGTTCGCCATCGAACCACTGCCGAATCTGTTGTTCACCCGCGACAGTTCGTTCTGGATCGGCGGACGATTCGCGATCACCTCGCTCGCGCTGCCGGCCCGCGCGCGGGAGACGTCGCTGACCGATCTCATCTACGCACACCATCCGCGGTTCACCGGAGCCCGGCGGGCCTACGAGTCACAGGTCGCGCCGGTCGAGGGCGGCGACGTGCTGTTGCTCGCCGCCGGTGTGGTGGCCGTCGGGGTCGGCGAACGGACCACGCCCGCCGGGGCGGAAGCGCTGGCGCGCAGCCTGTTCGACGATCATCTGGCGCACACCGTGCTCGCGGTCCCGATCGAGCAGTCACGCGCCTTCATGCACCTCGACACCGTCTGCACGATGGTCGACACCGACGCCGTGGTGATGTACCCCAAGATCCGCGACACCATGTCCGCCTTCACCCTCGTCCACGACGCCGCCACCGACGCGGTCCGGATCACCGGGGAGCGGCCCTTCCTGGACGCGGCGGCCGAGGCGATGGGCATCACGAAGCTGCGCGTCATCGACACCGGTCTCGACCCGGTGACCGCCGAGCGGGAGCAATGGGACGACGGCAACAACATCCTCGCCCTCGCTCCCGGGGTGGTGGTGTCCTACAACCGAAACGTGGAGACCAATCGGCGCCTGCGTGATTCGGGTATCGAGGTCATCGAGATCGAGGGCCGCGAACTGGGTTCGGGCCGCGGCGGGCCGCGGTGTATGTCGTGTCCGCTCGCCCGTGAGCCACGGTGACGGACGCGTCATGACACCAGACCAGTCATCTCCGGAACCGTCGGGCACCGACAACCGGTCCGCACTCGATTCGCTGCGGATCGACACAGATTCCGACCGGCCGCCCTTCGAGCAGGTGCGGGTCGGCGTCATCGACCTCCTCGAGTCCGGCGAGTTGCTCACCGGCGAACGCCTCCCCACGGTGCGGGCCCTCGCGTCACGACTCGGCGTGGCCGCCAACACGGTTGCGCGCAGCTACCGGGAGCTCGAGGCCGCAGGCGTCATCGAGACCCGCGGGCGGCAGGGTTCGTTCGTCAAGGCGGGTCGCCACGACGCGCTCGACGCTGGTTTTCAGGCCGCCCAGCAGTACGTCGAAACCGCTCGTGAGCTGGGCCTCGACGATCCAGTGATCGTTGAGATGCTCAACCGTGTGCTCGGACGAACTTGAATAGATGCACCGAGATTGATTGGCTTGAACGATGACAAGTGAACAGGATGTGATCACCGGGCGTCCGAAGCAGACACTGGACCCGGTGGTTTTCACGGTCACCGCGGTGCTGGTCATCGCCTTCGTGATCTGGGGGATAGGGGACAAGGAGAGCCTCAACACGACCACCACCGAGGTGTTGAGTTGGATCACCAACAACCTCGGCTGGCTGTTCATTCTCTCCGCGACGGCCTTCGTGATCTTCGCGATCTTCCTCGCCGTCTCCAAGTACGGGCGGATTCCCCTCGGCCGGACCGGGGAGAAGCCGCAGTTCCGCACCGTGAGCTGGATCGCGATGATGTTCAGCGCCGGCATGGGCATCGGGCTCATGTTCTTCGGTGCATACGAGCCGCTCTACCACTTCGCCAGTCCGCCACCGGAAATCGCTCCCGACGACATCCGTGCGGCCATGGCGACGACGATGTTCCACTGGGGTTTCCACCCGTGGGCGATGTACGCCGTCGTCGGTTTGGCGCTGGCCTACAGCACCTACCGGCTGGGCCGGACCCAGCTCATGAGTGCGGTGTTCACGCGTCTTCTCGGACCCCGGGTGGCCAACGGTCCCGGCGGGAAGGTCATCGACATCCTGGCGATCTTCGCGACGCTGTTCGGCACCGTGGCCTCGCTGGGTCTCGGCGCACTGCAGATCGGCTCGGGCCTCGACTTCCTCGGCTGGGTGAACGAGCCGACGAAGATGCTGCTCGTCGCGATCATCGCGGTCCTCACCGCGGCGTTCGTCGCGTCGGCTGTGTCGGGTATCGCCCGCGGGATCCAGTGGCTGTCGAACATCAACATGGTGCTCGCCGTGGTGCTGGCCCTGTTCGTCTTCGTGGTCGGCCCGACGATCTTCATCCTGAACCTGCTCCCGACCACTCTGGGCGCCTACTTCACCGATCTCACGACCTTCGCGGCACGCTCGGACGCGACGGTCACCACCGAGGCCGGTCACCAGTGGCTGGCCGACTGGACGATCTTCTACTGGGCGTGGTGGGTCTCCTGGACCCCGTTCGTGGGCCTGTTCCTCGCGAAGATCAGCCGTGGGCGCACCATCCGCGAGTTCGTGATCGGCGTGATGGTCGTACCGACGACGGTCTCGCTGGTGTGGTTCAGCGTCTTCGGCGGAACCGCGATCCATCAGGACATCGAAGGAACCCTGGCGTTCGACCCGGCCACCGCGGCCAGCGAGGCGACCTTGTTCGAGGTGCTCGCCCACCTTCCCTGGGCCGGTGTCGCCTCGGCTCTGGTGATGATCCTGATCGGCATCTTCTTCGTCTCCGGCGCCGACTCGGCATCCCTCGTGATGGGCACCCTCTCGCAGCGCGGCGTCGAACATCCGTCGCGTTCGCTGACGGTGTTCTGGGGTGTGCTGACGGGCGTGGTGGCAGCACTGCTGCTGGCCATCAGCGGCGACGACGCCCTCGAGGGCATCAAGACGATGGCGATCATCGCCGCCCTGCCGTTCGTCGTGGTGATGATCGGCATGTGCCTGTCGCTCTACCTCGACCTCCGGCGCGACCCGCTGATCGTCTCCCGCCACGTGTTGTCGGCCCAGGTCGACGAACACGTCCGCGAGCAGGCGGTGGCCATCGCCACCGGCGAACTCGAATCGATCGACGCCGACGCCGTCCGGCACCTGGAGAAGATCGATCCCGACTTCGTCGATCAGGCGAACGGTGCCGAGTCCAACGGATCCACCGGGTCCAATGGGTCCACCGGTTCCGACGGGGCCACCGACGGGTCGGCACCCGCCGGCCCGACCGGTGAGGACAGCGGCCAGCGCGACACCGACCGGCTGACCGGACCCGCGGTGTAGCAACCGATGCCCTCGACGGGCGACGAACACCCGATCCGGGCGGACCGCGTACCACGCGCGGCCCGCCCGAATCGTCTGCTCAGCCCCAGCTGGGCAGCCAGATCTGCTGTCGCCAGAGGGCGGGCGATATCGGGGAACCGGTCAGGATCGGCCACAGCCACACGAAATTGACGACGACCAGACCCACATAGATCGCGACGACCATGATCGCGAGGGCGCGACGCTCGGGTCGGGCGCGTGCCGTCGCCGCGGCCGAACGCAGCAGGTCGCCGCAACACAGCGCCAGTCCCATCACCAGGAACGGCGCCAGGACGGT
Source organism: Gordonia sp. NPDC058843 (assembly GCF_042743165.1). Taxonomy (NCBI): domain Bacteria; kingdom Bacillati; phylum Actinomycetota; class Actinomycetes; order Mycobacteriales; family Gordoniaceae; genus Gordonia; species Gordonia sp. NPDC058843. The sequence continues at coordinate 4,275 of NZ_JBHYNC010000066.1, forward strand.
CGCATAGAAGAAGTACATCTGCCGGTCGAGGGCGAGGAACCACGGCAGGATGCCGGCGAAATAGCCGACGAGGACGGCCGCGTAACGCCAGTCACGGCGCACGATCCACGACCAGAGTCCCCAGAGCAGCATCGGCAGGGACAGCCACCAGAGTGCGGGCGAACCGATCAGCATCTGCGCGCGCACGCACTCGCCGGCGCCGCACTGGTCCGGACCGTTCTCGAGCGCATAGAGCATGGGGCGCAGGCTCATCGGCCATGTCCACGGTTTCGACTCCCACGGATGGTGGTTACCCGCGGAATTGGTGAGCCCCGAATGGAATTCGAGGATGCCCGATTCGTAGTACCACAGCGACCGCCAGACGCCGGGCACCCAGGCGAACGGGCCGCCGGTACCGATCGTGTTGCCCTCCTGGTAGCGGTACACGGCCGTCTCGCTGGTGAACCAGGGGATGTAGGTCAGGAAGTAGATGACGACGGGCATCACCGCGAGACTCGCGCCGCTCGGGACGACGTCGCGCACCAGCGTGCCCACCCAGGGGCGCTGGACGTGGTACGCGCGGCGGGCGGCGACGTCGAAACCGATCGCGAGTGCGGTGAAGAAGATGACGTAGTAGATGCCCGACCATTTGGTGCCGCAGTTCAGCCCCAGCATCACACCCGCGGTGAACCGGTACCAGCGGAAGCCGAGCCGGGGGCCGAAGGGGCTGTCGGCGATGCGGCCCTCGAGGTGGACGCGGTACATGCGCTCTCGTACCTGGTCACGGTCGGCGATGAGGGCGGCGAAAGTTGCCACGATGAACAGGGTCTGGAAGATGTCGAGCATGCCCATCCGGGACTGCACGAACAGCACGCCGTCGCAGATCGCGAACACGCCCGCGATCGCGCCCACCAGGGTCGAGCGCGTGAGCCGCCGCACCGCGCAGTAGATCAGCACGACGACGAGGACGCCCGAGATGGCCGGCGCGACGCGCCATCCGAGTGGGCCGTAACCGAAGACCGCCTCGGACGCGGCCAGCATCCACTTCCCGACCGGCGGGTGCACGACCAGGCCGTACGCCGGATTGTCCTCGATCCAGTTGCCGCCGGACAGCACCTGCCACCCCTGCGGGACGTAGTGCTTCTCGTCGAAGACCGGCGTGCCCTTGTCGGTGGGATGGGTCAGGGCCCAGAAGCGGGTGACCGTCGCGATGAGGGCGATGACGACGCCGACGAGGAGTCCACGGCCCCGGTCGGGTGCGCCGAACAGCGGCGAGGGAACCTGCGGCCCCAGGCGAGGTGACGGGATCGCGGGCCGTGAGTCGCCGCCGGACACCGGGGTGTCGTGCACGGCGGTGATGGTCACCCGATCGATCCTAGTGGTCCCTCGTAAGCTGGCTGACGATGAACACCGCCCAGCCCGGTACGGCCCACTTCGACGGCGAGCCCCACTCCGACGACGATGCGCTCGTGCCGCCCGACGCCGACGTGATCGCCGATGCCGCTCCCGTCTCGGACGAGCGTGGCCGCCTGGTGCTGGCGGCCACCCCGATGGGACGGGTCGACGACGCCTCGCCACGTCTGCGCGCGGCGTTGCAGACCGCGGACATCGTCGCCGCCGAGGACACCCGGCGCGCCCGCTCGCTGGCCGCGGCCCTCGACGTCGAGATCGGCGGGCGGCTCGTCAGCTATTACGACCAGGTCGAGGCCGCACGCACCCCCGGTCTCGTCCGCGCGATCGCCGAGGGGCAGACCGTGTTGCTCATCACCGACGCCGGGATGCCGTCGGTCAGCGATCCCGGATACCGGGTGGTCGTGGCGTGCGCCGACGCCGGACTGCCGGTCACGGCACTGCCCGGGCCGTCGGCGGTGACGACGGCTCTCGCGGTGTCGGCGCTGCCCTCCGAACGGTTCTGCTTCGAGGGTTTCGCTCCCCGCAAGCCCGGTGCGCGGGCGGCGTGGCTCCGCGAACTGGTCGCCCAGCCCCGGACGGCGGTGTTCTTCGAGTCGCCCCACCGGCTCGCCGACACGCTGGTGGCCGCTGCCGAGATCCTCGGTCCGGACCGGCGCGCCGCGGTGTGTCGAGAGATGACCAAGACCTACGAAGAGGTCCGGCGCGGCGCGCTCGCCGAACTTGCCGACTGGGCGGGCAACGGGGTCCGCGGTGAGATCACCGTCGTGATCGCCGGTGCCGTCGCGGCCGAACCCGACATCGACGTCCTCGCCGATCAGGCCGAGGAACTCGTGGCGGGAGGCCTGCGACTCAAGGACGCCTGTGCCGAGGTCACGCAGGGTTCCGGTGCCTCTCGACGCGACGTCTACCAGCAGGTGCTCGAAAGACGTCGAGCTGATCCGGGCTGACGCGCAACTCCACGCGCGGCGCGAGCCGGTACGGCCGGCTCGAGACGAGTGCCCCGACCACACGGCGCAGTCTCGACAGCTCGGCGCGCACGCTGACGGTGTGACCGTCGTCGCCGAACAGCAGCTGACTCAATCGCTGTGAGGTGAGACCCTGCTCGCCGGCATCCGCGAGGAGCAACAGGATCTGGGCATGCCGACGGGTCAGCACGGTGCGCCATGGCTCGCCGTCACCGGTGACCGTGACGGTCGGTTCGCCGTCGAGCGACAGTTCGGCGAGGACCGGGCCGGACGGACCGGCCGGGCGCACCAGCCAGCCCTGGCCGAGACGTTCGACCACGCAGATCCCGAGTCCCGCCACGAACTGACGCATGTTGTCCGTCGGTGCGGCGACGCGGACGGGCGGAGTGCAGCCGCGCCCTTCGGCCACCCAGCCGTCGTCGTCGATGAGCAGGCCCGGCCCGTGCAGACCGGCCAGTTGAGACTGGCCGGCGAATCGCAGGTCGGCGAGCTCGCGCTGATGGGCGAGGGTGATCTCGTGTTCACCGAGGGCTGCCAGCGCCGACGTGAATGCCGATGCCGCGGGCTGCATCGCCAGTGCCGGCCCGGCCAGACCCGCGATGGCGATCATGTCGCCGGTGCGATGGTCGTGCACCGGCACGGCGGTGCAGAACAGCCCGTGCAGCGAGCTGCAGTAGTGCTCGGCTCCGAACAGCCGCGTCGGCCGCTGGTGATGAACCGCGAGCCCCACGGCTGTGGTCGCCGTGGAGTCCTCGTCCCATCGGCTGCCCTCGACGAGCTCGAGCCGATCGGCCTCCGGGAGCACCGATGCCGAACCTCCCCGCCACAGCAGCACGCCGTCGGCGTCGAACACCCCGAGGGTCATCGACGCGTCGTCCGCGGACTGCGCGAACAGTCGTTGGAGTGGCTGCACGGCGTCCCGCAGAGGGTGCGTGGCGCGGCGGGTCTCGAGCTCGTCATCCGTGATGCGACCCGGGTTGTGTGCGTCGACGGTGGACCGGTGCCTGCCCGACCGGACACGACCCCACGATTCGACGACATCACCCGGAACATCGGCACGCGGGGTGCCGCCCGACATGAAGGCATCGTGGTCACGGCGCAGATCACGATCGAGCACCGTCAGATCGGTGGACGACCGGATGGGCACAGTCATGGCGGAATCGTACCCAAAGAGGGGGTCGATCATGCCCAACCGCGCGGCCCCACGATGCTCGCGGCCTTGTCGAGGCACTCCTGCCACTCCTTGGCCGGATCGGAGTCGATGGTGATCCCGCCGCCGACGCCCAGGGCGAGAGTCCCGTCGGGGGTGATCTCCACGGTCCGGATGGCGACGTTGAGGTCGAGCGCACGATCGGGACCGGCCATGCCGATCGCTCCGCAGTACACGCCGCGCGCGTCCGCCTCCCACACGTCGAGCAGCTCCATCGCCCGTAGTTTCGGGGTGCCGGTGACCGACGCCGGGGGAAACGTCGCTGCGAGGACTGCGTCGTTGCCCGTGCCCGGTGCCAGGATCGCCTCCACGCGAGACACGAGGTGCCAGACACCGGGGGCGGGCACCACCGTCAGCAATTCGGGTACGCGCACGCTACCGGTCACCGCGACGCGGCCCAGGTCGTTGCGGACCAGATCGACGATCATGATGTTCTCGGCGATGTCCTTTGCGGAGGCGGCCAGCGCATCGGGGTCGGCGGTGGCCGGCAGGGTGCCCTTGATCGGCGACGACGAGACGATGTTGCCGGTCCGACGTAGGTACGTCTCCGGTGACAGGCTCGCGACCGACCCCCAGTCTCCCTGCAGGAAGGCAGCTTTCGCCGGTGCGGTGGCCCCGGCGAGCTCGGCGAAGAAGTCGACCGGCTGCCCGCTCAGCGTTCCGGTGAAGCGGGTGCACACGCATGCCTGGTAGACCTCCCCGGCGCGGATCGCCTCGAGACACTCCGCGATGGCGTCCAGGTGCGGGATGCGTTCCGGGGGAATCCATTCGGCTGTCGGCCTGGCCTCGGTCCGGTGACGCGCCGCGGAGTCTCGACGATCCCCGGCCGCGTGCACGACCGCCTCCGCCCAGTCGGGGATGCCGGTGCCGATACGACTCCAGCGACCGTCGCGGAGCACGAGCACACCGTCGGTGTGTCCGCCGACGTCCGGCGGTAGCGACGCGTCGTGCGGCCGGACCGGGAATCCGAGGTAGCCGAACCAGAACCGATCCGGGTCGTCGGGCGGGCGGCACCCGGGCGTCAGTTCGACAGACGGTGCGATGACGGCGTCGGCGTCGTACCAGTCACCGATCAGCGCCGCGGGCGGCGGTAGGCGACGCGCAACGGTCTCGGCGTGCAGTGCGTGAAGCACATCGAGTGCCGGCGCCGCCGCGCTCCCGCCGAGTAGGTCAGACCCCACCCCGTCCGCCGCGACCATTGTCGATGTGCGGGTTCAGTTCTCGTACCGGGGGAACACGGGTGCCGGCTTGGGTAGCGCGGTACCGGGTTCCAGGCGCGTGGTGGTGGCGGTGAACTGACGATCGTCGCCGACGACGAGGAGGTCGAGGATCTTGTTCGACGATTCCGGCATGACGGGCTGGCTCAGGAGTGCGACGATGCGCACGACCTCGGCGCAGACGTAGAGGACCGTGCCGGTGCGCTCGAGATCGGTCTTGGCGACCTTCCACGGTTCCTGCGCGGAGATGTACCGGTTGGTCTCGGCCAGAGTCGACCAGAGGGTCTCGAGCGCCAGGTGGATGGCCTGGTTGTCGATGTGGTGCCGCACGGTGTCGAGCAGCGAATCGGCACGCGCCAGCAGCGCGGCGTCGGCGTCGGTGAGTCCGGCCGGCGCAGGTAGGACGCCGTCGAAGTACTTGCCGATCATCGACAGGCTGCGCTGGGCCAGGTTGCCGAACTCGTTGGCGAGGTCGGCGTTGATGCGGGACACGATCGCCTCGGCCGAATACGAACCGTCCTGACCGTAGGACACCTCGCGGAGGAAGAAGTAGCGCACGGGGTCGAGGCCGAACTCGTCGATGAGGTTCTCCGGGTCGACGACGTTGCCGACCGACTTGCTCATCTTCTCGCCCTTGTTGAACAGGAATCCGTGCGCGAACACCCGTTTGGGCAGCTCCACCCCGGCACTCATCAGGAACGCGGGCCAGTAGACACAGTGGAACCGGATGATGTCCTTGCCGATGATGTGCAGGTCGGCCGGCCAGAACCGTGCGAAGGTCTCCGGGTCGTCGACGAATCCGACGCCCGTCAGGTAGTTGGTCAGAGCGTCGACCCACACGTACATGACGTGTTCGGGATGGCCGGGGACCGGGACGCCCCAGTCGAACGTGGTGCGCGACACCGACAGATCGGTCAGGCCGCCCTTGACGAAACTGATGACCTCGTTGCGCCGGACGTCGGGCCCGACGAACTCCGGCTGCGACTCATACAGCTCCAGCAGTTTGTCCTGGTACGCCGAGAGCCGGAAGAAGTAGGTCTCCTCCTCGGTCCAGGTGAGGACATGCCCGGTGTCGGTGGCGACACGCTCGCCGGCTTCGTCGAGTCGGGTGTCGCCCTCGGCGTAGAACGTCTCGTCCCGGACGTCGTACCAGCCGGAGTATTTGTCGAGGTAGATGTCACCGCGGTCGCTCATCCGCTTCCACAGTTCCTCCGACGCCCGCTTGTGGTCCTCGTCGGAGGTGCGGATGAAGCGTTCGAAGCTGGATCCGAGCCGTTCCTGCAGGGCCTGGAACCGATCGGAGTTCCGCTTCGCGAGTTCGGCGGTGGGAATGCCCTCCGCAGCGGCGGTCTGCTGCATCTTCTGCCCGTGGACGTCGGTGCCCGTGAGGAACCGGACGTCGAATCCGTCGAGTCGCTTGAACCGCGCCAGTGCATCGGCGGAGATGTACTCGTAGGCGTGCCCGATGTGCGGAGCGCCGTTGGGGTAGGCGATCGCGGTGGTGATGTAGTACGGGCGTCCGCCGCCGTGGGATGCGCCGGACGGATCAGGGCTGGTCAGATCGGGTGCCATAGTGCCCAACAGACTACCGACCGGGCGCGACGGCACCCAATTACGGTCCGGACGATTTCTGACCTCCGCCGCCTGTCGGTTTGCCGGTCCCGCCGCCGTCCCAGGTGATCCAGCGGATGATCGATCAGTCCTGCGGTCGTCGGTCCAGAATCACGATCGCTGTGCGCGCGACCATCTCGTCGGCGTCGCAGATGTGGGTCTGAAGCGCCGAAGTCGCAGCGGCGCCGGGGATCTCGGCGAGCGCCTGCACGAGGCGGGATCGCACGGCCGGGTCTGGATCGGCGCCCAGGCGGTCGACGAGGAGGTCGACGATCCGTTCGCGGTGGGCTTCGTGGCCGGCGAGGATCTCGGCCGCCTCGACGTCGCGGTCTCCGGCGGCGATGAGTTCCACCAGCGTGTCCACCGCGGCTGCTGCACCGCGGCGCCCGAGAGTCAGGGCGGCGGTGCGCCGGACGGCGGCGTCGGGGTCGTCGAGCAGTTCTTCGAGCAGTGACCGGACCTGGGGGGTCTCCTCGATCGCGGCGAGTGCGGTGACGGCCCGGCGTCGGATGGCCGGATCAGGGTCCGCGGCTCCCTCGGTGAGCCGGTCGACACCGCCCGGTCTCTGCGCGAGGGCCCACCGAAGCGCACCGGCGACGTTGTGATCCGGTTCCTTCAGGATAGCGTCCGCCAGCGAGTCTCCGGACACTCTGACCTCGCCGGCCAGCATCGCAGCAGTCTGTCGGTGCGCTGCGTTCTCGGACTCCACGGCGCGAAGCAGATTGACAACTCCCAGCACGGCGGACCACTCGGAGGGCCCGGCGCCCTGGACGCTCTGTAGGCGCGCGAGGAGCTGGGCATCTGCCGCCATCCTCGCTTTCGCGTCGTCGACGAGGCGGTTCATGAGTGTGTCCGGCGCGAACCCCGGCTCGTCGAGCGCGCGGCCGACTTCGCGCAGCGAGAGCCCGAGCAATCGGAGGCTCTCGACGTGCATGAGCCGCTCGAGGTCCGCATCGGAGTATTCCCGGTAGCCGCCCGCGGTCCGGCCGGTGGGCCGCACGAGCCCGAGCGAGTCGTAGTGGCGCAGCATCCTGCTACTCAGGCCGGTGTGCCGCGCCACCTCACCGATCAGCACCGTTACGTCTCGCCCTCTGGCTCCAAGTGCGGCAGATCCTCCTCTGCCGCATCGCTGTTCACCAACCGCGTGGCGAACTCCAGTGCGGCGGCGAAGTCGCTGTCCGGATCGTCGATCAGTCGTTCCGTGGCGGCCACGTGTGCACGCACCGCGCGGTCACCGTGCTTCTTCGCGGCGGTGAGCGGACCGACGGTGGCGTCCCCGAGTTCGGCCAGCGCACGGCTGAGACTCCGTTGGACGTCCATGGCCCCACGGCCTAGTTCGCCTGCCAACTCGTTTGCAAGCCAGGTCTCCCGGCCGGCCGGGACGAGGACGACAGCGGTCCGCCAGGCGGTGCGCGCCACCTCGTCATCCGCGTCGTGCAGGAGCGCGGCGGTGATCGACGCCCAAGCCGAGCGGTCGCCGATCTTCGACAGGGTGTGCAGGGCCTGAGCCCGGGCCTGCGGCGACGGCGACCCCAGTTCGGGGATGAGTCCGGGCACCGTGAGTTCGGCGGGCAACCGCGTCAGTGCCCACGTCAGCATGTCGCGGACGAAGAAGTCCGGCTCGACGGCGCAGCGTCGGATGAGGTCGTCCGCATACCCCGGATGCGGGTTGCTGCCCGCAGCCATCGCGGCCCGAAGCCGCGTCGAGGCATCATCCGCCGCGAGGGCGGCCAGCAGGGCTGGATCGAGTGGGTGAGTTGTCTGGTCGGTCATCGTCGACCACCTCCTTCACCACCGATCTGATCGCTTGACACAGTGTGAAGGTCAAGCGCCGCGGGTCGAGTGGTGTGTCTCGGACACCGCTAGATCTCCCGGCGATACGGATCGCACCCCGGCGGCGCCTTCGGCGGCTCGCGGTACGCGAGCTCCGGGATGTGCACGGTCACCGGGGCGGACTCGAGGGTGAACTTTTCACCGTGATGGGCCAGGTCGATCGGCGGACCCGACAACAACCGGTACGTCGCGTTGTCCTTGTCCACGGCGACCACGATCTTCGAGTCCCGGATGATCATGCGGAAGGACATGTAGGTCAACCGTTTCGGGAGCCGCGGCGCGAACGTGATGTTCCCGCCGAAGTCGCGCATGCCGCCGAAACCCGCGACGCAGTCGGTCCAGGCGCCGGCGAGTGCCGCGATGTGCAGGCCGCTGCTGACGTTGTTGTGCAGGTCGTGCAGATCGGTGAACACCGACTCGGCGAGCAGGTCGTAGGCGAGGTCGGGGTAGCCGACCTCGGCGGCCGTGACCGCCTCGCAGCACGCCGACAGCGACGAGTCGCGGACGGTGAGCGGGTAGTAGTAGTCGAAGTTGCGCAGCTTCTGCTCGGGGGTGAAGGCGTCGCCGAACAGGTAGGTCGCGAAGACCAGGTCGGCTTGCTTGACGACCTGCTTGCGATAGAGGTCGTAGTACGGGTAGTTCAGCAGCAGCGGATAGCGTCCGACCGATGACTCGAAATCCCAGGCGGCCAGCAGCGTGAACGATTCGCACTGCTGGTGGACGCCGAGTGCGTCGTCGTAGGGGATCGTCATGTCGTCGGCACATGCTTCCCAATGCGCCGCCTCGGCGGTCGTGACCCCGAACTGCTCGGCGAGGTCGGGCCGACGATGTACCGCGGCGACCGCGTCGCGCAGGTTCTGTTGTGCCGCGAGGTTGGTGAAGGTGTTGTTGTTCACGACGGCGGTGTACTCGTCGGGGCCGGTCACGCCGTCGATGCGGAACTTGCCGTTGACGTCGTGATGCCCCAACCCGGCGAACAGGCGCGCAGTCTCCACGAGAAGCTCGACGCCGCACTCGGTTTCGAACTGTTCGTCGTCGGTGGCACGGAGGTACCGGGCCGTGGCGTTCGCGATGTCGGCGGAGACGTGCACGCCCGCCGTGCCTGCCGGCCAGTACCCCGAACACTCGTCGCCGTTGATGGAACGCCACGGGAACATGGCCCCGCGCTGACCGAGTTCGGCCGCGCGCGCCTTGGCCTTGTCCATGGTGGAGTGCCGCCACCGCAGTTCCTCACCGGCCGCGGCGGGCACCGTGTAGGTGAGCATCGGCAGGATGAAACTCTCGGTGTCCCAGAAGGTGTGGCCGTCGTACCCCGGACCGGTGAGGCCCTTGGCCGGGATGGCGCGGGACTGACCGCGCGCGCCCGCCTGCAGCACGTGGAACAGCGCGAACCGGACCGCCTGCTGCAGTTCGGGATCGCCGTCGAGCTCGACGTCGGCGTCGCGCCAGAAGTCCTCGAGGTAGCGGACCTGGTCGGCTTTGAGTGAATCCCAGCCGGTCTCCATCGCCATCGCGAGCGCTGCGTCGACCTGGGCCCGCAGCGCCGGGACCGAGCGTCGGGCCGACCAGCCGTACCCCATGTACTTGGTGAGGGTGAGGCTCTTGCCCTTCGGCACGTTGGCGGCGATGGTCAGACGCGCCAGGTCACCGTCGGCACGGATGAAGGTGTCGGCCTTGTCGGGGAAGTAGATCTCGTGGTCCATGCCCGCCGCGATGTGCAGGCCGGATTTCTTGGTGTGGTGGACCAGCATTCCCCAGTAGTTGCGGCAGGTGGCGAGATCGGAGACCAGCGGGTTGTCGAGCGCGGCCGCCAGGCGGGGGTCGTTGCCCGGCGCCGGGACCGGCTCGTTGGCCAGAAGATCGGATTGCAGAACGAGTTTCATGTCCTCGTCGACCGGTTCGACCTCGTACCGGATCGCCGCGATCGTCCGCTTGGTGAAGGACACGAGCCGCTCGGACTTGATCCGGACCTTGCGGCCGGTCGGCGAGGTCCACACCGTGTGGCGACGCAGGGTTCCGGTGCGGAAGTCCAGTGTCCGCTCGTGCTCTTCGGTACGCCCGTACCGCAGATCCATCGGCTCGTCCTCGACGAGCAACCGGATGATCTTGCCGTCGGTCACGTTGACGACGGTCTGTCCGGATTCGGGATAGCCGTAACCGCTCTCCGCGTAGGGCAGGCCGCGCAGCTCGTAGAAACCGTTCAGGTAGGTACCGGGATGGTCGACGGGCTCACCCTCTTCGAATGACCCGCGTAAACCTATGTGGCCGTTGGACAATGCGAAGAGCGTCTCGGTTCGGCCGAGCATGTCGAGGTCGACCCCACCGCGCCATTTCAGCTGCCACGGGTGGATCTCGAACCCGAAGTCGTGGCCGTGCTCGGCGGTCATGCGGGGAGCAATTCGTCGAGGTCGTTCACAACGATGTCGGCACCGGCCGCGCGCATGGCCTCGGCCTGGCCGCCACCGACACGGTCGACGCCGACGACGTAGCCGAACGCTCCCGCGCTGCCGGCCTGGATGCCGGAGATCGCGTCTTCGAAGACGACCGCTGCGCCGGGTTCGACGCCCATCTGTTCGGCACCGAGGAGGAACGAGTCGGGAGCGGGTTTGCCTTTCAGTCCCTTCGACACGATGTCGAGGCCGTCCACCCTGACCTCGACGAATTTCGACAGGTCTGCTGCATCCAGCACTGCTGCTCCGTTCTTCGACGAGGTCACCACCGCGATCCGGAGGCCGGCGTCCCGCGCGGCCTCGAGATATCGCACCGACCCCGGATAGGCCTGTCCGCCGTCTTCGGCCAGGCTGACCAGGAACATGTCGTTCTTCCCGTTTCCGATGGCGGTCACCGTCGCCGGGTCGACGTCGTCGATCCCGCGGGAGGCCAGGAAGGCCCGGACGCCGTCCTCGCGGGGACGTCCGTCGACGTAGTCCAGGTAGTCCTGGTCGGTGAACTCGACGAAGTCGGCATGGTCCGCACCGCCCACGCGGGCGGCGAGAAAGGCGTCGAACGCCTTCTTCCATGCCTTGCGGTGTAGCACCGCGGTCTCTGTGAGAACCCCGTCGAGGTCGAACAGCGCGACGGTGATCGAATCTGGCAATCCCAACACGCTTCGCCACGCTACCCGTCCCGGACGACTCCGGCGCGATTTGCGCGGCCGGGCGAACCGTTTTCTGCCGGTCCCGTGCGCCCGGTCGCGGCCGTCGTGCCGGTTCACGTCTTGTCCGGACGTCGCCCGTGACCCGAAAAACCTTTGACCGAGCAACAACTGGGAGTGAGAGGATGAACCGATGACCCGACGATTCGCCCAGATCGATGTGTTCTCCGCAACCGGGACCGGTGGTAACCCGGTGGCCGTGGTGCTCGACGCCGTCGACATTCCCGAAGAGCGGATGGCCGCGTTCGCGCGCTGGACCAATCTGTCGGAGACGACGTTCGTGCTGCCGCCGACCGATGACGCCGCCGACTATCGCCTGCGCATCTTCACCCCGGACGGGGAACTGCCGTTCGCCGGGCATCCCACTCTCGGCTCCGCACACGCCTGGCTGACGTCGGGTGGCCGGCCCGCCGGGCAGGACATCGTGCAGGAGTGCGGGGTCGGCCTGGTGCGGCTGCGCCGTTCGGGTGCGCGCCTGGCCTTCGCGGCGCCGCCCCTGCGCCGTTCCGGACCCGTCGACGCCGGCGTCGTCGCCGAGGTCGCCGCCGCCCTCCGGATCGACACCGCCGAGGTTCTCGCGGCCGAGTGGGTCGACAACGGGCCGGACTGGATGGTGGTGCAGCTCGGGTCAGGGGAACGGGTGCTCGAGGTGACCCCGGACATCCCCGCCCTCGGAGATCACAAGGTCGGGTTGTTCGGGCGATACGGCTCTGGCGATGGCGAGGTCTTCGGTGAGGTGCGGGCATTCGTGCCCGGCATCGGCGTGCCCGAGGACCCGGTGACGGGCAGCCTCAACGCCGGTATCGCGATGTGGTTGCGCGCCACCGGGCAGGCGCCGGCGTCCTACGTCGCCGCACAGGGCGCGGCACTCGGCCGCGCCGGACGCATCCACGTCGACGACGACGGCGAGAACATCTGGATCGGCGGCGACACCGCGACGGTGATCGAGGGCACGGTGACGCTCTAGGGGTGACCGGCCGCAGCGGGCCGGCCCGGCGCTCTATGTCAAGGTGGGTGCCATGAGCGACGCCCCTGGTGGCCCGGACACGGGTGATGCGGAGTCGAGTGGCGGCGAGACCCTGAGCAACAAGGCCGCCAAGAAGCGTCGCCGGCGCGAACCACCGCCGGACCCGGCGCCGCTGGCGGGCCTCGTCGACGCGCACACCCACCTCGCTGCGTGCGGTGGACGCGATGCCGAGGCGGTGCGCGCGATCTGCGATCACGCGCAGGCCGTCGGTGTCGACCACGTGGTCACCGTCGCCGACGACATGATCGACGCGCGATGGGCGGTCGCCGCCGCGGAATGGGACGACCGGGTCTACGCGGCCGTGGCATTGCATCCGATGCATGCCGGCGACCTGGACGACGAGACCGCGGCCGAACTGGAACAGATGGTGCGTCATCCGCGGGTCGTCGCGGTGGGCGAGACGGGGCTCGACTATTACTGGCCCGGAAAGTCCGACGAGTGCGCGTCGCCCGAGGTGCAGCACGAGACCTTCCGGTGGCACATCGACCTCGCCAAGCGTGTGGGCAAGCCGCTGATGATCCACAACCGCGAGGCCGACGGGGATCTCCTCGACATCCTCGCCGCCGAAGGTGCGCCCGAGTCCGTGATCATGCACTGCTTCTCCGGTGACCGAAATGTTGCACGCGAATGTGTCGACCGTGGGTTCATGCTCAGCTTCGCCGGAACTGTGAGCTTCGCCAACGCCGACGAACTCCGAATCGCGGCCGAACTGGTCCCCGACGATCAGATTCTCGTCGAGACCGACGCGCCGTTCCTGACGCCGCATCCCTACCGTGGCCAGCCGAATCAGTCCTATTGCCTGCCGTACACGGCGCGCGCACTGGCCGCGGTGCGCGGTGTCACGGACGCGGAGATGGCGCGGGTCCTCGGGGCGAACGCCCGGCGCGTCTACAGCATCCCTTTGCCATAATCTGGCCGGTTCGTTATCGTACTGTGATCCGCCTGGCCGACGTGCTGATGCACCCGGCTGACGTGGAGCCAGTGTTGCCTATCAGGATGTCGTGCCCTTGCCTTCCATGCCGAAATCAGAGTCGTCCACCTCGGTAACGCCCAGATCGGTGTTCGCCAAGATCAACGGCTCGGACTCGTTGCGTGTCCGCGTCGCCGTCGGTGCTGTCTGCGCCACCATCGCGGCCGGCGGGATCATGGGCGTCAGCATGCACAAGAACGTCGCGATCGACGTCGACGGCGACGTTCGCCATGTGTCCACGATGGCGATGTCCGTCGAAAGCCTCCTGGAGTCCGAGGGGCTGGCACCAGCCGACGGCGACAAGGTGAGTCCGGCGCCCGATTCGGGATTCGGCGACGGCCAGACCATCACCGTGAACAAGCTCAAGGAACTCACCCTCGACATCGAGGGCAAGCGCGAGACCATCGTCACCAACGCCTCGACCGTGGAACAGCTGATGGCCGAGCGTGGACTCTCCCACGCCGCCGAGGAGACCGCCTTCGGCGATGAGCTGCCGGTGGGCGGCGGTCAGATCGAGGTCGCCCTGCCCAAGCCGGTGACTCTCGTCGACGGGCCCGCCAAGAAGCGCCCGAACGTCGCCGCGCACACCGTCAAGGACCTCCTCGAGTCACTCGGGACCCCACTGGGTGCCGAGGACAAGGTCACACCGGCCGCCGACACCAAGATCACCCCGAACCTCAAGATCGTCGTCACCCGCATCACGACCGAGGACGTCACCGTCACCGAGCCTGTCGCGCCGCCGGAGATCAAGAAAGAAGACCCGACCCTCATCCGCGACCGCAAGGTGGTCGAGGAGAAGGGCACTCCCGGCGAGGCGCGCGTGACGTACAAGGTCACCACCGTCAACGGCCGAGTGGTCAAGCGCGACAAGCTGACGAGCGAGGTGCTCGCCGAGCCCGTCGCCGCGACGGTGCGCATCGGCACCAAGCCGGGCGCCCCGTTCGTGCCCCTGGGCTCCGTCTGGGACGCGCTGGCGGCCTGTGAGGCCACCGGCAACTGGGCCATCAACACCGGCAACGGGTTCTACGGCGGCGTCCAGTTCGACCAGAACACCTGGGAACGCTGGGGTGGGACGGAATACGCGCCGCGTGCCGATCTCGCCACCCGTGAGGAGCAGATCGCCATCGCGAAGAAGACCCAGGCGGTCCAGGGCTGGGGCGCGTGGCCGTCCTGCTCGTCCAAGCTGGGTCTGCGCTGATCGACGAGACACCTCCCGGCGCGCCGCGTCTGCTCGGGCCCGCGCAGATCCGTGAGCTGGCCGCCGAGGTCGGCATCCGGCCGACGAAATCGCTCGGTCAGAACTTCGTCCACGACGCCAACACCGTCCGGCGCATCGTCGCGGCCTCGGGTGTCGGCGCCGACGACACCGTCCTCGAGGTGGGCCCCGGCCTGGGTTCGCTGACGCTCGCCCTGCTCGGAACCGCCGGTAAGGTCATCGCGATCGAGATCGATCCGATTCTGGCGCAACGGCTTCCGTCGACGATCGAGGAGTTCGCGCCGAGCCGGCAGGACAACTTCCAGGTCGTGCTCGCCGACGCGCTGCACGTGACGCGCGACGACCTCCCGGTGGTGCCCACCGCGCTCGTCGCGAACCTGCCGTACAACGTCTCGGTGCCGGTCCTGCTGCACCTGCTCGGACTGTTCCCCGAGATCACCACCGCTCTCGTCATGGTGCAGGCCGAGGTGGCCGACCGCCTCGCCGCGGGTCCCGGCAGTCGCACCTACGGCGTGCCGAGCGTCAAGGCGCGCTACCACGGCCGGGTGAGCCGAGCCGGGTCGGTGGGGCGCAACGTGTTCTGGCCCGAACCCAAGGTCGAATCGGGACTCGTCCGCATCGAGCGCACCGACGACCACTCGACCGACCCGGCCGCCCGGCAGCAGGTGTTCGCCGCGATCGACGCCGCATTCGCCCAGCGCCGCAAGACGATGCGCTCGGCGCTGGCCGGCTGGGCAGGCTCGCCGGCCGAGGCCGAACGCCGGCTGCGCGAAGCGGGTATCGACCCCGGTGTGCGGGGCGAGAAGCTCGATGTCGAGGATTTCGTCCGGCTCGCGCGTACGACCTGATCGGAGTCGGTGGCCGCGAGTCGCGCACCTGCTTTCACCCCGGAGAAGCACCCCTGAAAACCACCCCGGCGAGCGGCCGCGACTAGGCAGGTTCAAGTGGTCAGCGCAACAGCCTGACTGTTGAGGCTGGTGTGGCGTGGAGGTTTGTGGAGGGTTTTGGGAGGCGATTGATGCTGGTGG
>NZ_JBHYNC010000067.1:0-18650 GCF_042743165.1 Gordonia sp. NPDC058843
ACCTCAGGGAGCAGAGGGGGGTCTTTCGTGGTCCACGACGGCCGCCAGGCCGCAGTTACTGAGGTGCGAGCGAAGCGAGCCACGAAGGGTCACGCAGGCAACGCCCCTCGCGTCGCGTGGTCCTCGGCCCACCGGAGCGCGTGGTCGGCGACCTGTTCCCACCCGGGCTCACCACAGGTCCAGTGCGACCGTCCGGCGAATTCGTGGTAGTCCGTCACCGCCTTCGACCGGCGGTACTTCTTGGCGTTCGACCTGTTCACCGCCGGCGGCATGATGTGGTCTGCCCCGCCGGCGATGAAGAGCAGCGGCGCGCGGTCGTCGCGCCGGTAGTCCACCCAGGTCTCCTGATGTCCCGGCGTGAGGTTGGCGAAGACACCGTACTTCCACACCCACACCCACGAGCCGGGCGCGGGGATCGCATATCGGTCGTACACCGCACGCGAGTCCTCCTCGCTCAGGGTGTTGGTGAACGCGTACTGCCACTCCCGGGGTGTGAAGCCGGCGGCCTTGTGGCGGTTCGAGAATCGTTTGAGGATCGGGAACAGCGATCGCACCTGTGAGAGTGGCTGTGTGCGTGCGCCTTCGGTTGGCGCCGAATAGATCACGACCGCCGCGGCACCGAGCCCGCGGTCGAGCAGCAACTGCGTGAGCACGCCTCCGAAGGAGTGGCCCATGATGATCGGCGGAACGGGTACCGGGCCATCGCGCACGCCCGTCGTGGGCACGGGCGGTCGTCGCAGACGTGGTCGGGCAACGAGTTGCGCCACCCGATCGGTGCCGTGCCGCCCGATGTATCACGTGACCTCGCCACCGCCGGTGGAGAACCCGACGAGAGTGAGCTCCTGCAGATCCAGTCCACGTCCGATGCACAGGCCCCTGATGTGCCGGCGGAGAGGCGGATACACGGGCTGTGCCCCAGACGGTCGGCCGCGCGTCGGAGCCCGTCATGGTCTGCGCTCAACGCATCGAGTGGCACGTTGAGACACCTCGATCGTCCCCACCCCGGCCAGCTGAAGCCATAGGGACGGTCGAGGTCGACGAGCATCAGATTCCCGGGCCGGACCTCGCGACGCCGTCCGTGCTGTTCGAAGCGGGCCACGCCGAACTCCTGCCACGCCACGGCGACGTTTCCGGCCGGGCCCGAGCGGATGTTGCGACGGCTCCGCGTCAGCTGATTGCCCGTCATCGACGCGCAGAACAGGTTGACGCGACCGAATCTCCACGCCTCCATCACCGCGACCATCCGCGTCTCACCGGCGAAGGTCACCGTGGAGGGAGCGGCCTGCTCATCGAAGACCGTGCGTGCCACATCGACTCGGTCGGCTTCGGCATGATCGGCGCTGTCGAAGACGATCACGCCGCGTCGTCAGTTCGGCTGCGTCGCGTCGACCGCTCGGAGCACGATGCGCGAGACCGCGTCGGGCCGCGAGACCAGCGATGCGTGAGATGCGTTGACCTCGGCGGTGCGCCCGGGAGCGGCCCGTCCGGCCAGGAAACGCTGCAGCGCGGGCGGGATCACCCGATCCTGCTGCGAGACGAGGTACCAGCTGGGCACCCGTGCCCACGACGGCGGTCCCGACGGCTCGAGGTTGGCGCGTAACGCGGCGGACTTCTGGTGCGCGAACATGTCGGCGGCGACAGCGGGTGACACGTCCTGAGCGAAGATCTCACGGAAGTACGGGCGGGCGATGTAGCCGTCGACATTGCGTCCGGCGACTCCGGTCGGGTCGTTCTCGATGACCTTCAGCTGAAGCGCGGGCGGCAGCAACCGGCTGCCGGGGTAGGTGATCGGGTTCAGCAGACCCTGGACGAACTCGCCGGTAGTGGGTGCGAAGGCGGCGATGTAGACGTTGGCGCGGACGTCGGGATCCTGGGTGTTGGTGATGACGAAGCCGCCATACGAATGTCCGACGAGAACGATCGGACCGTCGATCGTCGCCAGCTTCTTCTCGAGTTGCTCGGCGTCGTAGGCCGGGGACCGGAGCGGGTTGTCGAAGGTCTGCACCGCAAGTCCACGGCTCCGCAGATCCTGCGCGACGTCGCGCTAGCCCGAGGAATCGGCGAACGCCCCGTGCACCAGGACGACCGTCGGACTCGACGGCTGGGCGTCGGCGGGCGCCGCGGACAGGCCGACGGCCGCGGCCATCAGCGTCGAGACGAGCACAGCCCGCCCGGCCAGTTTTCGGAGCGCGATCCTGGGGTTCATGCCGGCGGCCTTTCCACGAGAAACGGGGTCGAGGTGGACCTTAACCACTCCCGCCGCCACGCATCTGGTCACGAGCGCAAGGTTCTGTGCTGACCGCGCACGGTCGGTAGACCGAATCGTCGCCGGCTGTCGGACGCGGACTCGAGAACACTCGTCCCCGTCGACCATTACTGTTGCTTTCATGACCAAGCGAACCGACCCGGACGCCGAGATCGACATCAAGCCGCGTAGTCGCGACGTCACGGACGGCTTGGAGAAGACCGCCGCCCGCGGCATGCTCCGCGCGGTGGGCATGGGCGACGACGACTGGGTGAAACCGCAGATCGGTGTCGGGTCGTCGTGGAACGAGATCACGCCGTGCAACCTGTCGCTGGATCGGCTGGCCAAGGCCGTGAAGGAGGGCGTGCACGAAGGCGGCGGTTACCCGCTCGAGTTCGGCACCATCTCGGTCTCCGACGGCATCTCGATGGGTCACGAGGGCATGCACTTCTCGCTGGTCTCCCGCGAGGTGATCGCCGACAGCGTCGAAACCGTGATGAGCGCCGAGCGGCTCGACGGTTCGGTCCTGCTCGCCGGTTGCGACAAGTCCCTGCCCGGCATGCTCATGGCGGCCGCCCGTCTCGACCTCGCCTCGGTGTTTCTCTACGCCGGTTCGACGCTGCCCGGTTACGCGACGCTGTCGGACGGCAAAGAACGTCAGGTGACCATCATCGACGCGTTCGAGGCGGTGGGCGCCTGCTCGCGCGGACTGATGAGCCGCGAGGACGTCGACACCATCGAACGCGCCATCTGTCCGGGTGAGGGTGCATGTGGCGGCATGTACACCGCCAACACGATGGCCAGCGCCGCCGAGGCACTCGGGATGTCCCTGCCGGGCAGCGCTGCTCCCCCGGCTCCGGACAAGCGCCGCGACCAGTTCGCGCGGAAGAGCGGGATCGCCGTGGTCGAGATGCTGCGCCGCGGGATCACCGCCCGCGACATCATGACCCGCGAGGCCTTCGAGAACGCGATCGCGGTGGTGATGGCGTTCGGTGGCTCCACCAACGCGGTGCTCCATCTCCTCGCCATCGCCAGCGAGGCCGAGGTCGAGTTGTCGCTCGACGACTTCATCAGGGTCGGCAGCCGGGTTCCACACCTCGCCGACGTCAAACCGTTCGGCCGGCACGTGATGACCGACGTCGACCGCATCGGCGGTGTGCCGGTGGTGATGAAGGCACTCCTCGACGCGGGGCTCCTGCACGGCGACTGCCTGACCGTGACGGGATCGACGGTCGCGGAGAATCTTGCGCACATCGCGCCACCGGATCCGGACGGTCAGGTCCTGCGCGCCACCAAGTCGCCCATCCATCCCACCGGCGGCATCACCATCCTCAAGGGTTCACTCGCTCCGGAAGGTGCGGTGGTGAAGTCCGCCGGCTTCGACTCCGACGTCTTCGAGGGCACGGCAAGGGTTTTCGATCGGGAGCGCGCCGCCATGGACGCCCTCGAAGACGGCACCATCACCGCGGGGGACGTCGTCGTCATCCGATACGAAGGCCCCAAGGGCGGACCGGGTATGCGCGAGATGCTCGCCATCACCGGCGCCATCAAGGGCGCCGGACTCGGCAAGGACGTACTGCTGATGACCGACGGCCGGTTCTCGGGCGGCACCACGGGTCTGTGCGTCGGCCACGTCGCGCCGGAAGCCGTCGACGGCGGACCGATCGCGCTGGTCCGTGACGGCGACCGCATCCGGCTCGACGTCGGTCGCGGTCTCCTCGACCTCCTCGTCGACGATGACGAACTCGCCTCTCGCGCACAGGACTTCACCCCCCTGCCGCCGCGGTACACGCGTGGTGTGTTGGCCAAGTACGCCAAGCTCGTCACCTCGGCGTCGCAAGGCGCCGTCTGCCGCTGAGGTCCGAACGAGAATCGCGGAACGAAACCTCGACGGTTTCGTGTCGTAGTCGATGCACAATCCCCGGTGCCGTACGGAGGATGCATCTACAGTCTCAGCCATGACCAAAGACCGCGGCACCCCGAAGCCGGCATCGGGCACCAGTTCCCCGCTGTCCAAAGTGTCTCTGCCGCAGTGGATAGCGCTCGGTCTGACGATTCTGGCGGTGGTCTTCATCCTCCAGAACCGGACCACCGTGCGCATCGAGTTGTTCTGGGTGAGCGTCGAGTCCCCACTGTGGTTCATCCTGGCCGTGGTCTTCGTCGTCGGCTGGGTCGTGGGCGTCCTCGCCGCACGCGGCCGCTATCGTCAGCGCCGGCCCCACTGAGTCGCCTATCACCGTGCGGTCCGGATGCGCCCTACGACGATCGCCCGGCCGGCAGCGCCTTTCGTGGGGTGAGGTGGCTCAGTAGCCAGTCATAGATCGCGTCGCTGTTCAGCAGGGTGAAGTGGTGTGCGCCGCCGATGTGGAAGCCTTCCTGGAACGCCAGCCCGCGACGCTGTCGGGTGTGCTGCCCGCGCCCACTGGGGGCGAGCACCAGGCCGTCCCCGAGGAGTCGGCCCAGCGGATTGTCGGGATCGCGGGTGATGGTGGCGGTGACGAAGAGGTGCCGTGCGCCCTTGAGCAGCGGGACGTCGGCTCCGGGCGGCTGCGACCACGCGTCGGGGTCGTGGCCCACCCAGTCGTCGTCGGTCAGGCTGCCGTGGAACAGGTCTCGGACACCGGCACTCCGACGACGCAGCAGTGAACCGATGGGTCGCGTGACTGGTGTCCGCCGCAGGGCATTCGTGGCCAGGTGGACTCCGCGGGCCAAGGGCGCGCCGAGATGCGGTGTGCCCAGGCACACCGTCTCCGACACCAGGCCGGTCCAGTACTCGCCTCGCTGATCGGCTGAGTGACAGGCACTCCGAACGACCAGCCCACCCATCGAATGCCCGACGAGGGTCACTCGCGTCACCGGGGTCGGCCAGAGCAGTACGAGGCCGGCGAGGAGATCGGCCAGGGCGCGGCCGTTCTCGCTGATGTGGCGGCCGGTGTTGTAGCGGATCTGGACCTCGGTGGCGCCGATGTCGCCGGTCAGCCTCTCGCCGTAGGTCTCGTCCTCACCGAGGGACCAGGCGAACTCCGACTCCATCAGTCCGTGGAGGAACACCACGATGTGCCCACCCGCGTCGGGGAAGCACGCTCGTAGCGCGTCCGCGTCGAGTGCGACCGGACGTCCGTCGACGCGGATGGACATGTCTGCCGTCAGCGGCGACTCCGCGGTCGCCAACTCGTCGCCGATGAGGCCGTTGAGGATGCCGAGCAGCACCGCGCCGCGCGGGGTGTGCGATGGTGCGCGGCCCTCGGACCAGGGCACATGGTCGGCTGCCGACCGACCGGCGTCGAGCGCCGCGGCGATGGAGTTGTACGCGCCCTCGCTGATGGCGTCGTGCACCATGCGGGCGGAGTCGATCGAACTCCCCAGCACCGGCCGAAGCATCCGGAAGACACCTCCGGCGATGACACGGTGCATCGATCCGACGCCTCGCGTTGCTGCCCCGGCTTCGAAGAGGCCGAGGTGGGTGAGTGCCCGTAGCTCGGACTCGCGCGTGGTCGTGGCGGTCATGCCCCGAGTGTACAGATGTGCACTGAATCTGGGGCATGACCCGCGTCGCGCCCAACACCCGGCCCGGATCAGGTTGCGTTGTGCCCCGGTGTCGGGACAAACGCAATCGGATCTCAGTCGGCGCGGCGTCGTGCGCAGAGCACCACGTCGTGGGTGTGGTGACCGCCCCCTGCTGCCCTTCCACGTTCCCGCGTCTCGTCGGTGACGATCTCCCATTCGTCGCCGAGCAGGTCCGCGAAATCCCGGGGCTGGACGTAGGCCTCGGGGTCGAAACCGTGCGCTCGCACGCCTTCGGGGGCGTGGGCGACGACAAGCAGGGACCCGCCGGGACCGACGGCGTCGACCAGGCGACGAGCCGCGTCCAGATTCGCCTTCGGAATCGGGAAGTAGTGCAGAGTCACGAGATCAACGTCGGTCGCCGGCACGTCATCGGCGATGACGTCGGCTCGCAGCCACGTGATCGACGGCCGTGGGTCGATCTCGCGGGCCCGGTCGACGGCGACCTGCGAGATGTCGAGGGCCGTCACCTTCCATCCGCGATCGGCCAGCCAACGGGCATCGGCACCCTCGCCTGACCCGACGTCGAGCGCGTTGCCCGGATCGACGTCCGACACCTCGGCGACGAGTGCCGGGTTGACGTCGGAGGTCCAGAGACGACCCGCGCTGCTGTAGCGGGCATCCCACCCCTCGGCGGTCCCCGGATCGTTGGGTTGTCGGGTCTGCGTCACGGTGTCAGGGCGATGGTTCTCGGTGGCCATGTTCTCGACAGTGGCACGCGCCGGCGCCAGTCGCCAGGACGGTTGCCGATACGGCAAGAATTCGGAGGCCCGTATTGCACTGCGACACCAATTCTCTCGAGGATGGGGAGTACGCGTCGGCCGGGAGGTGAACGGCGGGAGTCGCGCATGGTCGGCCATGCCCATCCGCCAGGTGGTCGAGGACTCCCCCCACCCCCACCGTCGTACGGCGACAGCGGCCGCGCAGTCACGATCGTCGACGATTCCGCCGACAACAGGCAGACTGGTCGGCATGGCATTCCCCATTCGCATCGGTGTCCAACTCCAGCCCCAGCACGCTCCCGAGTACTCGTTGATCCGCGACGCGGTTCGACGCGCCGAGGACGCGGGCGTCGACATCGCGTTCAATTGGGATCACTTCTATCCGCTGTACGGTGCGCCCGAGGGCGAACATTTCGAGTGCTGGACGATGCTCGGCGCGTGGGCCGAGCAGACCTCCCGTGTCGAGATCGGCGCGCTCGTGACCTGCAACTCCTACCGAAATCCGGAATTGCTCGCCGACATGGCCCGCACCGTCGACCACATCAGCAACGGGCGCTTGATCCTGGGCGTCGGTGCCGGCTGGTTCGAGAAGGACTACGACGAATACGGCTACGACTTCGGCACCGTCGGTTCCCGCTTGAATGACTTCGGCGCCGCGTTGCCGCGGATCAAGTCCCGTCTGGGCAAGCTCAATCCGGCTCCCACCCGAGATATCCCGATCCTGATCGGTGGCAGCGGCGAGAAGAAGACCCTGCGCTACATCGCCGAGCACGGCGACGTCTGGCACGGCTTCAACGATGTCGAGCAGTACCGGCACAAGTCGAAGGTGCTCGCCGAGCACTGCGCCGCAGTCGGTCGCGACCCCGAGACCATCGAACGGTCCTCGGGTGTGCAGTTCGATGGGGACGTCGACGCACTGCTGCGTGATGCGGACGCGCTCGCCGATGAGGGTGTCACGCTGCTGACCGTCGGCGTCACCGGTCCCGACTACGACCTCACCGCCCTCGAGGCGCTGTGCCGGTGGCGCGACGCGCGGAACTGATCGCATCGTCTGGGGCGGCTCCCCATGGCCGCCGCCCTACACTCGCCCGGATGCCGACACTCGACCGAAGGCCTCGACGACACCACCTGCCCGCACGGCTAGGTTTGTGATCATGCATCGAGTGCCGGCACTTCGGGAACTGCTGACACGCGTGGCTTCGGCGGCCGCGCTGGTGGGATTGCTGGGAGTCATCGCGGCCCTCGCGTCGCCTGGCGCGGCATCGGCCGAACCGCCCACCAGGCTGCCGAACTACGTCGTCGACTCCGCCAACGCGATCACACCGGCGCAGCGCACTGATCTCGAGGCCGCGATCGACGCGCTCTACACCGACCACGCGGTCCAGATGTGGATCGTGTACGTCCGCGACTTCGACGGTCTCACCAGCGAGCAGTGGGCAGATCAGACCGCCGTCGCCAGTGAGCTGGGGGATCACGACGCTCTGCTCGCCGTCGCCACCGAGGACCGGGCGTACCGGTTGTTCGCGCCCGACAGCGTCGGCGGCCTGGACCAGTCGACGCTGGAACAGGTGGCCAACGACGACGTCGTCCCGCAGCTTCGCGACGGCAACTGGGCGGGTGCGGGATTGGCAGCGGTCAACGGACTGTCCGGCGCACTCGATCCGAGTCACACAGGTGCGATCGCCGCCGGTGTCGTCGGCGGAGTGGTCGTCCTCGGCGGCGGGGGCGCGTATCTCTATTCACGCCGACGGAAGCAACGTCGGATCACCGACGGTGTCGAGACCCTGCGCGAGCAGGAACTGACCGTCGACCAGCTGGCCGCGCAACCCGTCGAGGTGCTCGACCCGTGGTCGCGCGAAGTGCTCACAGACCTCGACAACGCGATCCGCACCAGTAAGGAAGAGCTGCAACTGGCGGTCGGCGAGTTCGGCGAGGTCGAGACCGCACCGTTCACCGACACCGTGCGTCGGGCCGAAGAGTCGCTGGCCCGGGCGTTCGCTCTCCGGCAACGGCTCGACGACAACGTCCCCGAGACCGACGACGAGCGCCGCTCGCTACTGGTGCAGATCATCACCATGTGCACCGAGATCGACAGCGTGCTCGACGATCAGGTCGAGAACTTCGACACGATGCGCAACCTCCTGATCAACGCGGACTCGCGATTCGACTCGATCACCAGGCAGCTGATCGGTCTGCGCGCCCGCCTGGAGACGGCGTCGCAGCAGCTGACCGAACTCGCCGGCAAGCACGGTGAGGCGACGCTCGCGTCCATTCTCGACAATGTCGAACTCGCCCGTTCCCAGATCGACTTCGCCGAGGCGACCGCGGACCAGGGCCGCGCAGCGATCGCCGCGCCGGTGGGTCAGCAGGGCCCCGCGGTCGCCGCGATCCGATCGGCGGAGGGTTCGATCGAGCAGGCGACCGTGCTCCTCGACGCCATCGACCATGCGGACGCGAACATCGCCGCCGCACGTTCCCGGATGCCCGCCCTGATCGCCGAGGTCGAGGACGAACTGGCCGAGGCGAGCGGTGTTGCCGAGCCCGACGGAACTCGGTTGGCGACCGCCGTCGAGGTGGCGACCGCTGCTGTCGCGGCCGCGCGCAGCGACTTCGACGCCGATCCGCTCGGTACCTTCACCGCGCTCGTCGATGCCGACGCCGACCTCGACGATGCACTCGCCGCAGCTCGTGACGCCGCCGCCGAGCGCATCCGCCGTGCGCAGGTCCTGACGGCAGCTCTCGAATCGGCCGGTGCGAAGGTGACCGCTGCCGCGGACTTCATCGGCACCCGTCGCGGAGCCGTTCAATCCACCGCCCGCACGCGCCTTGCGGAGGCGCAGCGTTTGTTGCAGTCCGCGACGGATGCCGCCGCCTCCGATGCACCGACGGCGACCGAGACGGCTCGTCGCGCCGGTTCGCTGGCCGATCAGGCTCTGATGGCCGCCCAGGGCGACGTGGTGAGCTGGCAGCATTCACAACAACGGCACCCGAACGGCGCCTCGACCGCCGGCGCGGTCCTCGGCGGCATCCTCGTCGACAGTTTCCTGCGCGGCACCATCGGGGGGCGCGGGGGCGGCTTCGGCGGAGGTGGTTTCGGCGGAGGTGGTTTCGGGAGCGGTGGCCGTAGCCCCGGATCGTTCGGCGGCTCGGGCTCCTCGGGCCGGATCGGCACGGGCGGCCGCTTCTGAGGCACCGTACGAATGTTCCACGTGGAACCAACAGGGGTGTTGGGTTGCCGTTCACACACGGGTAGCCATCGGTTCGCTTCGCCCTCCTAACGTGCTCTTCGTCGTGCGCCGGCCCCGTGGCGCGACCATGCTTTCAGAGGAGCCCGTGTGCGTATTCCGTTGCAGCTGTTCATGTCCACCGGTGAGGATGCCGGGCGCTCGTCTCGCGCCTCCGTGACCTGCCGCTACAAGTGCGGCGACGCCTGTCGCCACGATCCGGGCAATTCGAGCGACAACGCCTACTTCCGCGACGTCGTTCGTACCGCGGTCTCGCGTCGAACCGTCCTGAAGACCTCGGCCGGCGCCGCCGTGGCCGTCGGCGCGACGTCACTCCTCGCCGCGTGCGGGGATTCCGGATCGTCGAGTTCGGCCTCCCCGAGTGGCACCTCGTCCGGAGACGCCCTGCCCGGCATGCGGTTCGACGTTGTCGCGCCCAATACCGAAGATGCCGTGGTGATTCCGGACGGGTACCGACAGGAGGTCGTCATCAGGTGGGGCGACCCGGTCCTGCCCGGCGCTCCCGAGTTCGACTTCGCCGCACAGACCCCGGAGGCGCAGGCCGGGCAGTTCGGATTCAACAACGACTTCGCCGGGCTCATCCCGGTGGACGGGGTCGCCGACCACTACTACCTGGTCGCCAACCTCGAGTACCCGACCGAACCGTTCATGTTCGCCGGATACAAGGACGGTGAACCCACCGAGCAGCAGGCCCGGATCGCCATGGCGTCGGTCGGCATCGCGGTGGTCGAGGTCGCCGCACAGTCCGGCAGCGGTGCACTCACCCCCGTTGTGGGACCGCGCAATCAGCGTCTCACCGCATCGAGTCCTTTCCGGCTGACCGGCCCGGCCGCGGGCAGCGAGTTCGTCAAGACCACGGCCGACCCGGCCGGGACCACAGTCTTGGGGACCTTCGCGAACTGCTCGGGCGGTCTGACCCCGTGGGGCACCATGCTCTCCGGCGAGGAGAACTTCAACAACTACTTCGGGAACCCGAGCACGGTCACCGACCCGAAGGCGGCGGAGCGGCTCGAGCGTTACTCTTTCGAGGACGACGGGGACGAGCACCACTGGGGGCGGTTCGACAAGCGATTCGACCTCGCCGTCGAGCCGAACGAGGGCAACCGGTTCGGCTACATCGTCGAAGTCGACCCGCACGATCCGAAAGCTGTTCCCGTCAAGCACAGTTCGATGGGTCGGTTCAAACATGAATCGGCGAACATCTACGTGGTCGGCAGCGGACCGGACAAGGACACCGTGGTCGCCTACAGCGGTGACGACGAGAGGTTCGAATACATCTACAAGTTCGTGTCGAGCCGAAAGATGAAGTCCGGTCTGTCGAAGACGGCACGCGAGCACAACATGGGCATCCTCGACGAGGGCACGCTCTACGTCGCCACCTTCACCGGAGACTCCCCAGAGCCGGTGGACGGGTCCGGAAACCTGCCGGCCTCGGGCAAATTCGGCGGCAAGGGATCATGGAAGCCCCTGCTGACGGTCAACGCCGACGGTTCGGCGCGCTCCTACATCGCCGGAATGTCACCCGCCGAGGTCGCGGTGTTCACCAGGCAGGCTGCGGACACCGTCGGCGCGACCAAGATGGACCGCCCCGAGGACATCGAGCCGAACCCGAAGACCGGCAAGGTGTATTGCGCGTTGACGAACAACGACGACCGCGGCACCGACGGGAAGGCTGCCGCCGACGCGGCGAACCCGCGTAACGAGAACAAGAACGGCCAGGTTCTCGAGATGACCGACGATCACACCGGTACCGAGTTCACCTGGGAACTCCTGCTGGTGTGCGGCGACCCCGGCGCCGCCGACACCTACTACGGCGGATTCGACAAGACCAAGGTCAGCCCCATCTCCTGCCCGGACAACGTCGCCTTCGACCCGCACGGAAACCTGTGGATCTCGACCGACGGCAACGCGCTCGACAGCAATGACGGGTTGTTCGCGGTCGCTCTCGACGGCGATCGGCGTGGCGAGACCAAGCAATTCCTGACCGTCCCCAAGGGCGGTGAGACCTGCGGTCCGATCATCGACAGCAACCGCATCCTGATCGCCGTTCAGCACCCCGGCGAACTCGACGATCACTCCGCGGACAACCCGGCCTCGCACTGGCCCGATGGTGGCAACTCGCAGCCACGGCCGTCCGTGGTGGCCGTCTGGCGAGACGGTGGCGCCGAAATCGGCGTCTGACAGCGGCTTTCGGGCTGAGGCGCCCCTGAACTCTCCGCAAGGCGAGGTCAGGGGCGCCCTGTTCTGCCGGGACGGTTGCCCCTTCCGCAACCCGCCGCCGGCCCGGGTCCGGCACATCCGCCATGTTGTGACAGTCGTCAAGATTTTTCTTGACGACTGTCAAGACATCGTCCTAGTGTGGCGTGCAGCACAGGTCGTATCGACTGTGTCCCACTTCTCCGCCGAAGCCGACGGCTCGCGGCGGTCCTCACTGGAGGTGTCAACGATGACGAGTTATGACCTGACCGGACGGACCGCACTGGTCACCGGCGGCGCGCAGGGCCTCGGGGCCGGGATGGCCGAGGCACTTGCCGCTGCGGGCGCATCAGTCGCGATCGGCGACGTGAACGCCGACGGCGGTCGACAGACTGTCGAATCCCTACGGGCGCAGGGCGCGAAGGCCGAGTTCGTCGCTCTCGACGTCACCGACGACTCGGCATGGGAAGCCGCCGTGGCGGCCACCGTCGAGTCGCTCGGCGGCCTGGACATCGTCGTGAACAACGCGGGTATCGAGGTGACGAACCTCCTAGTCGACCTCGATGCCGGGGAGGCGTCGAAGATGCTGGACGTCAACGTGCTGGGTACGGCCCTCGGCATCAAACACGCGTTCCGCGCGATGCGGCCCGGCGGGCTCGCGGGCAAGGGCGGCGCGGTCGTGAACATCGCTTCCGTCGCTGCGACAATCGCTTTCCCGGGAATCAGCGTCTACTCCGCGACGAAGTCGGGTATCGATCGCCTGACCCGCGTCGCGGCTGCGGAGTCGGGCAAGTTGGGGTACGGCGTCCGCGTCAACTCGATCTATCCCGCGCTCACCCCGACCGCGATGGGCAACAAGCTCGCCGTCGAGACCGCGGCTCTGGGACTGTTCGAGTCCCCGGAGGCAGCTGCCCAGGCGGTCGCGGAGCTGACTCCCCTGGGCCGGCTCGGACAGGTCGACGACATGGCCGACGCCGTGGTCTTCCTCGTCTCCGACGCCGCGAAGTTCATCACCGGCGCCGGCCTGCCGGTCGACGGCGGCATGGGGATGTAGGAACCCCCGCCGACGCCCGCTCGCCTCAACACTTTCCACGAACCACCCGCATCGAGCATCCGACCAGACCCGAGGAGTCCCACCATGCCCACTGACAAGCGCGTCGTCGTCTACGGAGCGTCCGGATACACCGGCCGACTGATCTGTGAATACCTACGCGAGTACAACATCCCGTTCCTGGCGGCGGGCCGTGACCACGCCCGGCTGAAGAGCGCAGTCGAGGCGGTGCCCGGCATCGACACGGTCGCATACGACATCGTCGAGGTCGAGCACACGGTCGAGGCGCTGACCGACGCCTTCCGCGGCGCCGACGTCGTCCTGAACACGGTCGGGCCGTTCGCCCGCTACGGCCATGAGGTCGTCCAGGCCTGCCTGGAGATCGGGGCCCACTACACCGACACCAACGGCGAGCAGAACTGGATGATCGACGCCGAGGCCCAGTACGGTACCGAATTCGCCTCGCGCGAACTGGTGTTGACCCCTGGCCTGGCGCAGATGTACTCGATCGGTGAGATCGCGGCGAACATCTGCCTGGAGAACCCGGGACTGGACACCCTCGACATCCAGGTGTTCTGGAAGGGCCACCCGACGGTGGCATCGACCAACACGATCCTCACCAACGCGGCGTTCGCGAAGGCGTACTACCTCGAGGAGAACGAATACGTCGAGTGGCCCGCGGACGAAGGCCTGTACACCGTGAGTGTGCCCGGCCAGCACGACCTCGGGCTCGCGCTGCCCTGGGGCGGGACGTCGCACCCCGTCTGGTTCAAGAACGATCCGCGCGTGGCCACCGCCAAGGCGCTCGGCGGCGTGTTCAATCGCCCACTGATGCAGGGGGTCCCGGTTCTCGTTGCGGCCGCGCTCGAGCAGATGGAAGGCAAGTCCGAAGAGGAGAAGTACCGCATCATCGACGAGCAGTCGGCCGCCATCCGCAGCGAGATGCCGCCGCGGGAGAATCCGCGCCTGAACACCTCGCTGGACTCGGTCTACGCGTCGGGGCCGCTCGGCCGGGCGCACTGTGTGATCCACGGTAATTCCAACTACAAGCAGACCGCGCTGCTCAACGCGCACGCGGCGAACGAACTGCTGCAGGCACGACCCCGGCGCGTCGGCTTCGTCTCCAGTTGCCAGGCGTTCGGACACCGCGAATTGCTCGGCACCCTGCGCGCTTTCGGTCTGGTACTGGACCCGATCGTCACCGTCCACCGCTGAGGACGACATGCGACTCTCGGAGTATCTCGACAAGGGTGCCTCGCTGGGGCGCGATGCGCCGTGCTTGACCACCGGCGGCGTCACCGCGACCTATGGTGAGGTCCAGGATCGGTCGACGGCCATCGCAGGTGCATTGCAGCACAATGGGATCGAGGCGGGAGACCGGGTGGCAGTCCTGTCGGCGAACGACCCGCTGGCATTGACCTGCGTCTTCGG
Organism: Gordonia sp. NPDC058843; assembly: GCF_042743165.1. Classification (NCBI taxonomy): domain Bacteria; kingdom Bacillati; phylum Actinomycetota; class Actinomycetes; order Mycobacteriales; family Gordoniaceae; genus Gordonia; species Gordonia sp. NPDC058843. The sequence goes on from NZ_JBHYNC010000067.1 coordinate 14,455, forward strand.
CATCGCACGTGCCGGCGCGGTGTGGTGTCCGGTCAATCCCCGCAACGAGGCCGACGAGAACCGGCAGCTGTTCGACCTCTTCGGATGTCGGCTGCTGTTCTTCCAGGCGAAGTTCGCCGGCCTGGTCGAGAAGATCAAAGATCAGTTGCCACAACTGGACTGGCTGATCTGCCTGGATGGCGAGGTGGGGTGGGCAACTTCGTTCGACGCCTGGCTCGACGCGCACCGGGCGGAGCCGGATGAACGCCGAAGACCCGACGGCGGCCTGTGCATGCTCGCCGGCACCGGCGGCACGACCGGCCGTCCCAAGGGTGTGCGGCTCACCGAGGACAACATGATGACCTCGACCGCTCTGGCGCTGATGAGCTATCCCTTCGGCGAGCGACCCCGCTACCTGGCGCTGGCCCCGCTGACCCACTCGGCGGGGGTGCTGACGTTCCCCATCCTCAGCCTCGGCGGTGAGGTCGTGATCATGCCGGCGCCCGACATCGGCGAGTTCCTGGCACTGATCGAGCGGCATCGCATCACCCACGCGTTCCTGCCGCCGACAGTGATCTACGGGGTGCTCGACCATCCCGATCTCGACGCTCGGGACCTGAGCTCGATGCGGTGTCTCTGGTACGGCGCCGCGCCGATGTCCCCCACCCGTCTGGAGGAGGCGCTGACGCGTATCGGACCGGTACTCGGCCAACTGTTCGGACAGACCGAGGCACCGAACATGATCGCGACCCTCGCGCCGGCGGAGCACTTCCACGACGACGGGTCGATGGCGACCGAGCGGTTCACCTCGGCCGGCCGGCCGACACCGTTGACGACGGTGGCGATCATGAGCGAGGACGGGACTCTGCTGGGTCGAGGGGACCGGGGTGAGATCGTCGTCCGCGGTCCGCTGGTGATGGACGGTTATCACCAGAACCCCACGGCTACGGCCGAGGTCAGCGCGCACGGTTGGCATCACACCGGGGACATCGGTTATCTCGACGACGACGGATACCTCTACGTCGTCGACCGCGCCAAGGACATGATCATCACGGGCGGCTTCAACGTCTACTCGGCCGAGGTCGAACAGGCGCTGCTGGCGCACCCCGCGGTCAAGGACTCGGCCGTCATCGGCCTGCCCGACCCCAAGTGGGGCGAACGTGTCACGGCCGCAGTGGAGTTACGCGCGGGGCACGAGGCCGACACCGAGGACCTCATCGCATTCGTCAAGGAACGGATCGGCAGCGTCAAGGCCCCGAAGGAGATCGAGATCTGGACCGAACTCCCGCGATCCAAGGTCGGCAAGATCCTCAAGAACGAGGTTCGCGGCGCATTCGGCTGACGCACGCAGTCCCGTCGCCGACCCGCGTCACACGACGAGCCGAGTGGCGCGGAGCCCCCGCCCGCCGGACTTGACGAGTGTCAAGTCCGGCGGGGTGGGTACACTGGCACCTCGCAACTGAATGACTCCCCCAGCAAGGACGGCGAGATGACGCAGGTCGTCGACCGGCAGGCCCGTATCGAGGCCCGCTCGCGTGACAAGTTCCAGGCGAAGCGTGACGAGCTCGCCATGGCGACTCTGACGACGCTGGCCGAACTGGGGTACGCACGGACGAGTCTGCGGGAGATCGCCCAGAACTCCGAGTACTCGCACGGCGTGTTGCACTACTACTTCACCGACAAGCTCGACCTCATCGCCCACGCGGTCCGACAGTACGAAGCCGTCTGCGTCACCCGCTACGACGAGGCCGTCGCCAACGCCACCGATGCCGCGCAACTGCGCGACGACTTCGCCGACACGTTCTTCGCAGGCATGCACTCCGAGGCGTCCATCCACCGACTCTGGTACGACCTGCGCAACCAGAGCATGTTCGACGACTCTTTTCGCTCCGACGTCATCGAGATCGAGAGCCGGCGCGAAGAGATGATCTGGCGCGTGGTGGAGCGGTTCTGCGAGCTGTCGGGTACCCAACCCGTGGTGACGCCCGCAGTCGCGTACATCGCACTGGACGGCATCTTCCAACGCGGCCTTCTCAGCGAGATCGACGGCCGGCCCGAGGGTGTCGCAAGCGCTCGAGTCGACCTCGTCGGCTTCTTCGAGGTCGTCGGCAGCCGCTGACCCGTCACGGTCAACTTCTCGCCGGTGCCCACATCGGTAAGCAGCGTCACACCCATACGACTTAATACTTCGAAGTACTAAGTATTAGACTCTCTAAACGTGTCCGCTTCCGACCCCGCCCAGCTCGCCCTGACCTTGCGGCCGACGATCACCAGGCTGTACCTGGCACTTCGCCGGCATGCACCGTCGGTCGAGCTGACGGCCGCGCAGACCTCAGCCCTGAGTGTTCTCGCCGACCACGGGTCGATGCGCATGGGTGAGTTCGCCGACCGCGAATCCATCCGCATGCCGACAGCGACGTCGGTGATCGACGGACTCACCAAACACGAGTTGGTCGAGCGCAGCCCCGACCCGACCGACCGTCGCGCCGTCCTCGTCGGCCTGACCGACCACGGACACGCCCTGGTCGAGCACATCCGCAAGGAGAGGGACGTCATCCTCACGGGTGCACTCGCCGAACTCAGCGACGACCAGCGCGACGCCATCGCCGCGGCAGGGCCGGCTCTCCAGGCGCTGCGCGACCGGCTCGACAACCACCCGGCATCACACGCCGCTCCCGCGACGAGCGTGTGAGCGGACGGCCGCGGCGCGACGCCGCCGACGGCCTGCCCGTCTGATCTGGCAAAGGACCCCATGACCGTCACCGAACACACCCCGAGCGACACCGTCGCGACCGGGTCGTCCACTTCCGCAGCCGAGCCGTCGATGCTCGCCGCGCTCCGTGCTCAGCCACGCGCGGTGTGGATCACCGCGTTCGCCGCCGTCATCGCCTTCATGGGCATCGGCCTCGTCGACCCGATTCTGCACAGCATCGCCGAGGCCCTGAACGCCCCGCCGGAGAAGCTCACGCTCCTGTTCGGCGTCTATGTCGGTGTCCAGTGCGTCGCGATGCTGCTGACCGGTTGGGCCGCATACCGATTCGGGCCTCGACGAACGCTGACCGTCGGGCTTGGCCTCATCGTCGTCGCCGCCGGCATCTCGGCTTTCGCCGACAACATCGACCAGCTCATCGCCTACCGCGTGATCTGGGGTCTCGGCAATGCGTTGTTCCTCGCCACCGCATTGGCTTTCATCGTCCAGTCCGCGGTCGGCAACCGTAACAGCGCCATCATGATGTATGAGGCCGCGCTGGGTATCGGCCTGGCGGTCGGCCCTCTGCTCGGCGCCACGCTGGGCGAATGGACCTGGCGCGCACCCTTTGCCGGCACCGCACTGCTGATGCTCGCCGGCGCGATCCTGTGCGCGTTCATGCTCCCCGCCGACGGCCCACGGTCCGAACGTGTGCCGGTGCGGATCGTCGACCCACTCAAGGTCCTGCGCAACCGCACCCTGTTCGTCACCTCCGTGGGTTCCGCGTTCTACACCGGCGCACTCTTCACGGTGATCGCGTGGGCGCCCATCGCGATGGGTCTGCGTCCCATGTACGCGGGACTGGTGTTCTTCGGCTGGGGTCTGCTCACCGCGGTCGCCGGCGTCTTCGTGGCACCGCTACTGGCCCGCTTACTCGGTGAGAAGGCCGGTGTCATGGTCGCCATCTCGGCATACGGACTGGTCATGGTGCTGGCCGGGATCGGTACCGCCACCGGACAGGTCTGGCTGATCGGCCTCGCGGTCATCCTCTCCGGCTTCCCGTCGGGCGTGCTCAACACGCTCTTCACCGACGTCGCGATGTCGGCGGTCGGCGGTGACACGCCGCGCTCGGTGTCGAGCGCCGGTTTCAGCTTCCTCCGTTGGATGGGCGCCGCGATCGCGGCGGTCCTCGTTGCCTACCTCGCGAAATGGACCGGCTCGGAAGCGACGCCCTGGTGGTTCGCCACCGGCTACTGCGTCGTCGCACTCGGCGCGGTCTCGCTGGCCAAGGTCGCACACGACCGCAAGGTCGCCGACGACGCAGCCCTCATCGGTGCCGAGGAATTCTGAGGCCCGCACACCCACCGACCTCCTCCCTGAGGAGCGAGCTTGCGAGCCCGACCCTGCTGCCTGAAGAGCGAGCTTCAATCTCTGCTCCCTAATCCGAAAGAACCGCATAACCCCTGGTCCCTGAGGTGCGAGGAGCGCAAGCGACGAGCCTCGAAGGGCCTGGTGAGACACGTTGCGA
>NZ_JBHYNC010000068.1:0-16251 GCF_042743165.1 Gordonia sp. NPDC058843
AAGCGAGCCACGAAGGGTCTCGCAACGTGTCTCACCAGGCCCTTCGAGGCTCGTCGCTTGCGCTCCTCGCACCTCAGGGACCAGGGGTTATGCGGATCTTTCCGATTAGGGAGCAGGGGTTATGCGGTTCTTTCGGGTTAGGGATCGGGGCGGCGCCTCCCTCTGCTCCCTGAGGAGCGAGCTTGCGAGCGTCACGAAGGGTCCTGGTGAGGATGCGTGGCACCCCCCTTCGTGACGCGCCCTCCGCAAGCTCCGGGCGCTCCTCGGGGAGCGGTAGTGGCCCCCTTCCGCTCCTCGCACCTCGGGGAGCGAGGGCCGGTGGTGGAAGTGCGAATCGGACCGGCCTTCGACCCAGGCCTCAGGCGCCGAAGACGTTTCGGCCTTCGATCGCCGAGCTGACGAGATTGTCCTTGTCCAGTCCGGCACCCGCGGTGGTGGCCTCGATCCAGGCGTCGGTCGTGGCGACTGCGGCGAAGTTTGAGTTGAACAGCGCCATGAGGGTGTTGTGCACGTCCTCGGCCGACGCCTTGCCTGCTGCGTTCGCGAGGTGGATGGCGCCGGTGGCATCGGAGATGATCTCAGCGGCGAAGCCGAGTTCTTCTGCTCCGGCCGCCGAAGCGAGGTCGCAGTTATTGGTCATGTAGCCGACGAGCGTGATCGTGTCCACGTCCTGGGTCCGCAGCCAGTCCGCCAGGTCGGTACCTCCGAAGACGCTGCCGACGCTCTTGCGCACTGACTTCCACGACGGTGTGACCCGTTCGGCGATTGCGGGATGCAGTTCCCACGCCGCACTGCCCTCGGCGAAGACCGGAGCTCCTGCCGGCAGCGTGTGCTGGACGACGACAACGGGGATGTTGTTCACTTCGGCATGGTCGATGATCCGGGTGATGTTGGACAGACTGGTGTCTCGCGGTGGGTATTGGATGGCGAGCGGGCCGTCGAAGTAGGTGTTCTGGACATCGACGAGAACGAGTGCGCGTCGGGGTGAGGTCACGTGTGGCTCCTTGTCATGTGCGGCGCCGAGCGGCGAACCGTGTGTCCTCTGATTCTCCGATCGGGGGTGGTTGATCAGAAGTGGCGCATATGACCTCTACCGATGAGAATCGGCCACTATGAGAATCGCGATCTATGCCTTCGACGGGGTGTCCACGTTTCATCTGGCGGCTCCCCAACTGGTGTTCGGTGAGGTGGCCCGGGCGAAGCCATCCGAGACATGGAACACCGTCCTGTGGAGCTTCACCGGAGGTGACGTGACGGTCGCGGAGGGCTATCGCCTGTCAGGGATCTCCGGTCCCGAGGCCGCGTCCGGCGCCGACATCGTCGTGGTGCCGTCGTGGCCCGAGCACCTTCCTGCGCTCGATGACGGACTCAGAGAGCTCCTGCTCGAGGCGCATGATCGGGGCGCGACAGTCGTCGGGCTGTGTCTCGGCGCGGTTGCCGTCGCGGACTCCGGGCTGCTCGCCGGGCGCTCGGCGGTCACCCATTGGGCAGCCATGGACGCACTCAGGTCACGGCACACCGACATCGAGGTCGACTCCCTGGTGCTCTACGTCGACCACGGCGACGTGATGACGTCGGCTGGCACGGTTTCTGCGGTCGATGCGTGTCTACACCTGGTGCGCAACCGGCTCGGCGCCGATGTCGCCAACGACGTCGCACGGAGCCTAGTCGTCGCGCCACATCGCGATGGTGGTCAGGCGCAGTACACGCGACGGCCCGTGCCGGCCACCGGGACGGGCAATCCGATCGGCGACGTGATCGTCTGGGCGCTCGAACATCTCGACGAGACGCTGACCGTCGAACGACTTGCGGCGCAGGCGTGTATGAGCACGCGCAGCTTCATCCGCAACTTCAAGGTCGCGACCGGAACCACACCCGCCCACTGGGTGCTGACGCAACGTCTCGATGCGGCTCGCGTCCTCCTGGAGACCACCGACCTGTCGATCGATGTGGTCGCGAGCCGATCTGGTTTCGGCAGTTCGGTCTCCATGCGTCAGAACTTCGCCTCCGCCTTCGCGACATCACCCGCCGGTTACCGTCGGCAGTTCCGAGGTAAGTGAGCACCGCCTGACGAGGCTGTCTTCGACGTAAGGTCGACGTTGCCGCGCGGTCGGCTCAGCTCGCAGCGGGCTTCCCGATTCTCGGCGTGACCCGCTCCCCCGCCCGTGCGAAACTCAGGTTGTCGTCGGCGACGTCACCACGGAACAGCCGGCGGTCGGCGTAGTAGCTCATCGACATCACCCAGGGTTCTTTCGGGCCCTGCTTGGGCAGGGTGTCCAGCGCCCTCTGGACGTAGCCGGCGCCGAAGTCGAGCAGCGGCCGGGTCGGCATGGTCGGGTCCGCATTCGCCCACACGGTGTCGTAGCCACGAGAATCCATGTGGCCGAGTAGTTTACAGAAGTACTCGCACAGCAGTCCGATCTTGAGGGTCCACGACGCATTGGTGTAACCGATCGCCAGCGCGAAGTTCGGGACACCGGACAGCATCATTCCGCGGTAGACGATGGTGTCGGGTAGTGACACCGGTTCGCCGTCGACACTGAGCTCGATACCCCCGATGATCTTGATGTTGAGCCCCGTCGCGGTGATGACGATGTCGGCCTCGAGTTCGTCACCGCTCGCGGTCCGGATCCCGTTCTCGGTGAAGGTGTCGACCCGGTCGGTGACGATCGAGGCCGTTCCCGAACGGATGGCGCGGAAGAGGTCGGCGTCGGGCACCACGCACAGCCGCTGGTCCCACGGGTTGTACGGCGGATTGAAGTGAGTGTCCACCGGATACCCGTCGGGCAACTGTGATTCGTTGATCTTGCGGATCATCCGACGGGCGACCGAGGGGAATCGCTGGCACAGTTCGAAGAGCACCCGCTGCTGGGCGACGTTCTTGTGCCGGGTCAGGGCGTAACCGCGTTCGGTGCCGAAGACCCTCTTCAATGCGTTGGCGATGGCGTCCTCGCGGGGCAGCGGGATGATGTATGTCGGAGTGCGCTGCAGCATCGTGACGTGCGCTGCCTGGTCGGCCATCGCGGGCAGCAGGGTGACCGCCGTGGCGCCGCTGCCGATGACCACGACTCGCTTGTCCGTGTAGTCGAGGTCCTCGGGCCAGTGCTGCGGATGCACGATCTCGCCCCGGAAGCGCTCGCTGCCGGCGAATTCCGGTGCGAATCCCGCGTCGTAGTCGTAATAGCCCGAGCCGCAGAAGATCCACCGAGCGTTAAACTGCACCCGCTCGCCGGTGTCGGTGCACTCGGCGTCGACGAGCCACCGCGCCGAGTCGGACGACCACGCGGCCGCGAGCACTCGATGTCCGTATCGAACCAGAGGTGCCAGATCGTTCTCGTCGATCGTCTCGTGGAGGTAGTCGAGAATTCGCGGGGCGTCGGCGATGGCCTGCCGATCGGTCCAGGGCTTGAAGTCGTACCCGAACGTGTGCAGGTCCGAGTCGGAACGAATACCCGGGTAGCGGAACAGGTCCCACGTGCCACCGGCGGTGTCGCGGGCCTCCAGGACGGCAATCGAGTTGCCGGGATGTTCGGTCCGCACCCAGCGCGCCGCCCCGATGCCCGAGATCCCGGCACCGACGATGAGGACATCGACTTCGTGTGGCGTCGTCGTCACCCGCTTCTCCTTCGGTAGCTCTCGGTGATGATTCGCATCCAGGATGCCGCACGAGGCGTCGTTGCTCGCACACCGGCGTGGGGCCAGCTACCCGTCGACCGGTCGGGCAGTCGCCTCGTCCGCCGGGCGCGCGGCTTCCGCGTCGCGCGCCACCGCCGCGCCCAGCAACTGTCCACCGCTGGTCAGGAGCGCGCGGCGCCACGGTGCCACGCCCTCGATCTCGATCTGGATGGACATCGACAGCACGGTCCGGATGAGCACGATGAGCCCCAGGATGAGCGCATCCTCGATCGAGGGTTTGGAGGTGATGGTCCGGATCAGGTCTGCCGCGACCAGGACCTCCAGCCCGAGCAGAATGGCCGATCCGAGTGTGTTGCGAAGGACCGAGAAGGCCGTGCTGCCACCTTCCCCGCGGCGGAGCGAACGAACCCCCAATACGCAGGCGACGACCGCGCCGACGATCATCGCGACCGCACCGACAGCCTCGAACCCCACCGCGACCGCGGTGAACACGTCCTCGCCGCTCATGCGCGTCAGATTACGGGACGCACCTCGGATCCGGACGCACGCTGGTGAGCACCGTCGGGACGCGCCTCGCAGCCATCGGCGACGAGGGCGGCTTACGGACTACCGCGATCCGTGCCAGACCGCGTCGAACGGTGCGTGCGACGCGAGACGACCGACGATGCCGTCGTGGGTGAACTGCTTGGCGGTCCGGACCGCGTCGAGAACCGCGACCCCCTTGGTGAGTTCAGCGGTCGTGGCGGCCGCGAAGACGCAACCGGCGCCGGAGACGCGTTCGTTGCCGACCTTCGGTGCGCGCAACACGGTGACCTCGCTGCCGTCGAAGACGACGTCGATCGCCTCGTCACCGGGGAGTCCGACCCCGCCTTTCACCACGACGACCTTCGGTCCGAGGTCGTGGATGCGGCGCGCGGCTTCGGAGAGGTCCTCGATCGAGGTCAACTCGTCCATACCGGCCAGGGTCGCGGCTTCGAAGAGGTTGGGGGTCACCACGGTGGCCAGCGGCAGGATCTCCGAGCGAAGCGCGTTGTCCGTGTCGAGTGCAGCCCCGGGCTCCTGCCCCTTGCAGATCAGCACCGGGTCGACGACGACATCGCGCCAGGGTCGCGAGGCGAGCGCCGACGCGACGGTGGAGATCGTGGCCGGGGTGCCGAGCATGCCGATCTTCACGACGTCGGGCTCGTGCGCGGCGGTCGCCACCTCGATCTGATCGGCGATCACCCGGGAGTCGATCGGTACGAATCGGTGTGCCCAACCGTTGTTCGGGTCGAAGGACACGATGCAGGTGATGGTGCCGACGCCGTAGGTGCCGAGTTGGGCGAAGGTGCGCAGGTCGGCCTGGATGCCCGCTCCCCCGCTGGCCTCCGACCCGGCGATCACATAAGACACCACTGACATCGTCGATCTCCTCCTCCGGCTCGTCTTGAACCCGGACTACTTTTCTACACCCGGTGCTCGTGAGCTCAGGTGGTGACACCAGTCTGCTCCCACAGCGTCGTCGTTGCGGTTAGTCCGGGATACGTCGGGGTATCCGACCGCCTATGAGCCCAGACACGATGCGCGCGATGGTCTACCGCGGCCCCTACAAAGTCCGCGTGGAAACCAAACCCGTCCCCGTCATCGAACATCCCAACGATGCCATCGTTCGGGTGACGCACGCTGCCATCTGTGGCTCGGACTTGCATCTGTACCACGGCATGATGCCCGACACGCGGCCCGGAATGACGTTCGGGCACGAGTTCATCGGTGTCGTCGAGACGGTCGGGGGCTCGGTCGAGAACCTGAAGGTCGGCGATCGGGTCATGGTCCCGTTCAATGTCTATTGCGGGACGTGCTACTTCTGCGCGAGGGGCCTGTACTCCAACTGCCACAACGTGAATCCGAACGCCACGGCCGTCGGCGGGATCTACGGCTATTCACACACATGTGGTGGGTACGACGGGGGTCAGGCCGAGTTCGTGCGCGTCCCGTTTGCCGACGTCGGCCCCAGCGTGATCCCCGACTGGATGGATCCGGAGGACGCGCTCCTGCTGACCGACGCACTCTCGACCGGGTACTTCGGAGCCCAGCTCGCCGACATCCGACAGGGCGAAACCGTGATCGTGTTCGGCGCCGGACCGGTAGGTCTGTACGCCGCGCGCTCGGCCTGGTTCATGGGCGCCGGACGGGTCATCGTCATCGACCATCTGCAGTATCGCCTGGACAAGGCCGCGCAGTTCGCGCACGCCGAGACCTACAACTTCGCCGAGTACGACGACATCATCGTCCACCTCAAGAACATCACCGACAACATCGGCGCCGACCGCGTGATCGACGCCGTGGGTGCGGAGGCCGACGGAAATTTTCTCCAGCACGTGACCGCGGCGAAGTTCAAGCTGCAGGGCGGGTCCCCGATCGCCCTCAACTGGGCCATCGATTCGGTCCGCAAGGGCGGCACCGTATCGGTGATGGGCGCGTACGGACCGATGTTCAGCGCAGTGAAGTTCGGTGACGCCATGAACAAGGGACTCACCCTCAACATGAACCAGTGCCCGGTGAAACGACAATGGCCGAGGCTGTTCGAGCACATCCGCAACGGCTACTTCAAGCCGAACGACATTGTCACGCATCGGATTCCACTCGAACACATCGCAGAGGGCTATCACATCTTCTCGGCGAAACTCGATGACTGCATCAAGCCCATCATCGTCGCCGACGCCGCCTGAGGAGGACTCATGCCTGCCTATCCCGCAGACCGCCCCAACGACCCCGACACCTCCGCCCTCGTCGACCGGATACCAGGCTGGGGCGTCGATCTCGACACCGCGAACCGTCCCGCGGTACCTCGCGAACTCCCCGTCGAGCCGGCACCGGGAGTGCACTGGACCGTGCCGGACGACCAGCTCGAGCGTCAACCCCGCGAAAGGTCGAACGAACACGCCTTCCTCACACCGGTTTTCGGCACATCGACGCCGCCGCGCGGTCTCTCCGGCGTCATTCGACGCTCCGCCTACCGGTACAGCGAGGCGCGCGCGGCGCACTGGCTGATCCTCCTCGGCGCCGACCGCGTGGCGTCGATCGAAGCGCACCTCGCGTCTCTTGCGACCGTGCGCCCGGACAACCCGCTCACCGAAACCGGCATCCGGTCCGAGTTCACCCACCACGGCTGGTCGTCCCGTCACGGCCGTACGCGCGTCGACGGCAACCATGCCTGGATCGATCCGATACTCGTGGGCGGTCCGTGGGTGATCACCGGCGCAGTTGCCGGAGTCGCCGTCCGGCGGGCGGTCCGCTCGGTTCGACGATTGCGTCGATGACATCCGGGTGACGACCCTGCGCCCCGCCTTGGGAAATCGCTGACAACCGTCTGGACTGGTGTCTATAGTCGGCGCATCTGGTCTCTGCGCCGCCGCGGCGAGTGCAGCCCGGGGCCGGAGTCCGTTCGACAGGAGAACGATGGACCTGCAGGAGATCAGCGATCGGTTCGGTATCGCGGACACGCTGTCCAGGTATTCACGCGCCGTCGACACCAAGGACTGGGACCTGTGGCGCTCGGTGTTCACCCCAGAGGCGGTGGTCGACTACTCGTCGACACCATTCGGTCAGGCGGGCACCCGCGACGAGATCGCGGCCTGGCTCGAGGAGAGTTTCGCGTTCGTGTCGGTGAGTCAGCACTTCATCACCAACATCGAGTACACCTTCACTCGCGACAGCACGGGTGATCGTGCCGACGTGCGAGCGATGTTCTACAACCCGATGCGTTTCGTGGGTATGCCCGAACTCAGCACGTGCGGCGGAAACTACCACCATTCGATGGTCCGAACGGCTGACGGGTGGAAGAGCGCCGGGCTCCTGGAAGAGTGCCTGTGGTTCGAGAACTCCCCCGCAGGAGCGGACGGGAGCTGACACGCGGAACCGAACCGCGGTGACGAGGACACAGAGCGCCGCTCTCGGGAATTAAAACCTGCAGAGGTTTTTTCGTGCCGGACCTTGACGATGTCGATCACGCGGCGGACGACCGCATTCGACTGCCGCGCATGACTGGTGTTGTCCCAGTTCGGCGACCCGCCCGCCGGCGCCCCGCTGTCGCGGCGTCCGAGTTCTCGCCCGCCGTGCGGTGAGAGACCGTCGTCACCTGCCTGACGGAGCGATCTGGGCGTGTCCGTCGCTGGGTAACTTGTGGCCACGACCCCCACCGGCATCAGTGCCACATCTCGACAAGGATCTTCGATGACCCAGACTTCTCGCGCGATTCCGCTCGGCGCATTCGGACCCGACGCCCGTAGCGTCGACACCCCGGTACTGGACTCCCACATCCACCATGTCGAGCACGGCGACGGTGACCCCATCGTGTTTCTCCATGGCAGCCCCACGAGCTCATACCTGTGGCGTCACGTGTTCACCCGTCTCGCCGGACGCGGACGTCTGATCGCGGCCGACCTCATCGGTTTCGGTGACTCCGGCCGGCCGGACATCGCCTATGAGCTCGACGACCACGTTCGGTACCTCGACGCCTGGTTCGAGGTCCTGGACCTGCGTCGGGTGACGCTCGTTCTCCAGGATTACGGAGCTGCATTCGGAATTGATTGGGCGGCAAGGCATCCTGATCGAGTAAAGGCGGTGCTGCTCGCCGAGCCGGTGCTTCGCGACATCGCTTCGGCCGATCTGCCCCAGCCATTCGTGCAAGCGCAGCAACTCATCCGGACCCCGGGTGACGGAGAGAAGTTCGTGGTCGAGGACAACCAGTTCCTCACCCAGGTCTTCCCCGGCGCGTTCTTGGACCGGCCGGCCCAGGAGGACCTCGATGTGTACCTCGCCCCGTTCCCCACCGTCGACGGTCGCGCGCACCTCATCCGCTTCCCCCGGAACCTGCCCATCGACGGGGACCCTGCCGGCACAGTTGAGTTCCTCGACCGCAGCGTCGAATGGTTGGAGAGCAGCACCGGCGTGCCCAAGCTGCTGCTGACCTTCGAGCCGGGTTTCCTGCTGACCCCGGAGATCCTGTCCTGGGCGACAAGTCACATCGCCGACCTCGAGGTCCGAGCTGCCGGCCCCGGAGTGCACTTCGTCCAAGAAGAGCAGCCGCAGGCGATCGCCGACGGTGTCGTCGACCTCCTGACGCGGGCGGGAGACGCGCGATGACCATATCCGCAGACCCCACGCAAGTTTCGATCCGTCCGGGCTCGATCGAGCTCGACGCCCTGCTGGACCGGATCGCGGAAGGCAGTTTCGAGCGTGAGCACACCGAGACCGCACCCCACGAACAGGTGGAGTGGCTGAAGGCGGCCAAACTCGGGGCATACCGGCTGCCGACCGCCGAGGGTGGTGGCGGCGCCACTGTCCGTGAACTGTTCGATCTCGTCGTCCGGCTCAGTCGCGCGGACTCGAACCTCGGTCATCTGCTCCGGGCGCACTTCGGCACCGTCGAGGACATCTTGCTCTGGCCGCCGTCGCCACGCCGTGAACTGTGGGTGCAGCGTGTTGCGGCCGGCGAGCTCATCGGCAACGGGAACAACGAACTCAACAACCGTCACGCCGGCGATTTCAACAAGGCGACCACGTTCACGCCCGACGGCGACGGCTACCGGCTCGACGGCGTCAAGTACTACTCGACCGGAACCCTGTACTCCGAGCACACCTTCGCCACCGGAGTCACTCCCGACGGGGTGCCCGTACAGGCATTGGTGCCGCTCGATCGGCCTGGGGTCGTCGTCGAGGATGACTGGGACGGTTTCGGGCAATCGCTGACCGGCACCGGCACAACCCGTTTCGAGGGAGTGCGCGTGCTCGCCGACGAGGTGACACTTCCGCCCGAGGACCTCAGCACGATCCCACGCTGGCACCTCGGACCGTTCTATCAGCATTACCTCAACGCCGTCGTCGCCGGGAACGCTCTCGCGGTCGTCGACGACGCGGTGAACCTGCTCCGGGGTCGCACACGCAGCTTCACCCACGGGTCCGCGGATTTGCCGCGAGAGGATCCGGTGCTGCTCGAGGTCGTCGGTGAGATCGCGTCGCTGGCACAGGCCACACGGTCGGTGGTCCTCGACGTTGCCGATGCGCTCGCCCGGATCCCGGACACGGTCGTCGACGGCCGGACCGATGACGCGGTGGTCCACGAAGCGGCGCTGCGCGCCTCCCAGGCACAGGTCGTCGTCGACGACTTGGCCCTCCGCGCGGCGACATTGCTGTTCGACGTGGGCGGCGCGTCGGCCGTCAAGCGGTCGGCCAATCTCGATCGCCACTGGCGGAACATTCGAACAGTCGTGTCGCACAACCCCACTCGGTTCAAGAATCGAGCCATCGGCGACTTGCTGGTCAACGACGCGACGCTCCCGGACAACACGTATTTCTGACTCTGATCCCCTCGGTAAGGAACACCGCGTCACCCATGGCCGATCGTCGCCAACTTCATCTGAATCTGTTCATCCTGTCGTCGGGACATCACGAGGCGGCCTGGCGTCACCCGCATTCGACGCCGGAGCGGATGTTCGACCCCGCGTTCTACACGGAGCTGGGTCGGGCAGCCGAGGCTGCGGCGTTCGACGCGGTGTTCCTCGCCGACATCCCCAAGCTCGATGCGAACATCGAATTCAACGCCGCGGGCCGGCTTGATCCGTTACTGACCCTGGCGACGATCGCCGGCGCCACCGACCGGATCGGACTCATCGCCACCGCCTCGACGACCTATTCGTATGCCTGGCATCTCGCCCGCGCGCTGTCGAGCCTGGATCACCTGTCTCGTGGGCGCGCTGCGTGGAACATCGTCACCACCGACTCCCCCGACGCCGCACGCAATTTCGGGCTTCCCGGCAATCCGGACGCCGGTGTGCGTTATGAGCGAGCCGAGGCGTTCGTCGAAGCGGTACTCGCCCTCTGGGATTCGTGGGACGACGACGCGGTCCGTCTCGACCGGGAGGCGGGTCAGTACGTCGATCCCGCCCGGATCTCGGCGCCGGGTATCAGTGGCCCGCATGTCACCGTGGCCGGGGCACTGACCACTCCGCGCCCGCCGCAGGGGCACCCGGTGCTGGTGCAAGCGGGGTCGTCGAATCACGGTCGGGAGTTCGCCGCGCACTATGCGGAGGCGATTTTCACTGCCCAGCAGCGCATCGATGACGCGCAGGCCTTCTACGCTGATGTCAAGCGCAAGGCGGCCGCCTACGGTCGCAACCCCGAACACATCAAGATCCTCCCCGGTCTCAGTCCGTTCATCGGCGGCACAGAATCCGAGGCGCGCCGACTGGAAGCCGAGTTCAACGAACTGACCATCCCGGCCTTCGGGCTCATGCAACTGAAGGACTTCGCCTACGTCGACCTCGATGACCTCGATCTCGACGCGCTGGTACCGATCGACGCATTCGGCGATGCGGGAGACGTCACGAACAACAAGAAGTCACGAACGCAGGTCTACGCCGACATCGTCCGTCGCGAACGCCCGACCTTGCGGCAGTTGTTGCATCGCCTCGCCGGTGCGCGCGGACATCGGGTCGTGTCGGGCACCCCCGAACAGATCGCCGACACGATGGCGGGATGGCTCGACGCCGGTGCCGCGGACGGATTCAACATCATGCCTCCCTATCTTCCCGGCGGATTCGACACCTTCGCCGACACCGTGATTCCGATCCTGCGTGACCGCGGGCTGTTCCGTGAGGGTTACGAGGGGCACACTCTGCGCGACCATCTGGGTCTGCCTCGTCCCGGCAAGATTCGTGAGGCGGCAAGCACCGCCGACTGATCGCGGGCACACCACCGTGCGCGCTTTGTCGTTACCGAACTGTGGCCGCAGGGAACGATCGGGCACCGACTGTGGTGAGGGACCGGCATCTCGCCGTCGCACTCCCTAACCTGGGGACATACCCCAGGAACAGAGGAGTCAGGTGGACGAGTCGCGAACCTGTCTGGTCACCGGAGCCACCGGTTATGTCGGCGGACGGCTGGCCCCGCGATTGCTGGCGCGCGGTCACGGCGTGCGTGCCCTGGCGCGGACACCGGAGAAGCTGTCGGATGCACCATGGCTGTCCGAGCCGAGAGCCGAAGTCGTCAAGGGAGATCTCTCCGACCGCGATTCGCTGGTGAAGGCCTTCGCAGGGGTCGATGTCGTCTATCACCTGGTCCACTCCATGAGCACCGACGCGGACTTCGCCGCGGAGGAGCGACTCGCCGCGGAGAACGTGGTCGCGGCGGCACAGCAGAACGGTGTATCCCGGATCGTTTATCTCGGTGGCCTGCACCCCACGGGCACCGAACTCTCCGAACACCTCGCCTCCCGCGCCGAGGTCGGCGACATCTTGATCGAGTCGTCGGTGGAGACCATCGCGTTGCAGGCGGGAACCCTGATCGGCTCGGGTTCGGCCTCCTTCGAACTGATCCGGCACCTCACCGAGCGTCTTCCCGCGATGACCACACCGAGGTGGGTGCACAACAAGATCCAGCCGATCGCCGTCGACGACGCGCTGCACTACCTCGTCGAGGCCGCCACCGCCTCGGTCCCGTCGTCCAGAACGTGGGACATCGGCGGGCCCGACATCCTGGAGTACGGCGACATGATGCAGGTCTATGCGAAGGTCGCCGGCCTACGCCCGCGCATCATGGTCGTACTGCCTTATCTCACTCCGGCGCTGGCCAGTCGGTGGGTTCGGTTCGTCACGCCGATCCGCGGCAAGATCGCGCGTCCGCTCATCGAGTCGCTCGGGTGCGATGCGATCTGTCGCGACCGAG
This sequence comes from Gordonia sp. NPDC058843, assembly GCF_042743165.1. Taxonomy (NCBI): domain Bacteria; kingdom Bacillati; phylum Actinomycetota; class Actinomycetes; order Mycobacteriales; family Gordoniaceae; genus Gordonia; species Gordonia sp. NPDC058843. The sequence continues at coordinate 12,340 of NZ_JBHYNC010000068.1, forward strand.
CGGTCGACGCCATCATCGATCGACCGGATGGCGGGCTGACCCCCTACTCGGAGGCGGTCGCCCACACCCTCGAACGGTCCGCGCGCGGCGATGGCCGAGCCTTGTGGACCAACGCGGCCGCCGATGTGTCGCCGGCCGAACCCCTCCCCACCGATCCGGGCTGGGCCGGTGAGGAGATGTTCGAGACGGTCACCCGTGGCAGCGAGGACGGAACCAGTTCGGCGGTCTGGGATCGGCTCGAACGGCGAGCGCGCCATCGTGGCGAGATCGTACTCGCGCGACGTCCGGGTTTCTTGCGCATCCGTGTGCGTGACAACAGATTCGGTAGGTCCTATCGCGAGCATCAGATCGAGGAGCGCGGAGGGTCGAAGGCGCGGGTGACGATCACGACGACCGAGCGGTACTTCCCGCGCGGGCTCGCCGGCCTGGCCTATTGGCGCCTGGGCACACCCTTCCGTGCACTCGGCCTGCCGGTCGCCGATCCATTTCGGTGAACCGCCGATCCGATGACGTACCGACAATTCGGCACGCCGTCGGGTTACAGTCGGCACCATCGCGGCTACCGCCGGTGAACGACTCGCTCGGCCGAGCGATGATCGAGGACGACGCGTCGAGGAGAAGGATGATCGGGTGTCGTTGACCGAGCGGGTCGACCGGTTTCAACGGCGGCACCCGGCGACGGGTTTCCCGCTCGCCGTCATCTACAAGTTCGTCGACGACCAGGGCGCGTATCTGGCCGCGTTGTGCGCCTACTACGCCTTCATCTCGTTGTTCCCGCTGATGCTGTTGTTCGCGACCGTGCTGGGAATCGTCCTGGCCGACAACCCCGACCTCCAGGAACGCATCCTGGACTCGGCAATGAGCCAGATCCCGGTCATCGGCAGCCAACTCGAGGAACCCGACAAGCTCAGCGGCGGGGTCACTGCCATCGTGATCGGGGTCGTGGTGTCGCTGTACGGCGGTCTCGGCGTGGCCGTTGCCGCCCAGAACGCGATGAACACGATCTGGTCGGTTCCGCGGAACGAGCGCCCCGACCCGATTTTCGCCCGTCTCCGTGGGCTGTTGTTGCTCTCCACGATCGGCGTCGCGGTCATCGGTTTGACTATCGTCAACGGGGTCTCGGCCGCATTCGAGCTCGGACTCGTCGGACGCTGGATCGCTGTTCTCGGGTCCGTGGCGCTGAGCACGCTGGTGTTCACGGTGGCGTTCCGGATCGGCACCGCGCGCGACGTGTCGGTCCGTGACGTCCTGCCGGGAGCATTCGGCGCGGCGGTCTGCTGGCAGATCATCCAGACGTTCGGCGCGGTCTACGTGCAGCACGTCATCGGGAACACGAGTTCCACCAACGGCGTCTTCGCCATCGTGCTGGGCTTGCTGGCATTTCTCTACGTGGCGTCGATCGTGATCGTGTTCTGTCTCGAGACCAACGCGGTGCGCGTCGACCGGCTCTATCCACGTTCGCTGCTCACCCCGTTCACCGACAACGTGAGCCTGACCAAGGGCGACGAGGCGGCGTACTCGGCTCAGGTCCTTGCTCAGCGCAACAAGGGTTTCCAAGAGATCGATGTCTCGTTCGACAATCCGCGCGATGTCGAATCCGATGCCGAACAGGACCTGCGGTCGCGTGAATGACACGCCCGCTCGCGACCACCCGCTGGTTGAGCCGACACCGAGCGCAGCCGCCGGGCCGAGCAAGCGACTAAGGAGCGCGTCGAGGTCGAGGCGTCGAGTCGAAGCCACGAGTGGTTGAGCCGATACCGTGCGCCCCCGCTGGTTGAGCCGACACCGAGCGCAGCCGCCGGGCCGAGCAAGCGACGAAGGAGCGCGTCGAGGTCGAGGCGTCGAGTCGAAGCCACTCGGTGACCAGACCTCGCCAACGAGACCCGGGGTCAGTGCAATGCACCCAGCTCGATGAGCAGGACCCCGACGATGATCACGCCGATACCGGCGACCATCCGTCGGTTGAGACGTTCGCGGAACAGAAAGTGTGCTGCCACCGCCGTGGCCGCGACCCCGGCCGCGGCCCAGATGCCGTAGGCGACACCGAGTGGCACACCGTGCCTCAGGCCCAGTGTCAGCGCGACGAATGCCGTCAGATATCCGACCACGACGAGCGCGTAGAAACCCCGACGGCCGGTGGCGGCCGCACGTAAGGCAAGGGTCCCGGTGACCTCGGCGACGATCGCCGCGACGATGAACAGATATCCCACGATCAGGCCTCGGGGGTTGCGGTGTCGACGGCCGGCCGGTGACCGGTCTCCACCAGGACCACCCCGATCACGATGCACAGGATGCCGATACCCATCACGACTCCGAAGGGTTCGTCGAAGATCCAGGTCGCCAGCACCGCGGTGAGAGCCACGCCCGACGCCGACCAGATCCCGTAGGCCACCCCGACGCCCATGCCTCGCTTGAGGACCCCGGCGAGCAGTACGAACGCGATCGTGTAACCGATCACGACCACCACGTACAGCACCGGCTCGGTTTGTGAACCCTTGAGCGACAACGTCGCCGCCACCTCCGAGGCAATCGCCGCGATCAGCATCAGCCAGGTCATGTCTCTCATTCCGCTCGGGTCCCCACTTGGACTGTAGGCGAGGGTCGACAGACGACGAGCGCCCCGGACCGCAGCGTGTTGCGGGCCAGGGCGCTCGGGCCGGGAGATACCGGTGTGGCGTCGGGTGGGGTCAGTGCGAGGTGCCGACGAGATCGCGCGAGCGGGAGTCGTCCGCGGCGAGCCAGCTCACCTTGGAGCCAAGTGCGGCGTCGACGCTGAAACGACCGGCACCGACGACTGCCAGGATCAGGGCGCCGGCACCGAGCGCGAGGACGAACTCGTAACCGCCGTCGGAGACCCAGATGCCGCTGTCGACGTGTGCGATGAACAGTGCGCCGATCATGTCCAGCGTCAGCAGCACGGCGACGATCGGGGTCAGCAGTCCGACGATCAGGGCGATGCCGCCGAGGATCTCGAGCCAGGTGACCGCGAACGCCGAGAACGACGCGGCCGGAACACCCATTGCGTCGAACCCGGTCTGCGGTCCTGTCCAGCCGTTCTGCTGGAACTTCTGCAGCCCGTGAGCCAGGAAGATCACGCCCAGCGCGACGCGTCCGATGAGGATGCCCGCACTGCGGACGATGGGGTTGGTCATGACTGAGCCGCCTAACTAGGTGCGTTGACTTGATGAATCAAGTGAAGGCTAGGCGCTGTCACTTGATGCGTCAACTTGATCAGGGACATGTTCACTTCGTATACACTGCGCAGATGTCCGCTGCCCCCGAGCCGAATTGGCTCGACGACGAGGAAATGGATGCGTGGATTCAGGTGGCAACTGCGCTCGCCCACCTCCCCCACGCCCTCGACGCCCAGCTCCTCCGAGACGCTCACATCACCCACTTCGAGTACGAGGTGATGTCTGCTCTGTCCGAGGCTCCCGATCGGACCCTGCGGATGAGTCAGCTCGCCGAACTGTCCTATGGGTCGCTGTCCCGGCTGTCGCACGTGGTCGGACGGCTCGAGAAGCGGGACTGGGTTCGGCGCCACCCGTGTCCGGAGAACGGTCGGTTCACGAATGCCGTTCTCACCGAAGCGGGTTGGGAGAAGGTGGTGGCGACCGCCCCCGGGTACCTGGCCAACGTGCGCGAACTCGTGATCGACCGGTTGACGCGCGCGCAGCTGCGCCAGGTGTCCGCTATCGGGCGGCGGATCAACTCTCGGCCGGCCGGGCCCGCGTAGTCCCGCGACCGCCGTTCTGCTCCCTGATCCGAAAGGAGCGGCCCACCCGTGCTCCCTAATCCGAAAGAAGCGATCCACCCCGCTCCCTGAGGTGCGAGGAGCGCAAGCGACGAGCCTCGAAGGGCCTGGTGAGACACGTTGCGAGACCCTTCGTGGCTCGCTTCGCTCGCACCTCA
>NZ_JBHYNC010000069.1:0-7420 GCF_042743165.1 Gordonia sp. NPDC058843
CAGCGAGGATTCGCCGACAGGCTCCCCGCCCGCAACAGGTGTGTCACCGCCCCCGAACTGCATGACACCAATGTACGACCCACCACCGACAAGAATTGCCGACCGCGTCAGAGGGGTCCGAAACTCACTCCAGCACAGGCTCCGACGTGTCGGTCCCGGCCTCCGGCAGTGCACACACCCCGTCGACGCAGACCGCTGCGTCGTCGTCGCCGATCATCTCGAAACGCACCAGGGGGTCAGACACGGCCGGATTCCTCTGCACGGACCTTGTCGAGGGCCTGGGTGAAAGCCTCTGGCGCCTGCGCACCGGAGATGCCGTACTTGCCGTTGATCACGAAGAACGGCACTCCGCTGATCCCGTAGGCCCGCGCCTGCTCGATGTCGGCGGCGACGTCAGCGGAGTACTCCCCCGACTCCAGCGCGGCGAGCACTGCGTCGCGATCGAGACCGGCGTCGGCCGCCAGATCGGCCAGTTCGGCGGCGCGACCGACGTGGCGTCCCTGCTCGAAGTACGCCTGGAACAGACGCTCGGCCAATGCCGCCTGCCGGCCATGCGCTTTCGCGAAATGCAGCGCCTCATGCGCCTTCAGCGTCTTGGTGTGCTGGAGCCTGTCGAAGTCGTAGTCGAGACCGACGTCGGCGGCGATCCCGCGAACCTGGTCGAGCATCCCCCGGACCTGGTCGGCGGGCATGCCTTTGTGCCGAACGAGGAAGTCGATCTCCGAGCCGTCGAAGTCCACCGGTGTGTCCGGGGCGAGTTCGAAGCTGTGGTAGGTCACTTCGACGTCGTCGCGTCCGGCGAACGCTGCGAGTCCGGCCTCGAACTTCCGTTTGCCGATGTAGCACCAGGGACACGCGATATCGGACCAGATGTCAACGGTGATGGGAGCGCTCATGGCCGTCTCAACACCTCGCGGATCGCAAACGTTCCCGAAAGCCACCCAGTCGGGTCAGTCGGTCGACCCGGGTGCATCCAGCAGGTCGTCGAGATGAGCGCGCGACCAGTCACACAGGCCGTGGACCGTCGTGACGAGATCCCGACCGGCGTCCGTCAGGGTGTAGTCCACCCGCGGGTTCGCGCTGCGATGGTCATGCCGGTGGACCAGTCCGTGCGCCTCGAGGTCGCGCAGCGTCTGGGTGAGCACCTTGTCGCTGACCGTCCCGATCGACCGCCTCAGCTCGCGGAACCGGCGGGGACGTCGTCCGACCTCCTCCAGGACGGTCAGACCCCACTTCGTCGACACGACGGCGAAGACCGAGCGCGCGAGCTGCCGAGCGCGGTCTTCGGCCCCGGACGACGGCGCGGCGTCGCTGCTCACCTCGAAGTGCGTACTGCCGCTCATCCGCCTGCGCTCCTAGCGTGGGGTCGATGCGAGTGCTGAAGACCTATGCCAGAGTATTCGTCGCCGACCTCGATGAGTCCCTACCGCTGTACGAGACGCTCGTCGGTGCATCTGCCGATCTGCGATTCGCCTTCGAGAAGGCCGAATTGGCCGCCGTCGGCGACTTCCTTCTCATCGCGGGAGCCGACGACGATGTCGAGCCCTACCGGTCGACCGTCGGCCCGGTCATCGTCGATGAACTCGATGCCCTCATCGCGCTGATCGCCGGCCCGGCCGGGGCCGAGGTCATCGGAGAATCGCGGAGTGCGACAGGACGATTCGCGTACATCCGCCATCCTGACGGGGCAGTCGTCGAGTACGTCCAATGGTCACCGGAGATCCTCACGGCGGTGTTCGGGACGTCGGCAGGCGCAGGCCGCGAGTCCTGACCCTTCCGGTCCGACGCCGCCTACCGACTGTCGGCCGGCTCCTCGTCCTCCACCGCGGCACGCACGGTCGCCCCCGCGGCCAGGATGTGTGACCGCATCACCGATTCGGCCCAGGTGCCGTTGCCGGAGCGCAGCGCCTCGATCAGTTCGCGGTGATGGATGTTGCTCGCGCGCACCCGCTGTGACGAGTAGTGCGTGAAGGTCTGGTGCACCAGCGGTAGATCCATCACGCTGCGCACAAGGTGTTCGAGTTGCGCGTTCTTCGTCGCTCGGACGATCACGCCGTGGAACCCACTGTTCAACTCCGTGACCGCGCCGGTGTCGAAGGATTCGCCACCCGTGGTCAGTGCTTCCATCTGATCGGCGATCTCACACAGTGCGGAGAGCTCATCGGCAGTGATGCGGTCGGCGGCGGCTCGCGCGCCATACCCCTCGAGCAGAGCGCGGATCTCGTAGAGATCCTCGAGTTCACGGCCGGTCCATCCGGAGACCCGCGCGCCGCGCCGCGGCAGGAACTCGACCAATCCCTCCGCTTCGAGTCTGCGCAACGCTTCCCGGACCGGCGTCCGCGAAACCCCCGCTTCGGAAGCGAGCAATTCCTCGCGCAACCGGCGGCCTCGGACATACTCACCCGACAGAATCCGCGACCGGATCAGGTCGTAGGCAGCATCCCCCGCACTCGCCATCGCAGCTGATCCCTCTGGGTCGACGTGTCCATGATCCCGGCCGCCTGCGAGCTTAGCGCGACGCCCCCAACGGCCGCCACTGACACCAAACCCGATCTTGTATACAAAAGACGTCTTGGTGCCGTACTGTTAGCCAGAACTTGCTGATCGATCCAGTCAGAAATTCGGATAATGTCGACAATTCTGTCCGCGCGACCGATCACGCACCGGGACGATCACCGACAGAAAGGTCCTTCATGACACCGACACCCACGCTCGCGCCCGGCGCACTCGACGGAGTCCGCGTCATCGAACTGGGCCAACTGATCGCCGGGCCGTTCTGCGGCCAGATGATGGCCGACTTCGGGGCCGACGTGATCAAGGTCGAGCAACCCGACCGCGGTGACCCGATGCGGGACTGGGGCGTTGTCCACGAGGGCAGGTCGCTCTCCTGGAACGTCATCGCCCGCGGCAAGCGATGTGTGACCGCCGACTTGCACACCGATGCCGGCCGCGAGTTCGTGCTGGACCTCGTCCGCCAGTCCGACGTGGTGGTGGAGAACTTCCGGCCCGGCACCCTCGAACGATTCGGTCTCGGTTATGACGTTCTCGCCGAGGCGAATCCGCGGATCGTCCTCACCCGGGTCAGCGGCTTCGGCCAGGACGGGCCGTACTCGCCCAGGGCCGGCTACGGCTCGATCGGCGAGGCGATGGGCGGGCTCCGCTACCTGGTCGGCGACGCGGACCGGCCACCGAGCCGATTCGGGGTCTCGCTGGGCGACATGCTCGCCGGCCTGCATGCGGCGCTCGGCACCCTGCTCGCGCTCGTCGCGCGAGAACGCTCCGGGCGCGGCCAGGTGGTGGACGTGTCGATTTTCGAATCGGTTCTCGCGCTCACCGAATCGCTCGTCTCCGACTATGCCGTCGCAGGCGTGGTCCGCGAGCGGACCGGCGCGTTGCTGCCCGGCGTCGCGCCGAGCAACGTCTATCCGACCGCCGACGGACACATGGTCCTCATCGCTGCCAACCAGGACTCGGTGTTCCGGCGGCTGACCCGCGCGATGGGGCAAGAAGAACTCGCCGACGACGCCCGCTACGCGACCCACCAGGCCAGAGGCGCGCGACAGACCGAACTCGACGAGCTCATCGGGGCGTGGAGCTCGACGCTGCCTGCGGCGGAGATGCTCGAATTGCTCGACACCCACGGGGTGCCCGTCGGCCGCATCTACCAGGCGAGGGACATGCTCGCAGACGCGCACTTCCAGGCTCGCGGGTCGATCGTGGAGATCCCGGACGACCAGCTCGGACACGTCCCGATGCAAGCGGTCACCCCGCGGCTCAGCGACAATCCCGGGACGATCCGGTGGGGCGGACAGCGCCGCGGCCATCACGACGGCGAGGTCCGGGACTGGCTGACCGCACAGCAGCAACCGGTCGACGGCGCCGTCCGATGACGGCCACGGTCGAGGTCGTCGAGGTCGCGCTGCGGGATGGACTGCAGAACGAGGCCGCACGAGTGACCCCACAGGACAAGGTCCGCATCGCCGGTCTCCTCGCAGACGCCGGCGCGCGGCGGATCGAGGCTGTCTCGTTCGTCCATCCGAAAGCGGTACCGGCGATGGCCGACGCCGAGGTCGTCATGGCGTCGATCGAGCGCAGACCCGGCGTCGCGTACAGCGGCCTGGTCCTCAATGAACGCGGACTCGACCGTGCCATCGCGGCCGGTGTGGACGAGATCAACGTGGTGGTGTGCGCGAGCGACACCTTCAGCCGACGCAACCAGAACATGACGATGAAGCAGTCACTGACCGAGGCGTCCGCAGTGATAGGCCGGGCCCGGGCCGCCGGACTTCCGGCGACCCTCACCGTCGCCACCGCCTTCGGTTGCCCGTTCGAGGGCACCGTCGACGAGGACGTCGTCCTGGACCTGGTGGTGGCCGCCCGCGAGTCGGGTGCGGACGAGGTGTGCCTCGCCGACACGATCGGCGTGGGCGTCCCGGCTCAGGTGACGCGGGTCGGGACCCGGGCCAGGGACCTGCTGCCCGATCGCAGGCTCCGATTCCACTTCCACGACACCCGCAACACCGCGATCGCGAATGCCTGGGCCGCACTGGAATCCGGGGCCGATGCGCTCGACTCGAGTGCGGGGGGACTCGGCGGATGCCCGTTCGCGCCGGCTGCGACCGGCAACGTGGCCACCGAAGATCTTGTCTACCTGCTCGACCGGAGTGGAATCCGCAGCGGACTCGACCTCGACTCCGTCGTCGACGCCGGACGCGAGCTCGTGACCTTGGTCGGCCGCACGGCGAGCACCGCACTGTCAAGGGCGGGTGGGTTCCCCGCGCCGTCGCCGGCGTCCGACAGGTGACGACCGTGGGGCCCGCACCCGTCGCCGAGCTTCTTCGCATTCCGGACACAGAACTCGTGTGCGTGTCTAGCATGTCCGGAGTGAGAACCGACGGTGACGACGTGCCTGGCGTCGTCGCGAAGTCGGTGCTCGCGAACCCTCCGTCGGTGACCGCGGTGGTCGCACCGGCAGGTAGCGGCAAGACGACCTTCGTTCGGAGGTCGCTCGAGCTGGCCGACGTCCCACACCGCTGGGTGACCATACCGGATTCTGCTATGGCGCAAGAGATTCTGCACGAGGTCGCGGGCGATACCCCGTCCCTGGTGGTGATAGACGACGCGCACCATCTCCCGCACGTGCCCGAGTGTCGGGCGGCAATCGATCGTGCCCTGGACGACGGTTGGCGTTTCGTGTTCATCGGCCGGTCCGAGCCCCCCACCGCGCTGTGGCGCCGACTCGGGCGGGGCGAAGGGCAGTTGATCGGTTTCGAACAGTTGCTGCTGTCACGCCTGGACGTCGAGGCGATGGCCTCTGCGCGAGACCTTTCGGTGTCCGCCCCAGATCTCGACGAGTTGTTCCGCCTCACTCGCGGATGGCCTGCGCTGGTGGAGATCGTCCTGGACGCGATCGCTCGACATCCGGATCGCGGAGCGTCGATGCACCTGCCGATCGAAGACGCGGGCACTTACGTACGGGCGGAGGTCCTCGCGCCGATGCCGGAGGACCTTCGAACCCTGTGCGCCCGACTGGCCCATCTGGGCGTTTTCACTCCGGACATGATCCGCGCCACCCTGGATCTCGACACCGCCGACGCTTTCGAGCAGTCATGGCGTCCACGCTCGATGCTCGTCCGATGCGCGCCCGGTCCGATGTCGCCTGCCGCGCCCGCCTCCGGCGTGGACTCGCTGATGTTCCCGCCGATCCTCGAAGCCGAACTGCGGCGTGACCGGACCGCGCCCGACCCCGACACGGTCACTTGTATCCACAAGCGTGCATCGCACTGGCACGAGTCGCGCAACGAGTGGGACAGGGCACTCGCCCACCGGTTGGAGGTGGACCCCGCCGACGCAGTCCGCCGGTTGGGCCGGTTGACTTCGGCGCTCGAACCGCTGGGGCGCAGCGATGACGCGCTGCAGTGGTTCCGGCAGTTGCCGCAACGGTTGAGAAAGGAGCCGGCAGCGGTCTCGGCACTCGCCCTTGCGCTCGTCCAGGCGGGCCTGGCCGAGGAGGCCGCACAGTTGATCGAGCAGATCGACACCACCACGTGGGTCTCGGTGGACCGCGCAGAGATCGCCATGATCGACGCACTCGTCAGCCGCGTACTGATGCGCAACGACGACTCGGTGAGGGCAGCGCAACGTTCGCTCGCCCTGGTGCGGACCGACCCCGGCAGCGCGACATCGCCCGCCCGCCTCGCCTACCTGCGGGTGATGGCGATCGAACAACTACGCGATGTCGCTCTCTGGAACGGCGACCCCGCCACGGTCCGGTCGTTGATGGACGAGATGGAACAGGACGTGATCCGGTCGGGTCTTCAGCTCTCTCTGGTCCACTCCACCGCGATCACCGCGATGGCGGCACTGGATTCCGGGGATCTACCCCTGGCAGAGGAGAAGGCAGGTGTCGCCCTCCGCCTCGCCGAACGACGTGGCTTCGACGACACGCACATCGTCGCCGAGGCACGGTTCGTCCAGGCAGCGATTGCCGCCGAACACGGTCGCCCGGAAGCGGTCGACGAACTGATCGCAACCCGAGCACTCGCGCGCGACGGGTTGTTCCCCACCACTCGCCTTCGCGTCGAGTTGTTGCTCGCACCGCAACTCGCACGCCTGGGGAGACATGAGGAGGCCTGGGCCACCATCGAGGACCTCGGCACCGAGGCACGTCGGTCCGGGGATCGCCACCTCCGGGCCCGAGTGGAGGCGGCGAGCGGGCTGACGGCGCTGGAGTCCGGTGATCTGACGGCCGTCCGCGCTTCCTCCCGACGGCTGCGGAACGTCTCCGCACCACCGGACGTCGTCCGCACCCGGCTGCACCTGGCCTCGTCGCTCGGCGACGACCCGAGCCCCGCCGAGAGCCACGAGCATCAGAGCCCCGCGCACGAGTCCGTCGACCGGGTCGTCGCCCTCCTCGTCGCCAGCCGGTCGCGGATCCGCACCGATCCCGACCGTGCGGCCGCCGAGCTCATCTCCGCGCTGCGGCTCGCGGAACGATGCGACCTCTGGCTGACCGTCGTGCCTCACCTCGACCGGTCGGGCCCGTTGCTGAGCGCCCTGCGCGAGGGCGCCGACATCACCCGAGGACCTAGCCCGTCATACGTGCGCAGGATCGCCGCGGTCATCACAGAATCGTCGCGGCAGGTGTCGGTGCTGAGCGCCCGCGAAACGGAGATCGCCCAATATCTCCCGACCCGCAAGACCAACGTTCAGATCGCCGCCGAACTGTTCATCTCGGAAAACACGGTCAAAACCCATCTGCGACACATCTATCAGAAGCTCGGCGTCGAGCAGCGCGACGATGCCGTCCGGCGACTGACCGAGCTGGGGTTGCTGGGTGGTGGGGGGGGGGGGGCGCCGCCCCCCCCCCCCCACACACATATGCAAGGGGCCCCCCCCCCCCGGCCGCGTGGACACCAAA
>NZ_JBHYNC010000069.1:7430-15891 GCF_042743165.1 Gordonia sp. NPDC058843
ACCACGGGGAACTTGGTGCCGCCCCACTCATCGCGCGCGGTGTAGATCTCGGTGGTCGAGGTCATATAACACGCGATGTGGTGCGGCAGGAGGTGCGGGCCGAGTGGAGGCCGGGGGGGGGGGGTGGGGGGGTGGGGGGGGGGGTCCACCCCCCCCCACCACCCACAACTCAGTTCTCCGTGGCGCCCCACCTCGGCGCCTGCTTGACACCGAAGGCGCGCAACGCCTCTCGATGATCGGAGCTGTGGAAGCTGAGTCCCTCCATGGCGATCGACGCGGTCAGCACCTGCTCGATGGACTGCCGCAGCAGCAGATTCACCGAGGCCTTCGTCATCTCCACGGCAAGCCGCGGCCCCTCGGCGAGCCGCAAGGCCATGGCCCGCGCCGCCTCCTCGACGTCGTCGGCGGGCAGCGCATGATTCACCAGGCCCATCTCGGCGGCGCGGGCACCGGTCAACCGGTCGCCGGTCATCAGGAACTCCTTCGCGCGGTGCGGACCGACGAGCAGCGGCCACAGCGCCGCACCGCCGTCACCCGCAACCACGCCGATACCGACGTGCGGATCGGCGAACGTCACCTGCTCACCGACGTAGACCACGTCGGCCAGGAGCGCGAGAGTCGCCCCTAGGCCGATCGCCGTGCCGTTGACCTGGGCGACCACCGGCTGACGAACGTTGAGCATGGCGCGCACCAGATCGATCCCGCCGCGCAGGATCACCTCATAACCCTCCCCGGTCGGCGCCTGATCGCGTAACCAGTCCAGATCGCCGCCGGCACAGAACGCCCCGCCGGCTGGATCACCGGTGAGGATCACCGCCCGTACGGCGGACTCCCGATGAATGGCGGCGAAGACGTCGGCGATCTCGTCGTGCATGTGGCCGTCCACCGCGTTGCGTCTGGTCGGGTTGCTCAGGCAGACGGTCGCGATCGCGCCGTCGAGACGGAGCTGTACGCGCCGATAGTGTCCCGGCTCGAGCCTGCGAGCGAAGCCCTCGCCCAGCCGAGGTCGATCGGTGATGGTTTCGGTCATGTCAGTTCCCCACTGCTGTTGATGTTGTGTTTCGTTCACGCAAAGCACGTTTCAGGATCTTTCCGCTGGCATTGCGCGGGAGTTCGTCGACGAGCTCCACCGAGCGAGGTCGCTTGAATCCCGCGATCCGGTGCCTGCTCCACCGTATGAAAGCCTCGATGTCGAATTCGGGCGCCCGAGGAACCACGACCGCATGCACGGTCTCCCCCCAGGTGGCATCGGGCACGCCGATCACCGCTATCTCACGTACATCGGGATGAGCTGCCAGCAACCGTTCGACCTCCGCCGGGTAGACGTTCTCACCTCCGCTGATGACCATGTCCTTGACGCGGTCGACGATGGTGAGGTACCCCTCCTCGTCGAGGACGGCGACGTCACCGGTGCGGTACCAACCCTCGGCATCGAGCCCGGACCCGTGCCCGCCGTCAGGCGCCCAGTACCCGGAGAACAGTTGTCGCCCACGGATCTCCAGCTCGCCGGGCTGACCGTTCGACACCGCTTCACCGCTCGGATCGCGCAGACGCACCTCCCATTCGGGCAACACCCGGCCTGCGGTACCGATCCGCCCGGAGCCGGACTCGTGGTCGTCGGCACCGAGCATCGACACCGGGGATTGCGCCTCGGTCATGCCGTACACCTGACGAAGGCCGCAGCCGAACGCATCGAGGGCCGCGGTCACCAATTCGTCTCCGGCCGGCGCGGTTCCGTACCAAATCTCCACCAGTGAGCTCAGATCCGGCTTCTCGGTCCGCCGTTCGAACGCGGCGAGCACCCGGCGCATCGTCGACGGCGGCAGGTGCCCGTACGCGACACCACGAGCCGCTGCCGTGTCGAGCCACACGTCGGCGTCGAAGTCAGACTGCAACAGCGTCGTTCCCCCGCTGAGCAGACTCGCCCCGATCTCTTGCAGACCGGCGAGGTGGAACAGCGGGGTGAATCGGAGATGTACGGCGCGCTCGGTGAGCCCTGCCATCGTGACCAGCCGGCCGCACCCCCAGATGTGCGCCTTCTCGTCCAGCGCGATCACCTTCGGCAACCCGGTGGTACCGCTCGTGTGCAGCAGGGCGAGCGTGTCCCCGGACACCGGGTCGAGATGGTCGGGTTCGACGTCCCGTCGTCCGTCGGCGGTCGTCGCCGTCGCGTCACCGAGCATCACGATCCGCTGCCCGTCGGGAACCGCCGCCAGTGCACCGGAGCGGAACTCGGCGTCGTGCGCGATGATCGCGGGGCTGCACAAACGGCCGAGTTCGGCCAGCTCGGCGTCGGCCAGACGCCAGTTCAGCAGTACCGGAACAGCACCCGTGAGGCCGAGTCCGAGAAGGTTCACGACCAGTTCCACACTGTTGCGCCCGAGGAGCGCGACGCGATCGCCGGGACCGACTCCGAGGGAACGCCAGTACCAGGCCGCGCGGCGCACCTCCTCGTCGAGAGTTCGGTAGTCGAGTTCGACGCCGTGATCGTCCGAGAGTGCGAGCACATCGGGCAGCCGGTGCGCCTGTATCGCGAGTACCGAACCCCAGGTCGGCCCGGTCGGCAGGCCGAGATCCGTTGACTCAGAAGCGCTCACGATACGGAGGCCGATCCGGCCGCAACGGATTCGAGATGGTCGGCGAAGCCCTGACGATGCATCCAGTCATCGATGTGCGCTACCGCATCGCCGAGATGCCGACGCTGATCGGGGCCCGAATAGTAATGGGTCGCGCCGCGCACGTCGTACCGTTCCGCGGTCGTGTTGACGAAGGCCTCGTGTAGCCGTCGCGTATGGCTCGGCGTACACGCGTCGTCGGCGGTGTTCCCGATGACCAGCACCGGAATGGTGACCCCCGCCGCGGCACGGACCCCGTCGGCCCGGGCATCGTCGAAGCTCCACTGCGACAACCAACTCCGCAGCGTGGTGAATCGGGCGAGTCCCACGGGGCTCATGTTCACCACCTGCGGGTCACCGAGGTAGCAGGTCCCCGGCGTGCGGTCGTTCGGATCGAGCGCGGGATCGAGCCAACGCGGGTCGGCCATGGTCCCGTGCACCACGAAAGCGAACTCGTCCGATGCGCGGCCGGACCTGCGGAGGATGTCCAGTCGCGCGGTGGCCCACGCCGTGATCCGCCGGTTGCGCGCGATCTGCGCGGCGCGGTATCGCTCGAGGAACTCCTCGGTGTACGGCGGCTGATTCGGGTTGAGCGGGTCGTAGAGGTCGAGTTCTCGATCCCGCACGCTCGGATCGCGCTCGTCGAGGATCGAGGCATCGAGCCACTCGGTGAGGGTCTCGTGGCGCGAAACGTGCGCCGCCAACAACATCAGCCCGTCGGCCGGCGGGATGTCCAATGCGGTCAGATCGGGACCGTCACCCGACGGTGACGCCGTGACGGTCGGGCGTTCGGCCTGCTCCTGATAGAAGACGGACAGCGAACCCCCGCCGCTCCATCCCGCGAGAACCACGTGCTGGTAACCGAATTCGGCGCGGACATGCCGGATACACGCCGCCAGGTCCTCGACCACCTTCTCCATGAGCAATGCCGAATCGACACCCCGGTACCGGCTGTTGCAGTAGACGACGTGGTGTCCCGCTCGCGCCAGGGCGTTGGTCATGGGCAGATATGCGCCGCCTCCCACCGGGTGCATGAACACGATCACCGTGTCGCTGGGTGTCGCACCGCGCAGGAGATGGGCCTCGAGGGCGACGTTCTCGCCGGTACCCCCGTAGGTGTCGCGCTGCGACGAGGTGTCGGGAAAGACGACCAGGAAAGGGGTTCTGCTGTATGCGCTCATTGTTGCTCTTCACTCAGGCGGCGGACATCGGGGTTGACGGTCAACGATCGGCGGGTGTCGATGGACATCATGGACCAGTTCACCCGGTCGTAGTCGGCGAACTTGCGGCGCGCGCGTGCCCGTGCCCGCTCCGGCGGTCCGTGGTGGATTCCCTGCGGAGCGTGCGTGAGCAGGCCGGGCGGGATCTGGACGCCGAACAGGTCCCCGGCGTGGAATAACCCCACCTCGTCGTAGTCGGCGTTCCGGTGGAACCACGGCAACCGTTCGACACCCTCGCGGCTCTCGGCAGGTCGCGGCAGGAAGTTCAGGACGACCACGCCTTCGGACTGGAGGAAGATCTGAGCCGTGGGCGGCAGATGCACCGTCTCGGACAGGATCGGGTTGTAGTCCCGGATGTTGAACTTGAACGGGAAGTAGTCGCCCTTCCAGCCGGCGACATCGCAGGGATTGTGGTCGTACACCAACTCACCCTGGACGTCACGACGTGTGAGTCTCACCCGCCACTGCGGACCGCCATCGGTATAGACCTGCGGCTCGGGGATGACGACCACAGTGGGATCGAACGGATGGTGCCTGCCGAGGACCCCCGGGTCCGGCACCCGGAACTCCTCCACGGATTCGATGATCAACTGCGCCTGATCCCCCGCATCGGGAACCTGACGATACGTGACCGCCTTGGGTATCAGGACCCAATCACCGGGTTCGTAAACCAGTGTCCCGAACTCGGTGTCGAATCGCCCGGTGCCCTGATGGATGAAGAACAGTTCGTCGCCGCCGACGTTGCGCGCGTGAAACGGCATGGCCGCGCTCCGCCTGCTGAGGAGGAAGCGCACATCCTCGTTGTGGAACAGCACCAGAGGCCGCCCCTCCGGATCGGTCAGATCGGTCGGTCGAAGGTCGTCGACCAGTACCTCGGTCATGCCCAACGGACCGGACGAGGTGTACTTCGTCGGGTCATTTCGGCGGTAGAGCTGCGCCTGCCGCCCCACGAATCCGTACCGTCCCAGCTCTTCGTCCTTCAGACCGTCGAGGTCACGATGGACATGATGTGGCGTCTCTCCTTTTCGGAGCTGCACAAAGGATTCCATGACTACCTTCCTTGCTTGCTGTGAACCCGGGGCACTGTCGACCCGGGCAGGAGCGATCGGGCGATGATCTCCTTCATCACTTCGGTTGCGCCCCCGTAGATCGTGGTGATGCGAGCATCCTGATAGGCGCGTCCGATCGGCGTCTCGAGCATGTAGCCGTACCCGCCATGTAGTTGAACGCACTTGTCGACCACGGACTTCTGCAGTTCCGTGGTCCACCACTTGGCCTTCGCGGCCGACGACGGGGTCAGTTCGCCTGCCATGTGCTCCGAGACGGCACGGTCGACGTACACCTGACCGATCTCCACCTCGGTCGCGATGTCCGCCAACACGAACCGTGCGTTCTGGAACTCGGCGAGAGTCCGGCCGAAGAGCTCGCGATCGCGCACGTAGGCGACGGTGCCCTCCAGGGCGGCTCGCGCCGCGGCGATGGCCGTCACCGCGATCGACAGCCGTTCCTGGACGAGACATTCGGCGAGCAAGGTGAATCCTTCACCTTCTTCTCCCAGTCTGTTCGCGACCGGCGCGATGACATCGACGAAGCTGAGTTCGGCGGTGTCCTGGGCGTGTAGCCCGACCTTCTCGAGCCGGCGTCCACGCTCGAACCCGGCCATCCCGCGTTCCAGCACGAGCAGGCTCATCCCTCGATGACGTTGTGTCGGATCGGTCTTCACCGCGGTCACGACGACGTCGGCGTTGATCCCGTTGCTGATGAACGTCTTCGAACCGTTGACCACGTAATGGTCACCCTCGCGTCGGGCTTCCGTCCCGATGGCGGCAAGATCGCTACCCGCTCCGGGCTCGGTCATGGCGACGGCGCCGATCGCCGTCCCGTCGCACATCGCCGGCAACCACCGCCGTTGCTGCTCGGTATCCGCGAATTTCAGCAGATACGGCAGGACGATGTCGTTGTGGAGCGTGAAGCCGAGTCCGGGTCCGTTGAGTCCGCGGGCGTGGATCTCCTCGTTCAGCACGACGTTGTAGCGGAAGTCGTCGACCCCACCGCCGCCCAACTCCTCCGGCGCCGCGACACCGAGCAGTCCCAGGCGACCGGCCGATTCGAAGCACGATCGGTCGATGTGCCCTTGCGCCGACCATTTCGCCTGCTGCGGAACCATTTCCCGATCGAGGAATGAACCGACGGTTGCCCGGAAGTCCTCGTGCTCGGTCTCGAAGAGAGTTCGTCTCATGATCCTTCAATCGATCGTGCGGTGACTGTCATTGCCATGGAACCGAAGTCAGCCGTCTTCCGGATCACCCGGCGAGGGCGACCCGCCGCGGCCGGCGGGTGACCCTCCGGCCGACTCCCCAGCGAGAGCGGACGATGCCGCCGACGATCCCGCCATCCGACCGATGGTCGCGGCCGCACCGATTGCCGAACCACTGCCGACGTAGAGATCACCGAGAACACCTCCGGTGACCTCGCCCGCCGCCCAGAGACCGGCGATGGGGTCACCGAGACGGTCGAGCACGCGCCCCGAGTCGTCGATGGCCGGACCACAGGCCGTATAGACGAGCGTGGCCGGACGGACTTCGACCGCAAGGTAGGGAGGCCTGTCCAACGGACGCAGGAACTCCGGCCGCTTGCCCAGGCTGTCCGTCCGTCGTCGACTGCCGTCGTTGTACTGACGGACGGTCGCGGTGAGCTGATCGGCGGGCAGGCCGACGGCATCCGCGAGCTCGCCGATGGTGTCGGCCGACGCGGCCTTGCCTGACGCCAGCTGTTCCCGCATCATCGCCGGTCCGAAGTTCACACTGCGGCGACGTGCTATCCCCGGGATGCCCTGGACATAGTCGGCGACACCGTCGGCCGCCTGCCCTTCCGTCGTCGCCAGCGCTTTCGCGTCGAGGATCGCCCAGGCGCGGTCGCCCACGTCACCGGTCCGGTGGGCCAGCATCCCGTACTGCGAGGTCTCGTCGACGTAGCGCCGGCCCTGCGCGTCCACCAGGATCACCCAGCCGGGGATCGTCGCCTCGATACTCCGTACGAAGTCAGCGTGGAGCACACGCAGCCCACGGTCGTGTCCGACCACACGCGCACCGGCATCGATCGCCATCTGGAGCCCGTCGCCCCGATTGTGTTCGTGGCCCGCATTCCACAGCCAGTCGCCGCAGGCGGCGGCCGACGGGTAGTACTCGGCGAGGCGCTCCGGATCAGCACCGAATCCGCCGGTGGCCAGCACGACGGAACCCGCACGGATCTCGTCCTCACCGGACGGCCCCCGCACCCGCGCCCCACAGATCCTGCCCTGTTCCTGCAGCAGTTCGGTGGCGCGATGCCGCAGCACCGTCGTCACCGACGCCTTGTCCAGCGCCGACGCGATGGACGCCATCATCCCGGCACCGAAGTCGACCGCAACCAGGGATCGTCGCTCCACGGCATTGCCACCCGAGATCGCCTCATCGTGGAAGCCGACCCCGTGATCGCCGAGCCAATCCACCGTCGCACGACTGTGTTCCACGTACGTGCGCACCGCGTCGGGACCGACCGCCTGTCGGACGACGTTGAGGTAGTCCCGCATGAATGCCTCTCCGGATCGCCGGTCGCCACCCCCTGCCATAAACACCCCGGTCGACAGCTTCGAGTGCCCGCCCGGGGCGTCCGCCGGCTCGATCACGACCACCCGCGCACCTGCCTCGGCGGCCGCGAGTGCGGCGCACGAACCTGCGACACCCGAACCGAGAACCAGGACGTCGGTGTCGACGTCATGGCCCGACTGATGGTCGCCGGGCCGGCCGACAGCGTCCTCAGCGTCGATCATGATCATCACGTCCTCTCGGTTCGCATAGCAGTACGTTTCTTGTATTCGGTTGTGTCCGTAGCGTTTTCGATGCACACTGAGGAAGCTCGACGTCGTCGAGTGCCACCCCACCGAAGTCAGGAACATCCTCATGGTCAGCATCGAAGAAGTCTGTGCACGTTCGGAGATCCACCAAGTCCTCATGCGGTACGTCCGAGGAGTCGACCGGCGCGACCCCGATCTCCTCGAGTCCGCCTACTTCGCCGATGCCGTTGACGTCCGCAGCTACTCTCCCGCCGAGACGCCGCCGGGCGCGTTGGCGGCCCGCGTCATCGACGGGTTCGGCGAGACGCCCGAGTTCAGTCAGCACCACATGACCAACGTGATCTATGACATCGACTGTGCTGCAGGAGTTGCCGACGTCGAGTCGTACGTCCTGGTCTTCCACCCGGTAGGCCCGGAGACGTCGCAGACCCTGCGGCCCGCCGATGGCCAGTCGCACGTCAGGTTCGCCGGTGCGCGATATCTGGATCGTTTCGAACGGCGGGACGACGAGTGGCGGATCGCCCGTCGGGTCTGCGTGGTCGACTGGTCGCGCACCGACCTCTTCGGAGACGCCGATCCGGTTCTCTCGCAACACCTCGGCGGACTGGCCCCGGGAGTCCGGGACGCCGACCCGTCGGAGTGGGCATCCGAGTGGTCCACGCGCCGAAGCCGATAGCGGTCCGCCGCCGGCGCGCTCCTCATGGGGGGGGGGGCCGCGCCGACAAACACACACCACGCCCCCGCGGCGGCCCCCCGGCGCCCGCCCGGGGAGGGGGGCCGCAGCCCACCCC
>NZ_JBHYNC010000070.1:0-15004 GCF_042743165.1 Gordonia sp. NPDC058843
GCAACGTGTCTCACCAGGCCCTTCGAGGCTCGTCGCTTGCGCTCCTCGCACCTCAGGGAGCAGGGGTTATGCGGTTCTTTCGGATTAGGGAGCAGAGCGGTCGTCGCTTGCGCTCCTCGCACCTCAGGGAACACAGGGACCGCCATCGCTCCTCTCACCTCGGGGGCATCACGGTCAGAGCAGTTCGAGAATGGTCGTGTTGGCCATGCCGCCTGCCTCGCACATCGACTGCAGCCCGTAGCGGATGCCGTTGTCGCGCATGTGATGGACGAGGCGGGTCATGAGAATGGCGCCGGAACCGCCCAGCGGATGGCCGACGGCGATCGCACCACCGAGCGGGTTGAGGCGCTCGATGTCGGCACCGGTCTCGGCCTGCCAGGCCAACGGGACCGGCGCGAACGCCTCGTTGATCTCGAAGGCCCCGATGTCGTCGATCGAGAGTCCTGAGCGCTTCAGTGCCTTCGCCGTGGCCGGGATCGGTCCGGTCAGCATGATCACCGGGTCGTCGGCCGCGACCACCGCGGTGTGGATCCGCGCGATCGGCTGCAGGCCATGGGACTTCGCGGTCTCCGCGGACATGATCAGCAGGGCACCCGACCCGTCGGAGATCTGCGAGGAGTTGCCGGCGTGGATGACGCCGTCCGCGCTGAAGGCCGGCTTGAGCTTGGCAAGCGACTCGAGGGTGCCGCCGCGCCGGATTCCCTCGTCACCCGCGAGCACACCCGGGATCGGGGCCAGCTGGGCGTCGAAAGCACCGCGGTCGGCCGCCTGCGCGGCGAGTTCGTGCGATCGCAGCGAATACTCATCGAGTCGGGTGCGATCCAATCCCCATTTCGCGGCGACCATCTCGGCGCCGGCCCCCTGGCTGAACCTGTCCACGCCGTAGCGGTCGAGGACCGTGGGCGGTTGATGCTCGCCGTTCGGCGCGGCGCTGCCCATCGGGACCCGGCTCATCGACTCGACTCCGCCGGCGATGACGACGTCCTGCTGACCCGACACGACAGCCGCGGCCGCCATGCTGACCGCCTGCTGGCTCGACCCGCACGCACGCGTCACGGTGGTTCCGGGAACACTTTCCGGCCAGCCGGCGGCGAGCACGGCCGTTCGCGCGACGTTGCCCGCCTGCTCGGCGGCCTGGCTGACGCAGCCCCAGACGACGTCGTCGACGACGGCTGGATCGATGCCGGTCCGCTCGACGAGCGCCTCGAGTACGTGCGCGGACAGGTCGGCCGGATGGATACCGGACAGGGCGCCGCGGCGGCGGCCGATGGGCGCGCGGACCGCGTCGACGATCACTGCATGACGCATGGGGACTCCTCAGGTCAGGTCAGGGCAGGGGGATGGAGTTGTGTCAGACGTGCACGACGCCGGCGGACGCCGATCGCCCGTTCTGACGAGCCGACCACCGGGGCGCTTGGCAGACAAGTCGATTCACACTCACAGTCGATGAGGCCCTGCCTATGGGACGCGCGCGTCACGGTGTCGCGCCCTCGACGGGCGGGGCGTGGGGACGCAGGCGCGCACGGTCACGCTCGGGGTCGGCGAACACCAGCGCGAGCACGGCACACACCGCCGCGACGAGACCGAGTACCTGGAACGCGGTGGCGTACCCCTCGGCCGGCGTGGCGGCCGCATCGACGATGACACCCGTCGCAAACGGCGCGACAAGACCGCCGATCGCCATGATCGCCAGGAAGACACCCAGGGTGCCTGCGGTCTGCCGCGGCGGGCAGATCTCGGCGACCGCCGCGTTGAACAGCGGGAACACCGTGGCCGCGAAGCCGTACCCGATCGACAGGTTCGCGACCGCGACGATCGGGATGCCGACCGAGGGCAGCAGGAACAGCAGGACGCCGGAGACGAGGACCCCGACCGACGGCACGACGATGCACAGCATCCGCGAGGTCGCGCCCTCGAGATCATCCGGTCACTCGTGATCGAACTCAGCACCATCAGGATCAGGCCGACGATCGAGGGGAACGCGAACATCGATCCGGACTGCAGGCGGCTGTAACCCAGCCCCTCTTCGAAGTACGACGGCAACCAGGTCAGCACGACACCGACCAATGCGTGGACGCTCATCACCACCAGCGCGCCGGTGACGAAGGTGCGGGAGCGGAAGATCGAGATCCACGGCGTCGTCCTGTTGACGGCACCAACCGTGTGCCGAACCCGTGGTGGAGGCAGTTGATGGACGATCTGAGACGCAGCGTGCTCGAAGGGCAGGTCGACGTGTCCGCGGTCGACGAGGTGTCCCGGCGGCTACCTCCAGCCATTCCGCCGTATGTGGTGGCGATCAGTTGCAGAGTACGGTCGGTCCGCCGGGGACGTGGAGTGCACGGACGTGGTTGTGTTCTGCGGTAAGCAGATCGAACCTCACATTGGGAGCGTTCGCGTCGTCACTCATGTAGAGGGTGGAAACGCCACCCACGTGAAGGAGCTAGCGAAGTGAAAGTTCTCATTGCCGGTGGACGAGGTCGAGTCGGATCAAAGGTTGCAGATCTTCTCGAGTCGCGCGGCGTGGAGGTTGTGTCCGGCGGCCTGGATGACGGGGTCGACTACATCGAGGGCACGAGAGTGGCTGAGGTTCTGGAGGGCGTGGACACCATCATCAATGTCCTCAACACCAATCGTTTCGACGAAGAAGGCGCGGTCAGCTTCTTCGACGGTACGACCCGCGCGCTGACGGCCGCCGGCGAGGAGGCAGGTGCGAGGCACCACATCCTGCTGTCCATCGTGGGCGTCGGCGACGAAGACGGGTCGGACATCGGCTACTACCTGGGAAAGGTGGCGCAAGAGCGGGCGCTCAAGGCGGGTTCGATTCCCTACACCATTGTTCGCTCGACGCAGTTCCAGGGTTACGTTCCCGTGCTGGCCGACCAGCACACGGTGGACGGCAAGGTTCTCGCACCGCGGGATCTGATCCAGCCGGTAGAGCTCGATGAACTCACTGCTTTGTTGGTCGAGGTCACGCTGTCCGGCGGCCCCCTCGGCGAAGTCGAGATCGCCGGGCCCGAGCGGTTCCACATGGACGACCTGCTCCGCGGCACGCTCGCAGCCACCGGCGACCCCAGAGACGTCGTCACGGTAGAAAGCCGTGGCGCTGAAGACGCGCTGGTGCCTCGCGGCGAGTACCGCGTGGGAAAGACTCTGTACCCGATCCGCGACATCCCCCTCGCGAGCTAACCCATTCCGCCCGCCAGGCGCGACCTGATCTCGAGTCAAAGAGCCTCACCTCCCACGATCTATGAGCGTGGGAGGTGAGGCTCTTTTCGGCATCTGCCACTCCTCGAGAACGTGGCCGTCAGGTCAGCTGCCGCTATGGGTGCCCAGCGCCGCCCGATGCGCCAGGTGTATCCATCACGCAGGGCGAGGACTGCGCCGTGGCGGGATGAAGAGGCCGACGCCAAGTAGGACAGCGAAGCCGAGAACGATGACCTGGCTGATCTGGTCCGATACGGACATGTGGCTGAGATGCGTCACGTGATAGAGGAAGTGGAGCACCCCGAACGTGGTCCATGCGATACCGAGGAGCCGGTAGCCGATCTGGGAGTGCCAGAACAGGCCGAAGACGCTCGCCAGCCCAAGTGCGAGGTACTGGGCGCCGTGGTCGCGGATCAGGTGCTCGTTGTACGGCCCGTCTTGCGAGATCCACTCCCCCAGGACTGCCGGGAAGTGATCGTAAAACTGCTCCGGGAGGAAGTATGCCCATGTGCCGACGACGGCAGCGATGACGATGGAGCCGATGAGAGCAGCTAACTGGATTCCGCCAACGCGTCGGTCATCGCTCGCAGTATCACCGGGAAGGTGGGCGCGGTTACTCATGAAAAATCCGTTCTCGACGCCGCGCGTCGGTAGACCATGTGGGAAGAGGTGGTGACGCACGTCTGTACGTGCTCGGCGCCGTTGGCACGAGGAAGACGAGCCCGGCGGACTACTTGGCGTGATGCCCGGTGCGCAGCCACTCGTCAAACGTCGTGCGCGCAATCGTCTTCGAGGTGCCGCCGCGGAGCTCGCCGGAAGCCAGACCTCGTCCGTAAGCGCCAGGGAAACGCAACTCCAGCACACGGCGTCGCGTTCCGTCGTGCGCGTACATCCGGCGAACCATGTCGGCCAAGGACTCGTCCCGAGGACCGAGCAGATCAATTGCCCGACCAGTGGGTTCGTTCTCGGCGACAGCAATGAGGTGTTCGCCGACCTCCTCGGCGGCAACGGGCCGGGTAAGAGTTTTCGGAATCAGGGTCAGCGCGCCCATGGTGGTCTGCGCGACGATCTGCTCAGCGAACTCGTGGAACTGGCCGGTACGAGCGATGGTGTGGGGCACATCGGATGCGGCAACAAGACGTTCCTGAGCGAGCTTTCCGGCGTAGTACGACGTGTCGATATTGTCGATCCCCACGATCGACAACGCCACATGGTGCGGCGTTCCCGCACGCTTCTCCGCGCTCAGCAACTGCCGCGACGCCGACTCGAAGAACTCGACCGCCTTTTTGGTCGACAGGGTGGTCGCGTTGAGCACATCGACGACCGCATCCGCCCCTGCGATGGCTTTGTCGATGCCATTGCCCTGAAGAACATCTACGCCGTTGCTGCGTGTCAAGAGAACCACCTCGTGACCGCGACGACGCGCCGCCTGCACAACGTACCGTCCCACGGTGCCGGTTCCACCCGCGACTGCAATCTTCATCTTCAACTCCCTTTCTCAGCGCAGCAGGAACCTCCCGCAGCGCGAGCGGCTCGATGCCCTCATGTACTTGACGGCACAGGCCCGGTGAACGTGAGGCTCACTCGGTGATCTGATCGGGGGGGTCACCCACTCGCCGAGCTTGCGAGGGTCCAGCACAAGCCAAACGTCGGTGATCTGCTCCCCCTCAACGTGGAATCTGGCAATGCCGAAAAGTCGTCCGCCCAGAGTCAAGGCGTATCCCAAGCCGTCCGCGGTCTGCATGACACTCATGAGGAAACGCGCAACGCGATCGGTTCCCGTGACGACGTTGGGGGCGACGCTCACCACTTCCACCACACCAACAGCGGCGTCTGAGGCTGTTCCCGTGCCGCGGAAGAGGTCGGATGGGATCAGTTCCGGCAGCCACTGTCCGATCTGCTTCTCGCGACGAGCTCTGGCTGAACTGAGCACGTCGAGTGCAATTCGGCTGGCGGCTCGGGTCAGCCAGGCTGCAGGACTGCGGATCTCGCCGCGTTCCTGTTCTGTCAGCCGGTACAGCGGGGTGATGGTCCCATGCACCCAGCCGGGATTCACCGCGCGGCCCCAGCTTGCGACCCCCCGGAGTGCTATCGCACGCTCAGCGATGGTGCGATCGGGGCCTCTCGTTTCATTGGCTCGCGCTATCGCACCCTTAGTTCACGTCGACTACTTCGCCGCCGCCGGGCGGTGCATGCTGTGAGACGGACATCCCGCCGAGGCGCACGCCCGCCCGCCCGCGGTCGCACGCAGCCCCCACAGACTCGGAGACACCTCACCGCCATGACCCGCCTCGCGCAGACAATGGGCCTCACCGAGATCCAGACGGAGATCCTGTCCAACGTCCGGTCGTTCGTCGACAAGCAGATCATTCCGAACGCGCAGGAACTCGAGCACGCCGATGAGTATCCGCAGGCCATCGTCGACGGCATGATCGACATGGGCCTCTTCGGTCTGATGATCCCCGAGGAGTACGGCGGGCTCGGTGAATCGCTGCTGACCTACGCGCTGTGCGTCGAGGAGCTCGCCAGGGGCTGGATGAGCGTCTCCGGTGTGATCAACACCCACTTCATCGTGGCCTACATGATCCGTCAGCACGGAACCGACGACCAGAAACGGCGGTTCCTCCCGCGCATGGCGACCGGCGAGGTGCGCGGCGCGTTCTCGATGTCCGAACCGGAACTGGGTTCGGACGTCGCGGCGATCAAGACGATCGCGAAACGCGATGGAGCCGACGGGTACGTCGTCAACGGACAGAAGATGTGGCTGACCAACGGCGGCAGTTCGACGCTCGTGGCCGCGCTCGTGCGCACCGAGGAGGGTCACGAGAAGCCTCATCGGAACCTCACGACGTTCTTGGTGGAGAAGCCCGCCGGCTTCGGTGAGGTGCTGCCCGGTGTGACGATCCCGCGCAAGCTGGACAAGATGGGTTACAAGGGCATCGACACCACCGAGCTGATCTTCGACGGCTACCGTGCGCCCGCGTCCGACATCCTGGGCGGCGAGCCTGGCCGCGGGTTCGCGCACATGATGGACGGGGTCGAGGTCGGACGCGTCAACGTGTCGGCGCGTGCCTGCGGAATCGCCCAGCGCGCATTCGAACTCGGCGTGAAGTACGCCCAGCAGCGGTCCACCTTCGGCAAACCCATCGCCGAGCATCAGGCTGTCGCGTTCTCGCTGGCCGAGATGGCGACGAAAGTCGAAGCCGCGCACCTGATGATGGTCAATGCGGCACGGTTGAAAGACTCGGGCGAGCGCAACGACGTCGCCGCCGGGATGGCCAAGTACCTCTGCAGCGAGTACTGCGCCGAGGTCACCCAGGCCAGCTTCCGCATCCACGGTGGCTACGGCTATTCCAAGGAATTCGAGATCGAGCGGTTGATGCGCGACGCGCCGTTCCTGCTGATCGGCGAGGGCACCAGCGAAATCCAGAAACAGATCATCTCCCGCGGGCTCCTGCGCGAGTATCGGGAGTGATGACCGCCGCAGAGATGCTTGCCGTCAGACCCGTCCGCCCACAACAGTTTCGAGGACCGCATGCAGCGCCGCATCTTCACCGAGGACCACGAGTCCTTCCGCAAGACCATCCGCGATTTCATCGCCAAGGAGGTCGCGCCCGTCTATCACGACTGGGAGAAGCAGGGTCACCCGCCGCGTGAGTTCTACAACCGACTCGGCGACCTCGGGGTGCTGGGCATCGAGGCTCCCGAGGAGTTCGGCGGCGGCGGTGTCTCCGACTTCACCTATTCGATGGTGATCGCCGAGGAGACCTCGGCGGCGGGTGTCACCTTCGGCAGCTACTCGGTGCACTCGAATCTGATCCTGCCCTACCTCGTCGAGTACGCCACCGACGAGCAGAAGCAGCGCTGGTTGCCCGGATTCTGTTCCGGCGAAATCATGTTCGCCATCGCGATGACCGAACCCGGCACCGGATCGGACCTCGCCAACATCGCGACCACCGCGAAGCTGTCCGAGGACGGTTCGCACTACGTACTCGACGGCGCGAAGACGTTCATCACCGGTGGCGCACTGGCCGATCGCATCCTGGTCGTCGCCCGGACCGCGCCGTTCGACGAGTCGAATCGTCGGGCGGGCCTGTCGATCCTGGTCGTCGACACCACGTCCGAGGGCTTCGCGGTGGGACGCAAGATCGAGAAGATCGGTCTCAAGGCCTCCGACACCGCCGAGCTCTCGTTCAGTTCGGTGAGGGTTCCCGTGGAGGATCGGCTCGGCGAGGAGGGTGCGGGCTTCTCGTACCTGGCGCACAACCTCGCACAGGAACGGCTGACCATCGCCATCGGGGCGTCGGCCACCGCCGCGGCAGCCGTCCAGCATGCGATCGCCTACACCAAGGAGCGCGACGTCTTCGGCAAACCCGTCGCCGCGTTCCAGAACACCAAGTTCGTGCTCGCCGAGTGCTCCGCCGAGGTGGAGGCCATCAGACAATTCGTCGACCGCGCACTCGAACTCCACAACGAGGGCGAGCTCACCGTCCCGGACGCGGCCCGCGCGAAACTGTTCGCCACCGAGACCGCAGGCAAGGTCATCGACAAGTGCCTGCAATTACACGGCGGGTACGGCTACGTCCTGGAGTACCCGATCGCCCGGTTGTACGCCGACACCCGCGTCACCCGCATCTACGGCGGCACCAGCGAGGTCATGAAAACGATCATCGCCAAGGACCTCGGTCTGTAGATCTTCCGGAGTGCGGGATCCGTACCGGTTTCCGGGACAGATCCCGCACTTTGCGAGCTGGTTCTCGCATCCGCGGTAACAGGCGACCGACGCATACCGACAACTCCGGGGAACGCTCAGTCCGATCCGGTTCCCCGTCCGACCGGTCGTGCCTTAAGATTCCCTGAGCAATCGGCGGGTAGTGGAAGTGGTGTGCGTTGGTGGGGTTTGTCCGGGGCGGGGTCCGAACTTTGGCGACGGTGTTCATCACCGCGTTCGTCGTATCGCTGATGGCGGCAGTGGCCGCGCCCGCGCACGCGGCCCCGGCGCGCTACACCGGTGGCACATACGTGGCGCTGGGTGATTCGCGTGCGTCCGGCAGCTTCTACACCCCGACGCCCGCCTACTTCGCCGGGTGCAAGCGGTCGGCGTTCAACTACCCGACCCTCGTCGCCGGGGCCACCTTTCCGCGACGCTTCATCGACGCCTCGTGTGCGGGCGCGCAGTCGGCGCACCTGCACCAGGCCCCGCAGCACACCACCGGTGGCACTAAACCGATTCAGCTGCACCTGGTTCCGCGCAACACGCAACTGATCACCGTGAGCATCGGTGGCAACGACATGCGATGGAACGCAATCCTCGACCAGTGCCGGACCCCGGCGTTCACCGACCGGCGCTGCCGCCACAACCGCGCCCTCGAGAACGAGGTCCGGTGGCGGATCGACATGATGGAGAACCGGGTCACCCCGGCGTTGCGTGCGATCCGCAAGAAGGCACCGAACGCCCAGATCATCGTCGTCGGCCTCGGTGGCTTCATCGGTTTCAGTGGTTGCTGGCCGCTCGTTCCGCTGAGTGACCCCGACGCCCGGTGGATGCGCGAGGTCTTCAACCGCGCCAACGGCGCGCTCTGGCGGGCCTCGATCAAGATCGGTGGCACGTTCATCGACGCCAACCGGCGATCGGTGGGTCACGATGCGTGCAACCTGATCAACCCCTGGTACGAGAGCTCGCTGTCGAATCGCATCGCACTTCCCTTCCACGTCAACCAGGCCGGCGCCGTCGCCTTCGCCGCCATGATCAACGGGGCCATCCGCCGGTAGCCCGACACCGGCCACCCACTAGCGTTTGTCGGGTGGCTCATCTACTCGGCGCGGAAACCCTAGGCCTGGAATACCCGACCACCAAGGTCTTCGAGTCGGTTTCGCTCGGCGTCAACGAGGGCGACCGCATCGGCATCGTCGGCCGCAACGGCGACGGCAAGTCGAGCCTGCTGGCGATGCTCGCCGGGCGGTTGCGACCCGACTCGGGTCGTGTGACCGTCCGCGGCGGGGTCCGTGTCGGCGTCCTCGACCAGGTGGACGTCTTCCACGACGACGAGACCGTCGGGCATGCGGTCGTCGGCGACCGCCCCGACCACGAATGGGCGGGCGACGCGAAGGTCCGCGACGTGATCGGCGGCCTGCTCGGCGACGTCGAGTGGACGGCGCCCACCAGTTCGCTGTCGGGTGGTCAGCGACGCCGTGTGTCCCTAGCACGCCTACTGGCCGGTGAGCACGACGTCCTCGCGCTGGACGAGCCGACCAACCACCTCGATGTCGAGGCCATCACCTGGCTCGCCGAGCACCTCAAGCGCCGCTGGCCGGCCAACGCCGGCGGGTTGATGGTCGTCACCCACGATCGATGGTTCCTCGACGAGGTCTGCACCGTCACCTGGGAGGTCCACGACCGCATCGTCGAACCATTCGAGGGTGGCTATGCCGCCTACATCCTGCAGCGCGTCGAACGTGACCGGCAGGCCGCGACGATCGAGGCACGCAGGCAGAACCTCGCTCGCAAGGAACTCGCCTGGCTGCGTCGCGGCGCCCCCGCGCGCACATCCAAACCGAAGTTCCGGATCGACGCGGCCAACGCGCTGATCGCCGACGTACCACCTGTTCGCGACACCGTCGCCCTGCAGTCGCTGGCCACCGCACGCCTGGGCAAGGACGTGGTCGACCTGCTCGACGTGTCGGTGTCCTACGGCGACCGCACAGTCCTCGACGGCGTGGAATGGCGCCTCGCCCCCGGCGAGCGGACCGGCATCCTCGGCGTCAACGGTGCGGGCAAGTCGACGCTTCTCGGTCTGATCGCCGGGACCGTCGACGCGACCGGTGGACGGGTCAAGCGCGGCAAGACCGTCAAGGTCGCGACCCTGACCCAGCGGCTCGACGACCTCGACCGGTACCTCGACGCTCCCGTCCGCGTGGTCATCACCGAACTGCAGACCACCTACACCTTCGGCGCCGGGTCGAAGGCGCAGGAGCTGTCACCGTCGCAACTGCTCGAACGGCTCGGCTTCGACAGTGCACAGCTCTCCACCCCGGTCCGCGACCTGTCCGGTGGGCAGAAGCGCCGACTGCAACTGCTGCTGATCCTGCTCGACGCGCCGAACGTGCTGATCCTCGACGAGCCGACCAACGACCTCGACACCGACATGCTCGCCGCGCTCGAGGACCTGCTCGATTCCTGGCCCGGCACACTGATCGTGGTCTCGCACGACCGGTACTTCCTCGAACGGGTCACTGATCAGCAGTTCGCCGTCCTCGACGGCAAGTTGCGACACCTGCCCAACGGGGTCGACGAATTCCTGAAACTCCGGGCGGCGCAATCGAAGGCGGCAGCATCGGGATCGGGTTCCGGCGGTTCGGGTTCCGGTGGTTCAGCGCCGGGGGCCGGCGGGTCGGGTTCGGCCCTCAGTGGCGCCGAACTGCGCGCGGCCAACAAGGAGCTGGCCTCGCTGGAGCGTCGAATCGACAAGCTGCACACCAAGATCGACACCGCTCGGGCCGCACTGGCCGACCATGATCAGTCCGACTACCAGGGTCTCGCCGCGGAGACGGAGAGCATCCGGGCCATGGAGACCGAGCTGGCCGAGGTCGAGGAACGCTGGATGGAACTCGGCGAAGCCCTCGAGTGATCGCTACCGGCCGAACGACTCCCGGATCGCGGCCAGTACGTCGGGCAGCGACTCGTCGACGACACTGCTGTGATCGGCGCGCGCATAGGTCTTGAGGTCCACATCCGTGCCGGCGTCGCGCATCGCGGACCGCAGGGAACGGCTGAGCGGATAGGGCAGCACCGGATCGAGAATCCCATGTGCGAGGGTCACTTTCGCCGGATATCCGGACGCGGGCACCTCCGCGTACTCGCGCAGGGCGTTCCGGAACCCCTCCTCGGCGGTGAACGACGACGCGACGAGTGAACCCGGCGACACCGACCGCAGTGCGTCCACGAGATCGCCGTTGCACTGGGCACGCGCGCGATCGAGGAAGCGCTTGCCGTCGGAGGTGAGGTAGTCGGCAACGCCGAGCTCCGGGCGGGCGTGATCGAGGCCGGCGAGAGTGAACAGGAACGGCGCACTCAGGACGTTGAGCGCTCCGAGACCCGGGACGCGGGGACCGAACAGTCCGAACAGGTTCTCCAGCGACGAGACCGGGGCGATCGCGACGATGCCCGCCACCGGCAGTTCGGGTGCGTGGTCGGCAGCGAGGCGACCCGCCTGCAGCGCGGCGTGCCCGCCCTGTGAATGACCGGTGGACACCCACCGCGACCCGAGCGACGGGTCGACCGACCGCGCCGCACGGATCATGTCGAGCACCGAGTAGGCGGCCGCCCGACCGCCGAGGTACTCCGTCTCCCCCGCCGACCCGAGACCGGCGTAATCGGTTGCGGTCACCGCATAACCGGCGTCGAGCGCCGCTCGTACCGGGGCCTCGACGCCGTCGCCGAGGCGATGCAGAGTCGGCGCGCATTCGTCGGCCAGCCCCACCGTCCCGTGCGCCCAGGAGACGATCGGCCACCCACCGGCAGGCGGGGAGCCCTTCGGCACCCAGTACACGCCGCTCGACATCGCCGGACGGCCGTTCTGATCGCGCGTCGCATAGGTGATCCGGGTACCCGACCCGGCAGCCGACGGAAGCTCGTCGTCGGCGACCTCGGTGGTGGTGAACACGAACCCGTCGGCGGGTGCGGCGGCGCCGGCGGGCCCGGCCGACGCGACGGCACCGAGCCAGAACAGCAGTGCGACGACGGTCGACGCAACGACTGTGGTGGGTCTGGGGAGCATCAGTCAACCGTAGGCGATCAGTTCCGGGCGTCGGCTCCCAGGATTCGGGTGCCCGGCGCCGGTCCCACCGCGGTGCGGACCGAGCGGGTGACTCCGGCGCCGGACAGTTCTGCGGCGACGTTCACCGCACTGGTCTCGTCAGCGCACAGAAAGGCGCACGTCGGACCAGAGCCCGACACGATGCCGCCCAACGCCCCGGCGTCGATCCCGGCGCGCAGTGTGCGGCGCAGGGTGGGCTGCAACGAGAGCGCCGCCGGCTGTAGATCGTTGTGCAGCAAGGGCGCGACCGCGCGCGGGTCGCCCGAGGCCAGCGCCTGCATGAGCTCGTCCGGTCGGCGGAGGAGGTCTCGCTCGTCGTCGGCGGCGCACTCCCCGGAGCGACTGTCCCGCAAGCGATCCAGCTCACGATAGACCGCCGGCGTGGACAACCCCTCGCGCGCGAGTGCGAGTACCCAGTGGAACTCGCCGCGGGAGAGGACCTGCATCAGCCGCTCGCCGCGTCCGGTGCCGAGCGCGGTGTTGCCGTGCAGCGCGAACGGGACGTCGCTGCCCAGATCTGCGGCGATCGCGGCGAGGTCGTCCCGACCGATGTCGAGCTTCCACAACGCGGCGAGCGCGACCAGCGCACCCGCGGCGTCGGCGCTGCCACCGGCCATGCCGCCGGCCACCGGGATCGTCTTGTCGATGTCGATGGTGACCTTGCCGGACCGGTCCGCCCAGTCGGCCAGTGCCAGCGCCGCACGGACCGCGAGGTTGGATGCGTCGACCGGGACCGACCCGGCGCCTTCACCGCGGACGGTGACTGCCATCTCGTTGGCGCGGGCCACCCTGATGTCGTCGTGCAGGGACAGCGCCTGGAAGACGGTGACCAGGTCGTGGTAGCCGTCATCGCGGCACGGACCCACCCCGAGGTGCAGATTGACCTTCGACGGAGCCCGTGCGGTGACGGAGTCCGACACCACCGACAGCGACGTTCGCGACACAGTGAATCAG
This sequence comes from Gordonia sp. NPDC058843, assembly GCF_042743165.1. Taxonomy (NCBI): domain Bacteria; kingdom Bacillati; phylum Actinomycetota; class Actinomycetes; order Mycobacteriales; family Gordoniaceae; genus Gordonia; species Gordonia sp. NPDC058843. The sequence continues at coordinate 12,975 of NZ_JBHYNC010000070.1, forward strand.
ACTAGCGTCCGTGGTCGGCCCCTTCCCACCAACGGCGTCGCTCAGGGGCGCCAGCCGCGGTCGACGAGTTCACCGACGTGCTCGACGACCAGCACCGCACCGGCATCGCGCAACTCCCCCTCGGCGAACCCGCCGGATCGCACCGCCACACATCCGGCCGGCAGTCGGTGCGCCGACGCCACGTCCCACACCGTGTCCCCGACGACAACGGCCTTTCCGCCGCCCGCTTCCTCGAGGGCAACCGACAAGATGTCCGGGGCCGGTTTCGACGAGTCCGCGTCGTCCGAGGTGGTCACGGCCGCGAAATCGTTCCGCGACAATCCCATCGACCCCAGTGCCGCGTCGGTGAACTCCGACTTCCCCGACGACGCGAGCGCCACGCGGTATCCGTCGTCGAGCAACACGCGGACCAGGTCGGCCGCGCCCGGCAGCGGCCGGACATCGGGCAGCAGGTCGCGGTAGGCCCGTTCCCACTCCTCCCGGAGGGTGTCGCCGAGCGATCGCTCCACGTCGTTGTCGAAGATCTCGCCGACCAGACGATCACCGCCCATGCCGATCGCCCGGTGTACCCGCCACCACTGGGTGGTCAGGTCGTGGCCCCCGAAGGCCCGCATCCACGCCAACGCGTGGAGGTAGGTCGAGTCGACGAGGGTACCGTCGACATCGAGAAGCACGGTGTCGATCGACCCATCCGCTTTCTGGTCAGGCATCTGCGCCTCGTTTCCGGGGTCGAGAACCGCGCCCCGTCGTCGAACGTCCGCTGTCCGGGCACCACCGTCTCGAGCGTCCCGGTGCGGACCTACGACTCCACGCCTACACCGAAGCGACCGATCTCGCAGAGGAGAACCCCATGGCAACCCGATTCGGCTACACCCTGATGACCGAACAGGCCGGTCCGAAAGAGCTGGTGCGGTACGCGGTCGACGCCGAGAACGCCGGTTTCGATTTCGAGGTGTCGAGTGATCACTACTTCCCGTGGCTCTCGTCCCAGGGCCACGCCCCGTACGCGTGGACGGTCCTGGGGGCCGTGGCCCACGCGACCGAGCGGGTCGACCTGATGACCTACGTGACCTGCCCGACGATTCGCTATCACCCGGCGATTGTCGCGCAGAAGGCAGCAACGCTGCAGATCCTCGCCGACGGTCGCTTCACTCTCGGTCTGGGCTCGGGCGAGAACCTGAACGAACACGTCGTCGGCGAGGGCTGGCCGTCGGTCGCCGACCGCCAGGACATGCTCGCCGAGGCGATCGAGATCATCCGCAAATTGCACACCGGCGACCTCGTCGACTTCCGTGGCGAGTTCTTCCAGGTGGATGCCGCCCGGATCTGGGATGTGCCCGAGCAGCCGGTTCCCATCGGCGTCGCGGTGGCCGGCCACGCGGGTATCGAGACGTTCGGCCCGCTCGCCGACCACCTGATCGCCGTCGAGCCCAATGCCGACTTCATCAAGACCTGGAATGCGAACTCATCGACCACGACGATCGACGGCACGAGTGGACGTGCGATCGGGCAGATCCCCATCAGCTGGGATCCCGACCGCGACAAGGCGATAGCGCGCGCCCACGACCAGTTCCGGTGGTTCGCCGGCGGTTGGGATGTCAACGCCGACCTGCGCACCACCGCGGGATTCGCCGCCGCGACGCAGTTCGTCACGCCGGACGACGTCGCCGACAACATTCCCTGTGGCCCCGACCTCGACCAGATCGTCGAGGCCGTGAAACCCTTCTGGGAGGCGGGTTTCACCGACGTCGCGCTCGTCCAGATCGGCGGCGACACCCAGGACGCGTTCCTGCGCGACGCCGCCCCCGAACTACTGGAGAAACTGAGAGCCGTGTCGAGCTGAGTCCCGAGCGCACTTGGATCGATCATCCAGTGCTGCAACCGAAAAGCGCCCCTGGAAACCGCCCCTGAGCGGGCCGCGAATGACGATGAGTAGGGCGGATTCAACCGGTCGCTGCAACAGCGGGATCGGTTGGCCCTGAGCGTAGTAGTTCGTCGAGTTTGTAGGCGGGACTTCGAAAGCCGTGTCG
>NZ_JBHYNC010000071.1:0-14762 GCF_042743165.1 Gordonia sp. NPDC058843
GTCTCACCAGGCCCTTCGAGGCTCGTCGACCTCGACGCGCTCCTTCGTCGCTTGCTCGGCCCGGCGGCTTGCGCTCCTCGCACCTCAGGGAGCAGAGGTTATGCGGTTCTTTCGGATTAGGGAGCAGGTGGAGAAGCTCGCACCTCAGGGAGCAGGGGTTATGCGGTTCTTTCGGATTAGGGAGCAGGTGGGCGAGCTCAGATCGGCGGCGTCGCCGACAGCCCGGCCGCGAGACCCAGAGCGACGGCCATGATCGCCACTTCGACGACCGCGGCGCGGACGGAGGCCTGCTCGCTGCTGCGATGACGTTGCACGGCGGGTAGCCAGCGCCGTCGATGCCAGGCGGCGATACCCACCAGGATCGCGAGCGCCGCAGCCTTGGCGAGCAGAATCCGACCGTAACCGCTGCTCACCAGGTTGGCCGGGCCGTCGATCTCCATCAGCCCGGAGATCAGGCCGGTCACGGTGAGCAGACCGACCGCCCAGGGAGCGCGGCCGGAGAAGACCGGCAGGCTGCGCGCCCACCCCGACCGGCCCCGCACCGAGATCAGCATCGCCGCGAGCAGCCCACACCACCAGGCAGCCGCCAGCGCGTGGGCACCGATGAGGAACGGACCCCACGAATCGTTGCCGGCGTGACCGGCGATCGAGGTGGCGAGCACCCCGATCGCCGCGAGCGCGCCGACCACGAGGACGGGGACCTCGATCCCGGTCAGCAGGTCGAGCACCACCCACCCGATGACAAGGACCGCGGCCACGAGCGCGACCATCTCGGGTGCACCCGAGAACAGGACATCGCCGAAGTCGCCGGCCTTGACGTCGAGCACCTCGGTGCCCGACCGCTCGGCCGTCCGGACCCAGGCGCTGACCAGCACGGCGAGCACCCACACCCCGGCCAGCAGGCCGATCACCCGGGTCGAGGGCTCCGCGTCGACCGTCGGCAGTGCCCCCAGACCGACCAGCACGACCGACACACCGAGCGCAAGGGTCGTGGGCACGGCGACCAGGTCGGGACCGTCGGGACGGGCGAGCAGCCAGCTCACCATCAGGCCGAGGGCGAGGGTCGCCCCCAGGATGAACCCGTTACGGGGTGTCATGTCCCGACCCGCACAGACGTCAGCCCCGTGTCGACGGTCGCCGGCTCGGCCAGAACACGACGCCGAGTCCGACGATGAGGACGACGGCGGCACCGGCGATGAACCACCACACCGGGATTCCCTCGTCCGACGACGCATCGACGGCCTCGATCGCCGGGCCCGGTTCACCGTTTCCGGCGACCGCGAGCTCGAAGGTGCGCTGTCCGCTGATGACATGCCCGTCTGCCGAGGTCACCCGGTAGTTGACGACGTACTCGCCGGCCGGACCGAGTTCGCGCACATCGACGCGCAGGTTCGGTCCGCCGACCGTCGGCTCACCGGACTGCCAGTAGTGATCGTCGGGGCCGACCACGTTGAGCACCGCATACGACGGCTGGATCGGCTCGTTGAAGGTCAACGTCACCGTCTGCGGACCGGTCTGCAGCGTCGCACCCTCGGCGGGGTCGGAGGACACCAGACGCGAGTGCGCCGACGCCGGGGCGGCCGCCCATGATCCGACCAGCCCGAGACACAGCAGCGCGGCGAGTACTCCGACGACGCGCCGGATGACGACCGGACGGTCAGGCATCGCCGCCGCCCCGACCATTTCGTCCCCGACCGTTCCTGCGCAGCGCGGTCAGCGCGGCCACGCCGATCACCGCACCGAGAGTGCCCACGACCAGGCCGATTCCGCCGAGCCACCGTGCTGCGGAGTCGGTGGACGCCGTGGACACCGACGACTCGGACGAGTCCGAGGCCTGCGAGCTGTCCGTTGTCGAGGCTGCGTGCGAGCCGCCGTGATGGCCGTCGCCCGTGGCGGGAGCCAGGGTCAGGGTCGGCGCGGGCATCTCCGGCTCCTCCCCGTCGGCGGGCGTCGGCTGATTCCAGTCGGCGGTCTCACCGTCGGCATAGGTCTGCAGCGCCGGGAGCTCGACGGTCTCCTGCTCGGGGAACGGTCCCCCGGAGAACCTGAACTGGCCGAACTGCCCGACCGGCACGCCCGGCGAACCCGGGTCGGCGGTCCAGGTGATCTCGGTGACCTTGTCGTCCTTCTTGGTGACGACGGACTTCCATCCGGGCAGCACCTCGGGGCGTGCCGAGGTCAGACCGGGCAGCGTCACCCGCAATGCGGTGGTGGCCGCGGCGTCGGACTCGTTGGGCACGACCAGCGTGACGACGCCGTAGCCGCCCTGGGTGACCGTCGGAGCGTTGGCCGTCACGTGCGCCGACGCGGCACCCGCTCCGGCGAGAGAGGCGAGACCGACCACGGCGGCGGCGGTGGCGGGCGCGATGATGCGGCGGGCGATCGTCGCCCGCGGGGATTTGAGCTTCATGAGGTGTCTTTCGATTCTCGATGGTGTCGGGACCGTTGCACGGACGCACTCATCGACCCCACATCTGCTGATCCGGGGTGAGGCGCGTCAGGACGCGGCAGGTGGTCCGCGAACGCCGGTGCCGCACAATGCAGGTGCGGCCGGAACCCATGGCTGTGTCCAGAAGACGGGAGCTGCCGGACGCGCCGCGAGGGCGACCGGCGGCATCAGAGACCGGATCACCGAGCCGACCGATGCCAGGAGATGGGCACCGGCGACGATCAGGACCGCGCTGAGCGGGATCGCCACCAGGTGGGTGAGGAGCATCGGCAGCGTCGAGGTGCCGTGGGCGGCATGCCCGGCGTCGAGCGCGAGAGCCCAGTGGCTCGCCACCTGTGCGGCGGTCAGGACCAGTGTCGTCGACGCCGCTGCCGTCAGGAATCGTCGCCGACCCGGCACGAGCAACAACGACGCGACTCCACCGATCGCGGCGCTCAGCAGGACGCCCGACGAACTCGGCATCGCACCGCTCGCTGCACCGTGCGCGGCGACCGCGACCGTGGGAACCACACCCGCCGCGGCGACGCGCGTGAACGCGGCGGCCGGTCGGGCGGTACGGGACATGGGGCTCATCCTAGATCGCGGACTGGGCCAACCCCGACCACGGTGTCGCTGCGCGGTGACAGAATCGTTCTCATGTCGGATGCAACCCTCGGTGTGGAGGTTCGTGAACTCTCGTCCCCCGACGAGCTCGAGGACCTGCTGCGGATCTTCGACGATGTGTGGCGACCCGACCCGACGAACCGGCCCGTGGGTACCGACATGCTGCGAGCGCTCACCCACGCGGGCAACTACGTGGCCGGCGCCTTCATCGGCGACCATCTCGCGGGCGGCAGCGTGGCCTACTTCGGCGCACCCGTCGGCGAGACGCTGCACAGCCACATCACCGGGGTCAACCGGCGCGGCCGCGGCCACCAGGTGGGTTACGCGCTGAAGATGCACCAGCGTCGCTGGGCGCTCGAGCGCGGATTGTCGACGATCACGTGGACCTTCGACCCCCTCGTCGCTCGCAACGCCTACTTCAACCTCGCCAAGCTCGGTGCGACGCCGATGCACTACTACGAGGACTTCTACGGCGAACTCGGCGACGAGCTCGGCGGGGACGCCGACACCGACCGGGTACTGGTCTCGTGGGACCTGAAGTCAGCAGTGGCGTCGGCGTCGGAGGTCTCGGGATCGTCGCAGACGGTGGACGAGCTGCTCGCGAACGGAGCCGTGTCGGTCATCGATGTCGAGCAACCCTCCAGGCCGGTCGCGCACCACGATCGGGTCACCCCCGACACCGGCGCCGTCGTCGAGGTGCCGCGCGACATCGAGTCGATGCGGGTGAGCGCGCCGCTCGACGCCGCCCGGTGGCGGATCGCGCTGCGAGATGCGCTCTCGCCGTTGCTCGTCGACGGCGACGGGCGTCGTGCGGTGCGGTTCCTGCGGTCGGGGCACTTCGTGTTCGGTCCGGCCGGTTCGGGGGCACGGTGACCGACGCAGCAGACCCGCTCCCGACCGAACTGGGTCCCGCCGAATGGCACGGCTTCCCGCACACTCTCGCCGACGTGCTGCCCGCGGTCTCGGGCGCCCTCGGTGTCACCCCCGATGGCGCGGGACCTGTTGTCCCGACCGGCGATTCGGTGGTGGTGTTGCTCATCGACGGCCTCGGCGCGACACTGCTGGACCAGTATGGCGAGCATGCGCCCACGCTACGCGAACTGACGTCGACGACGCTTCGGGCGGGGTTCCCGGCGACCACCGCCACCAGCATCTTGAGTCTCACGGCCGGGACGTCGTGCGGAGTGCACGGAATCATCGGGTACAGCTTCCGCCCCGGCGACGAGTGCCGCACCCGCGGGTCCCGGCGCGTTCTCAACTCGCTGCGCTGGACCCTCGACGACGCATCCGGCCCATCGGCGTTGATGACCTATCCCCCGGCGCTCGTCCGAACCGAACGCGGCAGCCTGGAAGAGCTTGCCGCCGAAGGTGTCCGGGTCACCTATGTGATGCCCGGCGAGTTCCGGGGAACCGGCCTGACGATGGCCGCGTTCCGCGCCTCGGGGCAGTTCGTGCCCGCCGTGACACCCGACGGCATCCGAGAGGCCGTGCTGACCGCCCTGCGCCGGCGGAGTCGTCACCGGCGCTTCGTGTACGCCTACTACAGCGAGCTCGACATGGCGGGCCACATCCACGGTCCCGGATCGGCGGAATGGCTGGAGAAGTTGCACGTCGTCGAGCGGCTGGTCGCCGACCTCGCCTCCGAGCTCGCCGATGGGACAACTCTTCTCGTCACCGGCGACCACGGGATGATCACCGCCGACCGGGCGATCGACATCGACACCACACCCGCCCTGCTCGACGGCGTCGATACAGTGGCCGGCGAGGCGCGGGTCCGACACATCTACGCGACACCGGGATCCGCCGGCGACGTACTGGACGGCTGGTCGTCCCTGCTCGGCGACGCCGCCCACGTCGTCACGCGCGAGCAGACCATCGACGAAGAGTGGTTCGGTTCGGTGGTGACCGACACGGTGGCACAACGCATCGGCGACGTGGTCGCGGTGGCCCGCGGCAACACCACCCTCACCCGCAGCAAACGCGAAACCCTGGAGTCGATGATGCTCGGCCACCACGGCGCCTGGACCACCGCCGAGCAACTCGTGCCGCTGATCGTCGCGTCGGGGTAGCTGCTCGAATTGCGTCGCCGACCCTTCGAGGCTCGTCGCTATCGCTCCTTGCACCTCAGGGAGCAGGGGACACTGTCGCTATCGCTCCTCGCACCTCAGGGAGCAGGGGTGGGTCGCTTCTCCGGATTGAGGAGCAGAAGTTGTACGGTCGCCGGACCTTTTGTGACGCAGGGAGCAGAAGTTGTGCGCTCCTCGCGCCTCAGCGAGCAGTGGTGCACTCGTTCGGATCAGGGAGCTGAGGGGTCGTCGTCGGTCACGAGGTCCAGGCGCACGCCCAGCAGGCGAACGGGACGGTCGATGTCGAACCTCGCGAGCAAATCAGCGACCACCGTCTCGAGTTCGGCGAACTCGACACTCGGCACGGGAAGCTTCCTCGATTTGGTGCGGGTGTAGAACGTCGTGGTGCGGACGGTCACCGCGACCCGGAAGGGCAGTCGTTCCTCACCGACCACCTGATCGAGCAACTCGCGCAGGAGCTCGGCGGCGGCGGCACGCATCTCGGCGGCGTCGCTGAGGTCGGTGGCGAAGGTCCGGGACTTGGAATGTGAACGGGCGAGCCAGGGTTCGGCGGTGATTGTCGAATCGCCACCGCCGCGACAGAGGACGAAGAGCCAATTGCCCTGATGCGGACCGAAAGTGGCGATCAGATCGTCACGAGGTGTGGCGATCAGATCGTTGACCGTGTTGACACCGGCGGCGGCGAGTTTCGACGCGGTCTTCGGTCCGACGCTCCACAGGTCGCGGGTGGGCTTGTCCCCCATCAGGTCCAGCCAGTTGCGGTCGTCGAGCACGAAGACCCGCGGGGCGTCGGCGCCGACCGTCCCGCCGCCGGGCGGCCGCTTCGCGAACCCGGTGGCCATCTTCGCCCGCTGCTTGTTGTCGCTGATCCCCACGCAACTCGTGAGGCCGCACCGATCGAGGATCTCAGCCCGGATCCGTTCGGCGAGGTCGACGATGGCGTCGTCGTCGAACGGGTCGACCTCCGCGCCGCGGGCACTGACCCCGAGGTACGCCTCGTCCCAACCCCAGACCTCGACCGGATGCCCGGTGGCACGCAGGACGTCCATGACATCGGCGGAGGCGGCGTCGTAAGCGCCCATGTCGAGCGGCAGGTACACGGCGTCGGGTAGCTTGCGGTGCGCGGCCCGCAAGGGCATCCCGGCACGTACGCCCACGTCGCGCGCCTCATACGACGCGCAGGTGACCACCTTGCGGGCCTCGGTCGGATCGCCGTTGCCGCCGACGATCACCGGCACCCCGACGAGCTCGGGAGCCCTCAACCGCTCGACCGCCACCTGGAACTGATCGAGATCGACGTGCAACAGCCACCGAAAGCGCTGCGAAACCGAAGTGGTCACGACGCCCAGCGTAATCCCCGCGCGCGGGGTCGCCGGTCAGTCGGCGATACACACGTCGACCTCGCCGAGCCCCGCCGAACGGCACGCCGTGCGCAACGAATGCGGGTTGTAGCGCAGCACGGAGAGCCGTCGGTCGGAGCCGTCGCCGGCCTCGGCGAACACCGCGCTCGCAGCGATGATGTGACCGGCGAGCTCGGCCCGAGTGGCGGGGTCGGACGTCGCCACGGCCTGGGTCAGCACCTTCTCCAGGAGGGCGCGATCCCGGTGAAGCGGTGGAGGCATGAGATTGAGTGCAGGAGAGGCGGTTCCGCAATTCGTCGGGTCGGTCAGCGCATGCGTCGCGGACACCAGGTAGGCCAACGCGACCAGGGCCGGTCGTCGATCGTTCTGGTCTGCGGCGTGATCTTCGGCCTGGGCGACATCCGTGGGATCAGCGTCACGGAAGGAACCGGCGAGCCCCAAGACGGCCAGCGCCTCCTCGTGTGGGGACGAAACCTGTTCGGCGGCAATCGCTTCGGTGTGCATGAGCCGTAACCGAGCGACAATCGCCTGGTGCCGACGCACCGCGGCATCGACCTCACGCATCAGTTCGGCGGTCACACCGAATGTCGCGGCGTTCTCGGCGAGCGCCGCATATCCGGACAGGACGATCGACTCCTCGATATCGATCGCCTCGACGATCGCCGACGAAGTCAGAAACGTGCGCGCACCGCGTCTCGATGCGCGCACAGACAAAGCGCTGGTCAACTGAACCCCTCCACATAGACCCTGAAACGTGACGATCGCGAGCCGCGACGATCACGAACACCGACGAAGAGCGAGTCCCGCCCCTCGAGTCGACCCCCTTACGCCCCGGCCACCCGAACGATGTCGGTTACCTGGCGCAAGGCGCACAATACGCGGAGTAGAGGTCGTATGTGAGTCGAACGACTGAACACACCGGTCCGGCCGCGCGCATAGGGACCAAAGGCCCTGTCCCGGCGCCTCGCCGCCGACGACCATGTAAGGGCGACCGGCATCAGGAGGGGGACATGCTGCGATTCCTCGCCCGCGAACTCCACAGCTGGCGTGTCATGCACGCGTCGTCGAACGGGCTGGTCCGGCGCGCCGACCGTCTGGAAACCGCGACCCTGGTGATGCTGTGGATCGCGTCCCTTGCCGGGATGATGATCGCCCTGACCGTCGGCGGCGACGCCTACGCAACGCACAAGGCGGCGATCGAGAATCAGAAGCCCCGGCATTCGGTGAGCGCGACGATCATTCGCACGTCGGGTCAGAGCGGCGGCGGCCAGAGCGGCGGCGGCCAGAGCGGCACCGTCCAGAACAGCACCGGCCGGCACACGGAGTACACGACCGTCGCGTGGCAGGACCCGAACGGTCACCGGCTCACGGCCGGCGTCGGCGCCGAGCCGCTCGACTCCGTCGGCCGGGTCCGGACCGTCTGGCTCGACGACTCCGGTTCGGTGGTCGACCCGCCCGTGACCATGACGGACGCGGTGATGGAGGGCCTGATCGCCGGGGCCGCGGTGGGGATGCTCGTCGTGCTCGGCTGGTGGGGTTCGACGGTTGTCGTCCGCATGGTGGCCGATCAGCACCGGTCACGTCGGTGGGACGCCGAGTGGCGTCAGTTCGACATCGACAGCCACCCCTGACCCGCATACATCGCTGCTACGGCTGGCGCGCGCGTCAGCCGCTGACGGCCGCCCAGATCACGAACGCCACCCAGGCGACGGCACCGAGGATGTTGATGACGAGCGCCGTCGTGGTGAGGGCATCACGACGGCCACCGGCCCGGGTGACCCCGACGACCGTGAGGATCAGGCCGACGATCGTGCCCAGGCACAGCGGGAAGCCGAGAATCCCCACGATCAACCCCGCCAGGCCGAACCCGTTGACCTTCTCCGCCTGTGAAGCGGGTTGCGCCGGAACAGGTTGCGACGGAACGGGTTGCGCCGGAACAGGTTGCACGGGCGGTGGAACCGGCTGGGTCATGACCGGCCGGTTCGATACCGGCGATGTCCCGGCCGACGTCCGGTGCAGCCCCGGCCACTGATCGGGTCGCAGGTCCGCCGGTCCGACGGCCGCGAACACCAGCCCCGGCCGGACCACGACGCCCGACCGGAGCTCGAGGCCGTGCAGCGTGCCCGCGACCGGTGCGTCGATCGTCACCCGTCCGGCCGGGGAGTCCGCGGTCGCCAGCGGCTCCCCCGCCCGCACGACCTGGCCGTTGCGCGCCGAGACCTCGGCGATCACCGCACCGGCCGGCAGCGCGGGAAACGCGATTCGTCGGGCCGATACGTCCGGCCCCGGGACGACGTTGGTCGAGCGGAGGAGCCCGCCCTGCGCCACGACGACCTTCGGGTCGCCGATACGCGCCACGCGACCCACCGCCGACAGCGCGGACTGCAGCATCGGGATGCTGCTCGTACCGCCGGTGACGTAGACGATGACGGGCCCGTTGTGGCCGGTACCCGTGGCGTCGGCCCGAGCGATCGCGTCCCGAGTCAGCTCGACGGCCCGTACCACGTACGGCCCGATCATCGACTCGAACTCGCGTCTGGTCAGGAGCAGCGTGTGTCTGGTGCCGGGGAGTTCGATGACGGCCTGCGCGGTGTCGGACAGTGCTTCCTTGGCCGCCCGCACTCGGTCGGCCAGGGCGATCGCGGCAGCCGGGGCACGGAGGCGGCCCGGTAGGTCGGCGTCGAGTTCGGCGGCTTCGTCGTGCACCCAGCGGATCATCCGCGCGTCGAGGTCCCGGCCACCGAGGTGGTTGTCGCCACCCGACCCGGTGACGGTGAACCCGTCGGCGCCGTCCCGGATCAGCACGGCCACGTCGCAGGTGCCGGCGCCGAAGTCGAAGACGCACATTCGTTCGCCACCGCTCACATCGTGCCCGCGGTAGACGTAATACCAAGCGGCAGCCAACGATTCCGACGCGATCCGAAGCACTTCGGGAGGGATGCCGGCCCGTTGCGCACCTCGTCGGAGGACGTTCTTGCGCCGTTCGCTCCAGCGGTCGGGATGGGTCAGGACGATCGAGTCGAACCCCGGCAGTCCGCTGTGGCGCAGCGCGGTCTGGTGCACATGACGCAGAACGGCGCCGATCAGGTCCTCGACCGGCCAGAACCGGTCGCCGAGTTCGATCTCGCCGTCGTCGATGCGCGACTTCGGGGTGTCCTCGAAGGCGTCGGGGGCCTGCAGCCGCCGATGGACCGCCTCATGACCGACGACGATGGCCGAGTCGGTGGCGAAGACCGCCGAGGGCATCGCCGGTCCGCCCTGCCCGAGCGGCACGATGACCGGCTCGCCCAGCCCGACCCGGTACGCGGCCGCAGTGTTACTGGTGCCGAAGTCGATACACAGTCGCCGCCTGCTCTCCTGCGCCACGTGGCCACCTCCTCAGGTGCAAATCGTCGCACACGACACCGGCATTCATCCGGTGGGCGCTCGAAGAATCCGGGCGATCGCCTTGCGCACGTTGTCCACGGCGACGATCTGGTTGCGCAGATCTGCGGCGGTCTTCTCGCGCTCCGCGGCCGACTTCTTGGACTCCGCCGCGGCGTCGTTGAGGATCTTCGTCGACTCGGCCAGAAGCCGCTCGAGCAGTTCGTCGTAGGCGATCTGCAGGTCGCCGCTCGCCTGGGCCTTGATCGACTGCAGCTGGGACCGGACGTCGGCCTTCATGTCGTTGACCGCCTTGGTCAGCCACTTCCGATGGTTCTCCTTGCCGACCTTCGACGCGCGGAAGCCGACGACCACGCCCGCCCACACCGGTACCGCGACGACGTTGACCACCGGGATGATCGCCAGCGGACCGCCCGCGGCGACGATGGACAGCAGGATCGGGTCCACCATGTTCTTCCACGGCGAGATCCTCTCCTGCTCACGGAGCTTGAGCTCACCGGCGTTGCCGGCGATCTGACCGACGAGTTCGTCGGAGATCGCCGCGTCGGCGAACAGGGCGTCGGCGATGCGCTCGATACCGGCCACGAACGACGCGCTCACGTCGCGGGCGGCCGCCTCGAGGTCGACGGTCATCTGCGCGATCAACTCCTGACCCGCCCGGTGCGGCTCGTAGAAGCGCAGCTTGTCGATTCGCGTGGACCACTGGCCGAGCAGCTTGTCGAAGCGTTCACGCATGAGGTCGTCGGTCTGCAGCGACGCCGCGGTGATGTCCTGCGTGAGGCGCGCCCGCCACTCCCGACGACGATCCTTGAGCCGTTGCAGCCGGTCGCGTTCGGCTTCGATGTCGGCGCGCTCGGCGGGGGTCGCGGTGGCGGCCTTCATCTCCAGGACGAGGCGTGTGCGGACATCGTCGAGTCCGGCGAACGTCAGCTGCAGCGCATTGCGCACCGGGGACGCGGCCCCGTCGCGGACCAGTGGGCCCAGGGCGTCGAGGAGTTCGGGAACACCCGACGCCGCGAGTGCCCGTTGGCGACGGTCGGGGTCGGTGATCGCCGCGGCCTGGGCGGCGATGCGGTTGGAGACGCCGATGATCGGGATGTGGGCGAAGCGAGGGGCGTTGGCGCCGATGAGTTTTCGGTTCTCGGCAACGATAGTCCGCCACTGGCGCATCACGAGGTCGGTCTTGGTGACCACCAGCACCACCGAGGCGACCTCCGCACTGACGCTGCGCAGGAAGTCGAGTTCGGGTGCGCTCAGCGGCGCGGTCGCATCGCACACCATGACCAGTACCGACGCGCCGCGAGCCGCGCTGACCGCGGCCTCGACGTGTTCGGGGACCAGTGATCCGACGCCCGGTGTGTCGACGACGGTGACACCGGGCAACAGCATCTCCTCGACACCCACTCGTGCCGAGACCGGCGGCACGAGAACGGAATCGACCGGCGTACCGGGTGCGAGGCGTTCGGCGGGGACGCCGGCCGCGTGGCGTCCCCCCACGGTCACCCAGTCGGCGAGCTCGGTGGCCGGGATGCGGTGGGCGGCACCGGGGAACTCCACGAGCGCGGTTCCGCCCGGCAGGTCCGCGGTGGCGGGGGTGAACCGGACGTAGACCGAGGTGGTGATCTCGGTGTCGACGGGCGCGAGGTCGCTCGCCCCGAGGAGTGTGTTCACCAGCGAGCTCTTGCCGCGACTGACCTCGCCGATGACCACTACTGTGCCCTGCGGCGCCGGACGGTCACGGACTCGCAGCGCACGGTCGGCCATCGCGTCCTGACCGTGCTTGCGCAACGCGTCGACCGCCGTGCGCAGTACCGCTTCGGGCGTCGGGGTCGCATCGGGGCGGGAAGTCACTGTCTGCTCTCCTCGTTCGCCATCGCGTCAGTTGATCCAGAGTCCGCGCCGGACCAGCTGATAGGTCTGCTCGAGTACCAGCAGCGCCTCTCGTTCCGCCGACGTCGCCGCGAAGGCACGCCTCGACCGGCAGTCGGTGGCCCGCTGCCGCGCGGCATCGGCGATCTCCGGTGGCGTGGCGTTCGGCGGCAGTGACAACAGCACGCGCACTTCGCGACTCGCGACCACGACGTTGAGCTCGCCGACCAGTTCACTGTCGGGTTGCCACCGGGCGAGCGCCTCGAGCGCGGTGACCTCGCGCAGCCGGTGCAGCGCCGGCGAGGTCTCGGCCTCGTCGATGGCCTCCAGGAAGATGTCGCGGCGCGCACTGCGGTAGGCGGACTCGCGGAGCGCGGCCAGCACGGTACGTGCCTTGAGGACGTCGCCGACCGCGAGGAATCGCCGGCCGATCGCCAGCCGCAACTCGTCGATTCCCGAAATCCGATGCAGCCACTCGCTGTAGGCGCGCGCACCCTGGCGAGCGATCTCACCTCCGGCATCCATCGCGTAGGTCCCCACGAGTTGCTCGAGCCGACCCAGTTCGTCGACGTCGACACCCGGAGGCGCAGGCATCCCGCCGTCGAGAATGGACAGCAACTCCCAGGACTCGAGCTGTCCGCGCCGAGAGATCTGCGCGGTCTCCCGCTCGGTGACACCGCAGACACCTGCCTCGGCCATCAGCCCGGACACCGCGACCACCGCGCCGGCGATCGCCGGGAACCGTCGCCACACCCGCCGCGCGATCTCCTGGGCCTTGAGCATCGGGTTGTCGACGGCGATGAGGTCGGCCTGTGAGATCACCAGAATCGTGTTCTGCGCCGACGCACCGGCCTCGGCGAGGAACGCGACCTCGTCGGCTTTCGGACCCGCGGCGTCGTCGAGCAGGAAGAGGATCACGTCCGGCCGCGCCAGCCGGCCCTGCCCGCCGAACACCCGGCGAGTCGCGATCTCGGCGGTGTCGGTGAAACCCGAGAGGCCGGGGGTGTCGACGACCCGGAAACGCTCGCGCAGGAGTCGCGACGGGGTGTGGACGATCGCATGGTCGATGTCCTCGGGCGGGCGGCCGAGATCTCCGCGCATCGGACCGGGCAGTTCGGTGACCGTGCCGTCGAGCCCGATCACCTCGACCCGCTGCGGATTGCCCTCGGTGTACAGCGCGGCGACGCGGGTGCACTCCGCGCGGTCGGTCGGGGCGACGCGGTCCCCCACGAGGGCGTTGAGCAACGTCGACTTGCCCGAACTGACTCGCCCGACGAGGGCGACGGTCAGCGGTTGCGCCAACTGGGCGCGCAGGACGGACAGGCTCGTCGGATCCGGGGAGAGCGGGGCCACCTCGTCGAGCAACTGCTCGACGCGGCCACGGACCGTCATGCGCTGCTCCACGGATTCCGACCTCCCCAGATCTCTCCCGATCCGGTGGGAACATTCCGGGGTCGGCGGCACTCCTAGGTACGTGCCGAGAATTCTCCATCAGCGCCGGCGCGCCGACAGTCGACCGGATGACAGTATCCGTGTCGACACGCGCGCGTCGGAGGATCCGTCGGTACCGATATCGGATGACCGACATACCCGCAGAGGTGGAAGACCATGACCGACAACCTTGATGGCAGCGTCCCCGAGGAGAACGATCTCGAGGAGAGCGGCTTCGACGAGTGGCTGCGCGACACCGACCCGCCGGGCGAACTGAGCGTGCCCCAATCCGTGTGGGACGCCGCCGTCGAGACCGCCTTCGACCCGTCGCACGAGCTCACCACCGACCTGACCGCCGCACCCGGGCCGGATCCGTCGGACTCCGAACCCGAACCCGCCGTCGGCGGCGTCGAGGATCCGCTGTCGGACGACGTGACCGGGGATCTTCTGGCGTCGGGCGTCGAGGACGACGTCTTCGGCGGATCCGCGGAGCCCCTCGACGATCCCTTCGAGGACGGGACACTCGATGACGACTTCTGAGATCCGCGGGACCGAAAGTCGCGATGTGCAGCCACAACCGGTGTGCAGCCCTACGATGAGCGGGTGCATTCGTTGATCGACGAATCCCCTTCCGGCGCGGATCTACTCGACCGCGCACGCGCCGGTGATCAGGCCGCCTTCACCACCCTCGTCGAACAGCATCGAGATCGATTGTGGGCCATCTGCTTACGAATCACCGGCAATCAGCACGACGCCGAGGACGCGATGCAGGACGCGCTCGTCGCCGCATGGCGGGCCATCGGCAACTTCCGTGGTGACGCGCAGCTGTCGACCTGGCTGTACCGCATCGGGTCCAACGCCGCGCTCGCCCGCATCCGCAAACGCACGGACGCCGACGACATCGCCGACCATGACCCGATGAGCCATCTGGACGTCGCGGCGCAGGTCGTGGTGTCCGACCGCATCGCCGAGGCACTGACGCAGGTCCCGGAAGCCTACCGGGCGACCTTCGTGCTGCGTGTGTACGGCGAGTTGAGTTACGCCGAGATCGCGGAGGCCCAGGGCATCGGTCTCCAGACCGTGCGCAGTCGCATCTCACGCGCACGGTCCATCTTGTCCGAATTGCTCGCGGATCTGCGGTAGCTCGCCGGCTCGCTCGGATGTACTCCCCACGAATGAACGCAACGCGACTTCGCGGCCGTGGGGAACACAGCGGGCCAGACTCGACTCCAAGTAACCAGAACGACTTCACCACCCCCGGCGCCACCACGCCGCACCCGGAAAGGACCCCACCATGAGCACCGAGATCCCCGAAGACGCAGTACTCGTCGACACCGACGGCGACGGAGCCATCGATGCCGCACTCACCGACGTCGACGGCGACGGCACCACCGACGCAGTCCTCGACACCGACGGCGACGGCCAGGCCGACTCCATCGCCTACGACACGAATGCCGACGGCGAGATCGACGTGATCGAAGCAGACACCGACGCCGACGGTCACACCGACATCGCGGTCGCCGACACCGATGGCGACGGCACCTTCGACACCGCCGTCGACGACGAGGGCAACGTCGA
>NZ_JBHYNC010000072.1:0-1972 GCF_042743165.1 Gordonia sp. NPDC058843
GCTCCGGGGCGCAAGCGCCCCGTCGGGGGTACGGGCGCGCAAGCGCGCCCGAAGGGGCGCCGCAAGCGGCGCCGTGGCGGCGTGCGTTTCGCTGTCCCGCTCCCCATCGGCCTACGGCCGATTGGATGGAAGGTGGTTGTGGTGCACCGTGTTTCATGTCGCCCAGTCTATCACGACTCCCGCCGCGCAACGGGCCTGGACCCCGCCGTGTCGGCCTGCGGCCGACCCGGCACCCACACCTACCGACCGCCCTACGGGCGCTCTCAAACTCCATATGAAACATATTACCGCACAACAGAATTAAAACCCATTGCCACACAACCAATTCCCTACGGGAATCTACGTCCGCCGCGACCGATACTCGCACATGCAACCAAAAAGGCCGGCGCCGCCCCGTGACGACAGCGAATCATAGGTTTGCTATCGTTACCGTCGCGTTGTTCTGAGTTGCCACACCCAACGAGAAGAACGCTCGCACAGGGGAGGGAGGGGAGCCCCCCGAAGCCTGCCCCTCCCTCCCCCTTCCTCTTCTGCCTCTGAGAGCCCGGCCCTCACCGGTCTTGATCCGCCGAACCCACCGAAGACGGCAACGAACCTACTCATCGCGACTGCTATGCAGGCCGGGTAGTTTTCTTCCATGGCTAGTGACTGGGCGCTCGAAGAGCTGTCGCCACGAGCATTTGAGCAGTTGGCGGTAGCTCTGGCCACCTCGCTGATTGGTCCTGAGGTAGCCGTTTATGGCTCTGGGAAGGATGGCGGGCGGGAAGCCACCTACACCGGGGTCATCGAGTGGCCAGAGATCGCTGACGGCTCTGTAGGGCCGGATCAGCGGTGGACTGGGTATACCGTGGTCCAGGCTAAACAACGCGAGCGCGTCGGCCCGCCGGACCAGGACCTCGGATGGCTCAGAGGGCAGATCCGCGATGAACTGAACGCCTGGCACGCCGGCACTCGAAGCAACCTACCCAACAACCTGCTGTTCGTCACGAACGCGCGGTTATCGGCCGTCGACACGACCGGCGGAGTCGATCAGATCGTGCGGTACGCAAAGAACAGGCTCGACGAGACTGGCATCGGTGATGACGGCAAACCCACCGCATCGCTCAAAACGCAGGGCCTCCGCAACATCTTCGTATGGCACCGCGACACCCTCAACGCCCTCATCTCAGCCAACAACGCGATCCGCGATGCGTTCCCCGCCCTGCTAACAGTCGGAGACCTTCTCACGCGTCTGGCAGCACTCCCCGGATTGATTGAACCTCAACATCTTGCACCGCTACTCGTCGACCACGCTCAGAGCACCATCCGCCAAGAGCAATGGCTACGATTCGATGAAGCAGGAGACACCCCCGAGGAACGCCACCGCATCGACGACGTCATCGTCGATCTTCCGGCCCGCCACGACGGCCGGCGCCTCCCATCCGTACTCAACCGAATCATCCTCCGTGCCGATCAAATCACCCGCTCCACGGTATGGGAGTCCCCACACCCACGCCATCTCGTCATCACTGGAGCGCCCGGAAACGGGAAAAGCACAGTAGCGCAATATCTTACCCAGCTATACCGAGCACGATTCGTCCGTCACGAGGCCAACCAAGCAGGAGTCATCGAACTCGTCAACCGTACGGAAGAAACACTCGAACGCATCAACGTGGCCACACCTAAGAATCCACGATGGCCCCTTCGCATAGACCTCGCCACCATGGCCAAAGAGATGGGCCCCGCAGGTGGCCCTAACATCAAGCGGTGGCTCGCCGATCTCGTCACCACCAGCACCGAACTCACAGTAGAGCCGGCGTCATTGAGCCGATGGATCACGGCATGGCCGACGCTGTTGATCTTCGACGGATTCGACGAGGTCACCGTGCCACAGCTTCGCCACCGCATCGTCGACGAAATACACAGCCTCCTTGAGTGGGCAGACACCGTTGACGCCGACCTGCTCATGATCATCACCACCCGGCGCACCGGC
>NZ_JBHYNC010000072.1:2070-12568 GCF_042743165.1 Gordonia sp. NPDC058843
ACGCCACCGCATCGTCGACGAAATACACAGCCTCCTTGAGTGGGCAGACACCGTTGACGCCGACCTGCTCATGATCATCACCACCCGGCGCACCGGCTACACCGAACAGATACTTCCCGAGCACTTCGACCAGATCGACCTGGCGGACTTCACCACCACCGAGGCCATCGCCTACGCCCAACACATCACCGAACGGCGCCTGCATGACGATGTCGCACACCGCACACACGTGCTCGCCCGCTTCGATGAAGCCGCCGCCAATCCCGCCATCGAGCGACTACTCAAAACACCACTACAAGTGTTGATCCTCACCATCATCCTCGGCGGATCTGGTGCACTCCCCACAACCCGATACCAGCTGTTCTGGACCTACTTCGAGACCGTGTTCAAACGCGAGGCGAACAAGGACACCACCAATAGATCGTTTTTCCGCGACCGGAAAGCGGCGATCATCGAGCTACACCAAATCGTCGGAGCGATCCTTCAAACACGCTGCGAGACTACCGAAGAGGTCGTTGCCAAGATGCCCCGCAGCGAACTCTCACAGATTGCTTCCCAGTACATGCGCGACGCCGGCCACGACGACGCCGAAGCGGCAACCTTCGCAGCAAAGATCTTCGCCATCGCCACACAGCGGCTAGTCCTGCTCACCGCCGACGAACACGACACCGTCTCCTTCGACGTACGCAGCCTGCAAGAGCTCATGGCCGGGTGCCGCATCATCGACGGCAACGACACCGAGATCCGGACCAACCTCGAAGTCACCGGACTGAGCCCACATTGGCGCAACACATGGCTCTTCGCGGCAGGAAAACTCGCCCTCGACAGCCACCATCGCCGAGAACTGCTCATCAACATTGTCGAGCACTGCGACGACACCCCCGACTGGCCCGCCTGGCTATGCCCCGCCGGACCCGACCTCGCCGCCTACCTTCTCGACGACGGCTTGCTCGCCGACCGACCCAACGACCAAACCCGCATCATCGATGTAGCGCTACGCAGCCTCGACGGCCCCATCCCGCGAGAACCCCAAACACTCGCCAGCGCGTTGGAGGCCACCGCCGCAAGACGCCTCCTCGACAGCCAACGCATCCGAAACGCGATCGCCAAAGCGCAAACGTCCCCCGGGGAACGCCAAGGAATCGCCCGACTCCTCATGCACTATGGCCAGTACGGACTCAGCCGAATTCCCGGAAGCTACACCACCGCGGACCTGCAACGCGCTGCCGACATC
Organism: Gordonia sp. NPDC058843; assembly: GCF_042743165.1. Taxonomy (NCBI): domain Bacteria; kingdom Bacillati; phylum Actinomycetota; class Actinomycetes; order Mycobacteriales; family Gordoniaceae; genus Gordonia; species Gordonia sp. NPDC058843. The sequence continues at coordinate 3,305 of NZ_JBHYNC010000072.1, forward strand.
TGGCAGTTCCAAATACCACGAGCCGAGCACACGGACCGGGTCTCGGTCGCCGACCTCATCCACCCAGCACTTGACGAACTCCGCACAACAGTCGCACCACAAGACGCAGCCCTGGTCGACGAAGCGATGACCGACCTAGCGTCACTCTTGCTGGCCCGCACACCCAGCGGAGACCTCTGGCCAATAACCGCCACCCACGCCGGAGACGCGCCACTCCTCGACGCCGCCCTGACAAACCCAGGTGCCGCAGAACTGCTGGAAACATGCCTCGGCACGCTGACACCGCAGAACTGGACAGCCCCAGCGATGGTCGCACGCCTCATCGGCACAACCAGAGCACGCCGCCCCGTCAGCCACAAACTCATCATCAGCCTCCCCGCTCTTCCCACCTAAGGTTTGGAGCATGCGGGGGTCCATGCGATCAACGTCCCGGCCCAGGAACGTCAGAAACTTCCTGCTCCGACGTGCTTAAGGACTCGTATCATCACCCAGCGTGAGTGATGTCGACCGCGCAAACTACATCCATCTGGCTGAGATGGCGTACACCCGCCGTGTCCGGTTGCAGAGCATCACCGTGCAGCCGGGCTCCGAAATGGCGGCGGACAACGCCTATCTCGACCCCGTTGAGCGCACTTTCGAGGAGTACATGTGGCAGTTCCTCGGTAGCGCAATCGACCACCTCCGGTTGATCGGCGAAGCCGGCAGTAGCCAGCCCACGACTAACCCGTTCGCGTTCGCGACCCTAGCTCGTACAGCCATAACGACGACTGCGACCGCACTGTGGTTCCTCGATAGCAACCAGGCGACGCGCCGCGTCCGGATTCTCGAAATCATCGCCAAGGACTACGCCTCATACGAGGGCTACCGTCGAACCGTCGAACCAGGGTTCACGTCGCCGGAGGAAGTAAAGGAGTTCGGCGACGAGACACAGGAGCTCAATAGACGGGCGTCATGGCTTCTGGCTGAGTACAAGTCGGCGACCGGAAAAACTCCCACGAAGCTCAAGAGCATCGGCGCCGACGTCACCGACACCATGATGGTCAGAGCCGCCGGCAGCTCTCTGGACCCCGCACTATTCACTAACGGTCTGGGGCCAGATGCCGGACTGTTCTCGATGTGGCAGCACCTCAGCGGTTATGCGCACGGCCGCCCCTGGGCATACCAAGGAGTTAAGACCACAACTGGGCCTGTCGACGGCAACGGCCAGGCGCCACAGACCATTTCAGGAGATCCGACGACGATCATCTCCGCAGCAGCAGCCGTCCTGACGCTGATGGACACCACGTTCGACACAGCAGACAGGCTCAGTGACGTCTGATGGCGACCTGCCGCCATCAGATCGTTGAGGGGCGTCCGTCTACTAACGGGAGCGGCGAGGAAGCGATGAGATGGCGATAGGTTCGGCTGCGTCCCATTGTGCTGTCGGTGTAGTCAGATTAATGCCGGCGTAGAACTCGATTCGCGAGATCGACACGTCATCGGCGAACTGTGTGCTGGTAGCCGTGAACGGCAACAGACCTTCGGCGCGGCGATCCACCTTGCTATCGCCCAACGCTGTGGACAGTGACGCCGCTGAGCTTCCCTCTATCCGCTTCCCAGACAACGTGATCAGCCTCCACTTGGTGGGCGCCACGCTCAATGAACCTGACTCCACCTCCACCACCACCGGAAAGACAATGGTGCGTGACTCCAACGATTGCTGATCAATCAGTTCAGGGGAGTCGATCACCCTGATACGGGCGGTGGCGCCTTCTGTCCTGACGGTCTGATCCGCTCCAATTTCACTGCCCGTCTGCGCCGTCGACGAGGTCGGCAGCTGCGGCGATCGCTCCGAGTTGTCTGCCGCGGCTGGGGACGGCAAGCTCGTCACGGCACTGCCAGCCGATGAAGCGTCGGACGGGGCTTCGTTCTCGGCACTTCCACATCCGGTCATCAAGCTGATCACGACCGCGCCGCCGGCCACAGTCACACCTAGTCGCCGCATCGAACTCAACACCATCGGTAATCCCCCGTTCACTATCAGATATCGGATGCACAGATCTTGCCAGCCGTGTAGGACAGCCCGGACTGTCCACGCGATCCGCGTGTCGAATTCTGGGGGGCCCGCCCCGGGGCGGGATAGCCGAAACCATCCCGCCCATCGCGGGGGCGCTACCCAATTGGTAGATGCCAGGGGCCTAGCTCGCAGCTGTCCGGGGTCCGCGGCGGGCTTCGACCTGCGCCTTGCGGCGGTTCAGGCGCCGGCGGATGCTCTCCCCGAGTTCGGTGGGCTGACCGCACAGGGTCGCGGCCGAGGCCCAGGTGCACCCACCGTCGGCATGCACCTCGATGATGGCGATCTCGATCTCGGAGAAGTGGCTCAGAACGTCCCGGAGCCAAGGGTCGGTGTAGGTCTCGGCGAGCTTCGTATCCGGGGCCGGGGTGATATCCAGGAGGCTGCGCCCATCGGCGGTCACCCGCGCGTCGAAGGGCCGCACGAGCCGGCCACCGATCTGGGTCTCGTCACTCGGACGCCACAGGTTGTGGTTGGCCTTGCTGCGCGCCCGCAGATGCTTGATCAGCGTGTCGTCGTCCATCGGCGTCGTATCCCAGCCCGACTCGAGCAGCGCGGCGATGACCGCCTCGAGCATCGTCGCGGGCAGCCGCGCGAACTCCAACCACTCCCGGGCGAATGCCTTCACCGCCTCGGTGTCACCGTTCAGGACCGCGTTACGGGCACCGCGCGCTGCCCACAGCGCGAGCCGCGCGAGACGGTGACCGACCCCGGCCAGGGTGTGCCAGTCCCGGAACAAGGAAACGATGCTCTCCTGCAACCCAGCCAGCACGCCGCCACCGAGGAGCCCCGCCGACAAGTCCGGCATCACCAGATGACCGCTGACCATCTCCGACACCGACCGCGCGACCGCGGCGACCTGGGCCTGGTGAGGCAACCCGATCTTGGGCAGCAACGAATTGATCTTCATCGCGCCGACAGCGTGCACCTGCGGAGAGACGTTGTTGAACAGCTTCTGCACGTCCACCTGCGGCACCACTACATTCGGCAACATCTTCGGCATCGGCGGGAGGAGCTTGGGCACCACGACATCCGGGAACACCTTCGGCACCACCAAATCCGGCAGCAGCTTCGGGGTCTCGGGCATCGCGTGCCGGCGGATCGTTCGCAGGACGTCGTCGTAGGCCGGGCTCGCCATGACCTGGCGAAGGAGGCCACGGGTCGCGGCATCCAATCCCGGCGTGATCGGACGTCGCGACGCAGCCCGGTAATCAGGGCGGGTCGTCTGCGGATCGGGCCCGTGTGCCGCTTCGGTCTCGGCAGTACCCTGGCCGGGGTTCTTCTGGTCCGGGTCCTCAGTGCCGTCGTCGCCGGGTTCGATGTGGTCGGTCATCTCGCGGGTTCTCCTTCGTGTTTCGAGGGAGGTCGCTCCGGTTTGTGTCGACCTCCTACCTCTTAGGTGGGAGAACCGACGATTTCGACCAACACTCGCATGTGTTCTACATCACATTTCCGCGACTCTGTATTCCCCGGCCCCGCCGTCGAGGTCGGTGGACGCAGCCGTCGGTCACGCCGACCACACCTCCAGCTCTGCTGTGAGGTCGTAGGCGGCGGCATCACGGACAAGCGCCACGGCGTTGGTGCGGCACACGCTGATCCCGTCGGGCCCGTAGTAGCTGGCGATGACGTCGGGCGGGGTGAACCGCCCACCGAGCACGTCGCCTCCGTCGCTGCGCACCTGCCACCACCGATCCAGGGCCCGTTCCTGCGCAACAGCTTCGGGCACCTCAACCAGAATCACCCGCACGCGTGTGTAGCCGGCGTCCTGGAGCTCGGTGAGCAATGTCGCTCCATGCTCGGACCACGCCAGGGTGCCCTCGATGATGATCGGCTCGCCGCTCGTGAGGACGTGACGGCGCACCGCATCGGAGATCTGGGTCGACTCGACATGCACCAGCGCCGCCAGCTCGCGCGGCGCTACGGGCTTGCCGTCAGCGAGCCGTTTTCCCAGCAGGTCCGCATAGAGATTCCTGGCGACCGCGTGCTCGAGCAGGGCGTCTTTGATCTCGTCGGCGTCCACGCGACGGTACTGCGATGCCTCGGCTCCCAGGATCGCGTTGACCGCCGTCGACTTGCCCGCGCCCGGAACGCCAGCGGTGATCACCGCCTCACGCACGCCCCCGCCAGGTGCCAGCTCGTCGGCGAGGTAGTCAGTGATGATGTCCTTGCGCACCCGGGCGCGTGATGGATCGTCCGCAAACTGCTGATACGTGGCGCGGGGGCTCTTGGTACCCGCGGGGCCGTCATTGGCGGTCAGAGCAGCAAGTTCGGCGGCTACCGCGTTGCGCAGCTCATCGACCGTACTCACTCAGCGTCAGGTGCAGCCTCGTGCTGCTGGTCGCGGCGAGCGGTGAACAGCTCGGAGTACTGATCGAAGGTGAGTCGATCACGCTGGAAAGCGAACTCGATGTCGTCCCAGCTACCCCGCACATAGGCATCGGTGGCGACGCCATTGACCTCAGGGACTTCCCCATCGGTGTAGTCGAGTTCCTTGAGCGCCTGCATCATCTGCTCATCGTTGATAACGCCGGCATCGCGCTCAGTGATGATGTCCAACGCGGTGCGCGGGATCTCCCGCAACGCCCCGGCGTTCTGCCGCTTGACTGCCGCCAACAAGCGACTGATGTGCGGTTGCGACACCTCCAAAGAGTCCGCGATGAGTTTCTGGTTCAACCCAGCCATGGCCGCCTCAACGATCTTCTGCCGCTCACGAAAGTCAGCCACTCGCTTCTGAGCCCCCACCCTCCGCAGCTCCTCATCAATGGGGTCCTTCGGACGCACGCGCCTGGTCTTCGTAGTAGACATCGTGTTCCTCTCTCGTGCACTTCACGGCGGCATATGCCTTCTGCATATACAGTTAGTATACTCTCATGTATACCCGCAGGGGTGACCGATTGGGTGACTACTGAGCTTCGTTGCTCGCCCCGCCGAGGACGTCGACGCTGGCGCCGGTCTCGCTGGCGTAGGCGTGGGCTTCGGCCTGTTCGGCGTCGGTGAATGCGCGGATCTGTGCCGGCCGCCCCTGGGGGCGCACGATCAGAGTGAGGTCAGCCAGGTCGGCGCGGGAGCGTTTGGGTGCGCGGCGGTCACTGGTCCCGCCAGCGGATTCGATGTTCTCGGTCATGGCTCATCCTTCGTCGTCGACTGTTCTGCGGGGCGGATCGCGCCGGCGGCGACCGTCAACGGGATCGAGGCGTGCGACTGCTCGTTGGCGCTGGACACCCGCACCGAGACCACCGCAACCCACCGCCCGTCGCTGGCCTGGAGCCAGGCATGCTGCCAACCCTGCATGCGTTGCTCGAGGCGCGCGCCGGCGGTCCGGACGCGCAGCGGCACCGTATTGGCCGGGGTGAACCCGCCGGCCACACCAGTCGCGGTCATGTCGATCCACACCGGCCGCGGCGGATCGAACACCCGTAGCGTCCTCCGATCAGACCACTCCTCGAACATCCATTCGAGTCTAGGCGGTACGATCTACAGCCAGGGCGTGGGCGCCCGGTCAGGGACGCGGACGGGAAGCCGCCGACCGATCCGGACGTCCACGCCCCTCTTCCATGACGGTTGGCCGTGGGTGAACGTCCAGCAAACCCCGGTTTGTCGGGCGCGCGGACACCTCGAACCGGCGGCACCCTGGCCGGTATGCGAATCGCGACTTGGAACGTGGAAAATCTGTTCTCGCCCGGCACCGACGGTGGCCCTGAGTCGGCGATGGAGTTCGAGGCCAAAGCCGACGCCCTGGCCGCCGTCATCGAGCGGATGGACCCCGACATCCTCGCCCTCCAGGAGGTCGGTGACCGCCGGGCCCTCGACCGGGTCCTCGAGCGCGCCGGCGGTAGCTGGCACGTTGAACTGGCCACCCCTGACCGCCGCGGGATCGGCGTGGCGATCGCTGCCCGCACCCCGCTGTCACAGATGCGTGAGGTCACCGACTTCCCCACCGGTATTGACCCCATTCAGGTCGATGACACCGACACCCGCATCCACCAACTCGGCCGCGCCGGACTGCACGCCGTCGTCGACACCGACCTCGGCGCGGTGCACGTACTGACCTGCCACCTCAAATCGAAGCTGCTCACCTTCCCCGGCGGACGCTTCACCCCCCGCGACGAACACGAACGCACACGCTTCGCCGCCTATGCCCTGTTCCGGCGCACCGCAGAATCAGCCGCCATCCGCGACGCCGCTACCGCCATCCTCGACGACGGTGATGACACCACCCGCCTGGTCGTACTCGGCGACCTCAACGACACCGTCGACGCCCAAACCACCCAGATCCTGTCCGGCCCACCCGGCTCCGAGATCGGCACCACCGGCTACGACAAACCCGATGCCGGCGACCGCCAACGACTCTGGAACCTCGCCCCCCGCATCCCTGCCGCACAACGATTCTCGCGTATCTACCGCGGCCGCGGCGAACTCATCGACCACATCCTCGTCTCCCACAACCTCGTCGACCACATCGCCGACGGCGCGGTCACCACCGACGCCGCCGGCACCACCAACTCCATCGACGACGACCCAAACCGCCGGCGCAGCAACGACGCCTCCGACCACCGACCCGTACTCGCCACCACAACCTGACACCGCGCGGCCAGGGGCCGCACGATCAAGGGCCGCACGGTCTAGGCTGCGGGCGCGGCCCCTCATCCTGGGGCCGCAGTGTTCCGGATTGTCGAGGCTCGAAGGAGATAGGTCATGGCTGGAATCGCGGACAAGTTCGACAAGGCATACGAGGACAAGTCGCTGGCCGAGCTGGCCGATGCACCGGTGGCGGCATTGCAAGGTGTCAGCGATGGCGACGCCGAAAAGCTCCAGGCCGCGTTCAACATCAAGACGGTGCGTGACCTGGGTACCAACAAGTTCTTCCTGTGGGCTCAGGCGGTCGCCAAACTCGCCGAATAGGCCAAGCCGCGCCGGTGGAATACCGCGGGTGGGGTCACCGTTGAGGAGCGTGACGGTGGCGGGCTCATTGCCCCGGGCCTCACCCCTTTCGCCGCTGCGAGCGGCCGTTCGCCGAGAGGCGCACTGACCGGCACCGTCCACCAAACGCACTGAGGCCGTCCACCCCCACAGCAAACCGGGGGTGGGCGGCCTCCGTCGTCGACGCAACAACCTCGGGGAGGCGGCCAGGATGGCTGGGATGGCACCGATGCTCGCCACGCCAGGCGCACCCCCGGCGGGTCCAGGATGGTCGTGGGAAGCCAAATGGGACGGGCAACGCGGTATCGCGCGCGTCGCCGACGGCGAGGTCGTGGTCCTCAGCCGCAACCACAGTTCCATCACCTCGACCTACCCCGAGATCGTCGCGGCCCTGCGCACGGCGGTCGGCGGGCGTGACGTCGTTGTCGACGGCGAGATCGTGGCCCTCGACGCCGCCAGGCGGCCGTCGTTCGCGCGGCTACAACGCCGCATGCACACCCCCCGGCCCCGCCGACCCCTGCTGGCTGAAGTGCCGGCGGCGTTCTACCTGTTCGATCTCCTCGAGGCTGACGGCCACGACACCGCCCCGCTGCCCTACCTCGAGCGGCGGCAGCTGCTGGACGAGATCGTCACCAGCACCGGCGCGGTGCAGGTCACCCCGTACTGGCCGGGCGCGGACCCCGAGTCGATGGTCGCGATGGCCGCCGAGTTCGGTCTGGAAGGTGTGGTCGCCAAACGCAGCTCCTCGATCTACCGGCGGGGCCTGCGCTCCCCGTCGTGGATCAAGGTGCCGCTACGGGCCAGTGCGGAGGTGATCGTGTGCGGGTGGACCGGCAGCCCGACCGCGGTGCGCTCGCTGCTCCTGGGCGCCCTGAGCCCCTCGGGCGAGCTGGTCTACCTCGGAGACGTCGGCACCGGCTTCACCCAGCAACACCGCCGCGAGGCCGCAGCCATCCTCGCTGAGATCACGGCCGCCGACCATCCGTTCACCGCCGGCGATCCTCCGTCCACGCAGGACGCCCGGTTGCGTTGGGTGGCACCGGCGTTGGTGGGCACCATCGAATACCGCGAGTTCCACCGTCGCCTGCGTCATCCCTCGTGGAAAGGCTTTCGCACCGACAAAAACCCCAGCGAAGTCATCTGGCCGGAACTCGACACGAGGTGATGGCCCCCAATATAGATGCTGTGAGATCAGACGAACCGCGTTCAGGAACCGGGCTGTCCCCTGCCTCTGCAACTGCCGGGCCTCGACTCGCTACGTCATGCTGGTGACCAGAATGGCGACCGCCCACACCAAGAAGGTTAGCGCGGCGGCGCTTCGGACCCAGAGCCGTTTGCGCACCGTTCGGATCACTTGACGCTGCTGTCGATGAGTGGTCCCCGCACCGAAAATGAGGTCGAGTGTTCCTCGCATCGATACTGCAAAGTGGTCGCTGGCTCGTCGTCCGATTGTTAACGAGTACCTCAGCGGAGGGTGGTCCTCCATTGCTCCTGGGACAACGATCTTTTGAAGGCCCGCAGTGAGCACAGCGGTCACCGCCGCCGCTATCACGAACCCGAGGAAACCTGCCTGCTCAAGGTTGGCGATCGGGGTGAGTACGGCGCCGATTGCTCTGGGTACTGCGGGAATGAACTCGAACAGCGCGGCGATCGCCAAGATGATCACGGCACACCACATTGTCCATTTGACTGAGTTCTTAGTGCTCCTCAAAGCGTGTTCGCGAGCAGCTTTGAGTTCGTTGCCGTCGAGGCGATTTTCCGTAAGCAGTGCCATGAGATCTCGCGCACCGGCCGATAGGTCGGTGTGTTGGGCGCGGATGACATCAATCACCGCGCAGATGGATGTGAAGACCAGAGCCCGCAGCACGCAACCCTCGTCTTCGGAGAGATCTCGGTTGATCAGAGCAACACGGTACCCACTCGTTAGGGCGTGTAACGACTCCTCCGACAACATCTTTCGAATGTAGACGCCGCATGATCATCTAAGGGAGCGAATCGCCTCGACCGAGGAGTAAAGCCTGGCCCGAGTCGCCAGAGAGCGACACGGCCCATCGCCAGCGGCAGGGTCCGAGTCACGCGCTCTTAACACTCGGCGGTTCCTACTTGACTCCGGAGAACACGTATTGCAGCAACGCGAGCAATGCGTCGCTGTCCTGAATGGCTTGCCACAGAATGCTATCCACCATGGTTCATCGTTTCCTCTCGTGTCGCCAGGGGGAGAACTACCAGATCTGCTGTACCCACAGCGGCATGCCGCCCACACTCTTGGTGCGGTCGACGTACACCGCGAG
>NZ_JBHYNC010000072.1:12667-14105 GCF_042743165.1 Gordonia sp. NPDC058843
CCGCGACCACGCCGCGCACCCCCGACTTCGACACCATCAGCATTCCCTTTCGCGAACTTGGATATTTGCTGTGCTGAATATAGCCCGTATCCGGCAGCCGGGTAGCTGTGTGGGAGGTCAAGGTCACTGCCCCGGCGCGGCGTCCGAGCCCGGCGATCGTCGTGATCGGGGCTGACGATCACGAGGGCGTACGCCCTCACCTGCGGTGTACCTCCACGGGTCACCGTCAGTGCGTAGACCGGCCACAATCCGCGCCAGCGTGGTCTTTGGCCAGCCCGGGGTGGTGTCGGGGTAGGCGATGGCACGCAGCTGCTCGAGTGCGGTCTCCCGGACGGCCTTCTAGCTGGCCGAGCCGGGTGGGGAGATGTAGACCCCGGCCCAGATGCCAATGAGGTGGGCGGTGTCGTCGAGCGCCACGCGGGCACACCCCTGGCGGATCGGGCAGCGGCGGCATGCGGCCATCTCGGCGTGAGCGGTGGACAGCCGGTCGGGGAACCAGGCTGTCGGGGTCACTGGTGCAGGCCGGGATGGCATCAGCGGGTAGGTGGCGGGCGGGGGACTCCACCGTCGCCCAGGTCGGGCCTTGGTGGCCGCACGGCGATACCTGCTCGCATAGAGCGGCGCGGTGTTCACATCGCCAGGGATGACAGGTGTGCTCATAGCCCGCCATCGATGTTGAACAGCGCGGTGATCGCGGTGTGGGCGGCCGCGGTTTTCGCGGTCTTGATCGTGGCGCCGGTCGCGGTCGCGACCGCGGGCCCGGCGGCGAGGGTGACGGTGAAGGTGCGCTCATGCGGTGGGCCATCGGCGTGGGTGTCGACGTGCAGCTCGCCGGCGCCGATCGTGGTCGCGAGGGTGGTGAGCCAGCCGACCGGATTGGACAGAGCTTTCGCGCGGCGGCGGGCACGCTGGGCCTCATCGGCGCCCAGGGCGGCCGCCAGGGCGGCGGCATCCCACGTCCCGGCTGGAGCTGGAGCTGACAGGGTCGACGCGGCCTCAGGCTCCTCCGCCGGCTCCACAACCGGCGTCAGCAGTTCGGGCTCGGGTCGGGGCGGTGGTGGTGTGGTGGGGTCAGCCGACGGGGTGTGGCCGCCGATGATGTCGAGAAGGTCCCACAAGGCGGCGTGTTCGGTGGCCTTCTTGACCGGACCAACATGCCAGCGAGTAGTCCGTTCTTCGAGGTGGGCGCGGGTGGCGAAGGTGCGTTGATGGGGTGGGCCTGCGATGTCGGTGTCGAGGGTGGGGGTGACGATCTGTCCGCCGTCGATCTGCTGCAATGCCGAGATCGCCGACGGCGCCAGATACGCGTGCTCGGCACGTAGCTGTGCAGTCAGGTTGGCGCGCAGGGTCTTCCAGTCGGGGTGATCGGTGGTGTAGAGCACCGCGATATGCCCCGCGTGCACCCGTCCAGCTGTGGCGCGGTCGGCCAGCTCGGCGG
>NZ_JBHYNC010000073.1:0-13898 GCF_042743165.1 Gordonia sp. NPDC058843
TCCACGAGGACCCGCTCCGCGTCATGAGCGACGATCAGCTCACCGCGCACCTGCGCACCCTCACCCGCCGCCACACCCTCGCCGTCGACGATCTGGGGACCAGCCGACCAGCGCCCGAGCGGACGCCGCGGGTGCGCGCCGACCACGCCGTACTCGCCGTACTCGCCGAGACGGTCGACCGCATCGCCACCGCCCGCACCGCCGGCCAGGCTCTCGCCGCTGCCGCCGCCCGCGTCACTGAGGCGCGCGCCGAGCTGGCGGGACTGCCGCCGGCCGGGCGCGGACGCAAAGCGCGCGCCGAGCACGACCAACACCACCAGCGCCTCGCCGAGGCGGTCGCCGCGGCCGAGCGTCAGCACCGGGACCTCGCCGCGGCATACGAACAGACCCGTCGGGACGTCGGCGTCCCCGGAGGCCAATGGGATGAACTGACCGCCCGCGCCGCCGACCCCGCCACGCTTGCAGGCGAACTGGCTGCGGCCGAACATGCCGACAACCGCGCCCGCCAGCTCCACCAGAAAGCCATCGACGACCGCGACGCCGCAGCCGCCGCTATCGCCTTCGCCCGAGCCGAAGTAGCCCGCCGCTACGACTTACCCGGCGTGGCCCGATCCGTCGAAGACGTCATTCGCGTGGCACACGAGAACACCAGAGCTCAGTCTGAATCTGCGTATGTCCCTTCCGCCCCTGCAGTGCTGCGGTCCCGCACCAGCGATCTACCGCCCGACACAGCGCCGCTCAGAGACTTCGGGCACGACACCTGAGCTCAGCGGGCGCCGTTGAGGTTGCTGATGTAGGCGTCGACTTAGACTCCGCACGTGCGCGCGTGGCCCGCGTAGTTTCGTGGGCTTCGATCGGGGTCAGGTGGCTTGTGTCCCCTGATGAGACGGTTGTGCGGTTGCCGACCGCGATCGCGTTCCGGGCCTGCTAGATTCACTTCAGTCTCAGCCAGGAGGGCTACGTGAAGCATGCGAGCAAGGCACTCGCCTCGGCATCTGTTCTCGTCCCTCCATTGGTAGTTTCGGGCGGATCCACCGTGACCACATCGCGCCCGGGCGCATCGAATCCGGCCGTTACGGTATGACCGCGGACTTCAACCGGCGCGTTGACGCGATCATCAGGGCCGAGGCAGAGAATCGTGCGCGCCAGACCGGCGCCCTTGAAAGCCGCTACGCATCGCGGGCGGCCACCGCGGCCGAGTATTTGCGGCAAGTGGTTCCGATGGCGGCCGAGGCGTTCGCTGCGCTCGCCCGACGCGGGTTGCAGGTGCGGTATGGCGACCCCGCGGGCCGCGATCAACGCACCCAGTACATCCGGTTGAGAACGAGCACGCTCTCCAGTGCGCAAGCCGGCGCAGACCTGTTTCTAACCGAACTCGGCTTTTTGCACGCCAACGGTCTGCTGATCGATCGTGATCGATTGCGATACCGGCGGGGCCAGGTGGAGGAGTATGTGCGTGGCGGTGGGCTTGGCGAGCCGCCGACGCAGCCTCCGCCCGGCGCGCGACCCGACAGCAACGGCATGTTCGAGTGGTACGACGATGCGGCACTTCGCCACCTTTTCGCGCGACGCTACCGCGCGCTGTCCAGCGGCCCCCTTAACGGCGTTGCCACACCTGGACGGCTCCAGGGCACCGACAACGACGGTATTGTCCACGTCGACTTCGACGCCGGTGCGGTATACGTCGTGTGGCAGTTCCTCACCTCCGCCGAGGCGTCGAAGTCGACGGTCGGCGACCGGCTCTCTGACAACATGCGGGTAGAAACACTTCAGGCCTACCTGACGCGGGTGGTTACCCGTGAGGCCGTGCTGCACGAACGGCGGAACGAACGATGAGCGTCACGCGAGAGTTCGACGAAGCTTTTTACGCCGCGCTCGCCCGTGTCGCCGAGCTCGACGAGGCAGATTCCCGCCGCGTGCGCGAAGACGGCATCGCCCGCGCACAGGCGGCCAGGCACATTGTGGAGGTGGCGACGCCGCTGTTTGCCGCCGCGTTCACGCGTCTGCAAGCTGAAGGCTTCAATGCCCGGCGCCTGCCCACCGCAAACAAAGGTCTGTTCAAGGCGACAACCGAACCGGTGATCGCGACGGGCGAGGAGTCGATGTCGTGGGGGCAGCGGGCGAAGTCGTTCGGTCCGTTCACGGACCTGGGCAACCTCATCACCGCGAACGGCAGGTTCTTCATCCACCCCGAGGTCGATGTGGAACCGCGGGTCGACGACACGGTCCCCGTTTTCCACCAGCTGGTTCCGCCCTCCTACGCGCAACCCAGTCCATACGTGAAGGGCAGGGTGCGGTGGTTCCGGCTTGAAGATGTCGTCGAAATCCAGGCTCGCGCGATATCGTTCGCCGTCCGGGTGGTTCCAAGCTTGAGCCAGGTCGCGGCGAATCAGTTGGGGCGAGGGTACCTGGTCGACGAGTCGACGGGTGCAGTTCATTTGGTGTGGGCACGCATCGACCTGCCAGAGCTCGACGTCGTCGCCGGGGTTACCGACCAATTGGAGCCCCTCGTACCGGGAGTTGCTTTCCACGGGTACCGGCTCGAGTCTCTCGAGGATTACGTGGCACGGTTGGTCGCCCGCAAGATCGTGCTGTCTGGCAGAGGTGGCCGACAATGAGTGTGTTCGATCCGGGTCACGGGGTGCCGGAGTATCTGAAGTGGCCCGACGCGGCGTACGCGCGGTATGTCGAGGAGATCTGTGCCGTCGGTCGGCATATGCGAGGGCACCTTATCGATCGCAATCTGGCCCAGGTAACTAGGGGCGCGCAGTCCGGTCGCCAACTGGCACAGGCAGTTTTCGAACTCGATATAGGCCGCCATGCCGGTTGGAAGGCTGGGTCGCGCAGGAACTACGAGGCGTTGGGCCCGCTCGAACACCGCAATTTTCTGCACCGCAACGGGTTTATCTGTGACCACGACATGATCGTGATTAACGCCGACACCTTGGATCGCAAACGTCGGTGGCTACAAAATCCCCGATTGGTGGCCCCGAGGAAGGCCATTGGCAAAGGGCGGGCGTCCTGGTATGACCCCGCCGACATTATCGAATTCTCGCGCCCCTCCATTCTGCCGATCGTCATCTCACTGACCGATCTAGTAAGCCGTCACCAGGATGGCGACCCCGTGGTCGGTAGATTTGTGAACTCGCGCAATGTGGTCGTGGCCACGGACATCGGCCAGATCGGCCATGTCTGGGACTACCGCCGCCTCGCCGGCCTGTTTCGGGTGGGTCGGCGGATCGGATCGTCGGACTGCTATTTCGAGTCCATCCCTTCCCTTTACGGGCGTGTCCTTGCGCGGGAAGTCATTGCGGCGCAGAGGACGAAATGATGGTCGACGAGAACCTGGCTGCGGCCATCAACCACAGGATCGACGGCTACTTCACCGAGCTCGCGCAGGCCGAGCGCGCGAGAGTGGACCATCTCGAGCACCGCCGGGAGGCAGAGACGGCGACGCCGCGTACGGTCGTAGGCCAGTTGGAAGCTCCTGCGCGGCGGGCCTTTACCGAACTGGCAGCGAGGAAGATCGGGCGGGTCGCCGGCAACGACCGCGTCATCATGCTGCGGGACACGTCGGGGCTGCCGTCGACAGTGCAACCGCTGAAGTTCGGTCCGTTCTCCGACAGACATCGCTATCTGCACCGGTGCGGTGTGCTGACCTATGACTACCAGCTCAGTTACCGACAGGGACGTGCTGCCGAGGTGAGAGAGCACGGCAACCTTGACTTCGACCCCGCGACTCTCCCGCCACGCGGAATGCGACCGGACGAGTCGGGCATGGTGCGATGGTACGACGAGAACGGTTTGCGCGCCGCGTCGATCAATGCGTGGACGTACGGAGCGATCACAGACTCACTTCTCGCCGTTCGATCTAGAGGATTCGACCTCGGCTCGCCGGTCGACGCAGCAAGCTTCCTCCTCGACACCGACTCTGGGACGGCCTTCATCGCCTGGAACTACACCAGCGTTCGTCAAGGGCTGCGATACGGGTTGGACCCCTCGTTCGACGACATTCCCCGGGTGGGGGTACAGATCGCTTCGCAGACGTGGATCGAGTCGGTCGACGACTACATCGCACGGATCGTGGCCTGTGAGGTGGAGATCGACAACTTTCGCCAGACACGGTACCGGAGGTAGCCAATGACGTTCGGATTCGACGACGCCGCCGGTCAGGCCGTGGGACAATTCCGCGCCGACCGCGACAACCGGGCTGCGGCCGCGGAGCACTCGGCGGCGGAGTGGGAAGAGCGTCGCGCTCTCACTCGTCACTTCATCGACGCTATTCGGCCGTGTCTGCAGGTGGTCTACGCCAGGTTAGTGTCGGAAGGCATCAAGCCGGAGGAGAGCAGCTTCAGCAGTAAGCGCTTTATGCGCACCACCCACGAATCGTTGATCTGGATCGGTGACAAGTCCGGCGCCGGGATCACGAACAAGCAGTTCGGCCCGTCCTTCCGCTATATCAACTACGTCAACCAGGATGGCGACTTCTACTGGACACAGAAGATCGAGTTCCGCCGGCCCGGTGTCCACAACGACGGCGGGATGAACGACGTCGGCCGGATCGAGCGGCCACTGTTCCGCAAGATCGAGCCGCCACGCAACGCCCAGACGAACTCTGTCAGGAAGGCCGTCCGCTGGTCCAACCGCGACGATGCACTCGAGTTCACCGCGTACTACATCGCACAATCGATCTGGTCGGTCCCGTCGGTTCGCAACTGGAACGCCTCAACCCCGAAACCGCCCATCGTCGTCGACCGCAGCGACGGCTCGATCTACTTCAGCTGGCATCGTCCGTCCAGCGCCGGTTCCGATTACGAGGACCTCGTTCCCGATGAGCAGCGCGTCCCCACGATCGTCCCCGCCCCACTAGAAACGATCCAGGACTATGTGGCACGAGCCGCGGCCCGAACGATCGCCATGCACCGCCGAAACCACACCACGACGACGCAGTCGTCACGTCGCCCATCTCGCCTATGAACACGGTGTCGTAGAGCGATAGGTCGACTCGCATTCGGTCGGCGACACGGCGCACGACATCAGATCGCGGCAGGCCCTCGCGTTCGGCGTCGTCGACGGATACGTCCTCACCCAAGTCGTCCCCAACGCGACATAGGCCCAGGTTGCCCTCGTCGACGTTTTCGGTCCCTACCCACCCAGAGCCGATCGGGATCATCGTTGAAAAACGCAGTCTTGCAACACCCTGGTTGGATCTCCGTGTCACAAGGATTGGGGTGAGCAGCCTCGCGTGAAGATTGGTTCGGCGCTCTAGGTGACTACGGGCCTCGAGGACATCGCATAAACGGTCAACAACCGACCCTGGAAAGTCCTTGGATGGGCCCCCGCCGAAGCCCTTGGGTGAACAACTGCACTCGTACAGACAACGCGGTGTTGCATCGACTGATTGAACTCGCCGCGCGGAGATCGATCAAGACCAGCGGACCTGGCCCGACGAGCTCACCTGCCAGGCGTGAAGGGTTCAGCTGGCTCGTGCACTACACCACTGGCATACGACACTCATGGTGCGGGCACCAATCACCCCTGACCTACGAGAATCGTTGCGCTGCTACGCCTCCACTTGCGGCGCAGATGTCACCGTGTGTCCATGATGCGGAGTGAAGGCCCGGGCCAGCCTTTAGACAATTTTATGAAGGGTCGATCGTGCAGTAAGAGCCCCACCGTCGGCTGTTCCGAAGTAGTCCATGGTTGCGCCGTGCCGTGTAAGTCTTAGCTCTCCTCTGCTGACGCACATGCGTTGTGGGTTGGAGACCAGCCTACTTTCAGGCCAGAGCGAACCATTTCGTACTCGTGTCTTGGTAATCGCGCTTGTACATGTCCATGCAGGCGTTCCTCCAGCGGAGGTCAACGCAACCAGGGTTATGGTGCCGCCGAGTGAGTTGCCGGTCTGGCGAATGTCGACGATCGTGCCATAGACAGTCGTTCTTCCTGGTGACCTCTCGACAGTGGAACCGGCCCATGTCCCGACGAACCGCTCTTCGGCAGCAGTTGCTCTCGTCGGGAGCAGCTTGTCAGCGAGCTGTGCGCGCCAGCTAGCGGGAACGTACATCTTGTGAGTTGCGACAGTGGCGAACTGAACGCCCCTCGCCCCCGGGTTGAAGCTGCACACCGGATCGAATATGTCGCAATGCGACACAATCGTTCTGCCGATGCGCGCTGGCAACCTGCGTGATGATGCCCCCGAAAAGGGTTTGCCTGCCTGAGCGATACCTTGGCCGGCGATCGCGCCCGCGACCGGGACTGCGGCGGTGCCGGCGGCGGACACAGTGTCAACTACGAGACGATCAGGGTCGGCCAACAGGAGCCCGCCCGCCAACCGAGGAACATACACTTGTTGCAACACGCGATGGACCACGGCTGCGCCCTGGGAATAACCCGCTAGAACCAGCTGCGAGTTTCCACACTGAGCGGCGACCGTCGTAATTAGACGCTTCAGATTGCGAACGCCCTCATCCATGCTCGCGCGATAGGCGATCCAGTCCTGTGGGTGCCAGTTTCTTGGGTCGGCGCTCAGCGGAACGCCCATGGCTCGATAATCGACTGCACGGGACGAGACGGTTATCCCCCGTGCCGCGGCGTCGGCCTTGAAGTTGCGATACGACGAGTCGATGAAACTACCCATCCCGCCATTGCGGAAACTCCCGTCCCGCTCGCCCGACCCGGCCACGCCGATCCAGACAAACTCGGCGCACGGCGCGGCCTGAGCGACAGGCGGCACCGTCGAAACTTCACAAACTCCAAGCACCCCTGCAAGAGCGACAGAGCATGCGCCCAATCTCCGGAACCAGTTCGTCACAGTCTGCCACCTCGTGTCTAGTTGTATCGCGCCAGAGCATATGTTCCCGATAGACCTCCCGCCACGTCGCGATCCGAGATTCCTCTGATCAGGTGAATAGGCTCGGAGAGTGGCTAACTCGTTGCATCCCCGATGTGGTCTATGCGACTCACGTGTCGGATGACGATGGGCGTCGTGCGGCATCCACAGGGCGGGTAAAGGCCGCGGCCGCGGCAGCTAGCTGGGCCGATGCACTGTTCATCGACGATACTCCCCGCGGCCTGTGCCAAAGGATGACCAGCATGACCGCCTCTGGTTCGCTCCTAGAGGCTGATCGCCGCACCCGCCAACGCCGGGCGCATATTTGGTTCACAGGCCCATGCCTGGGTCGCGTTGGGGCTGCGCGCCGTCACCGCGTGGATCGTGGGGCGGTTGCCGGGAGTCCGTGCTTTGCGTGCGCTCGGCGTCCGGTGCTGGTCGGGTGTCGGCGAGCAGCGTTCCGATCCTCGGTTCTGCTGTCGCGGTGTGTTTCTCGGCTTGGTACAGCTCTGCTTGGTGTTGGTGACTGCGTTTTATCGTGGCGACGTAGTCATCGGCATGGTCGAGTCCGGCTTCTTCGACCATGACCGGTGTCGGGTTGAGTTCCAGACTCCAGCCCGGTTCGCGACCGGCGCTGCGCATGCGTTCTTCGGCGGCTTGGCGGGCGACGACCGCTTCCTCGGACTGTTGGGCCTGGTCGATCTCCATCCGAAGTTGCCGTAGCCGCACCTGTTTGGTCTGCAACTCCTCAGCCCGGGTGAACGGTGCGTCAATGCGTAGGGCGTTGACCTCGACTTCCCGTCGGTAGCTGGCGATGTCAGCCTCCATCTGGGCGCGGGTGTCGTCGAGACCGGCGTACAGGTTCTCTAGGCGGGTGGCGAGACCGGACGCGGTCGCGGTGCGCCGCTCGGCGGTGGTGAACACCTGGGATGCGTCGAGAGTGACCCCCGGCCGCCCAGGGCAATCGAGCCACACGTGAATCTTGTCGTGGGCGAACTCGCGTGAGGCGTGCGCCTGGAGTCCCGACGGTATCGACGCGATCGGCATCGCCTGCTTCGTGCCGGCACCTTTGAGCTCGTGATAGGCAGCAGTGACCCGCGACAACAGCGCCTCGGACCGTTCCGGACGCTGAGCCCGGGACCGGTCCCCGGTGACGACGAACTGCTTACCGCCATCGATCCACTCCTGATGCCCGGCCAGCAGGGCGTCGAGTTTGTCGATGCTGGCTTCCAAGCGTGGGATGGCGTGGTCGGCGGAGGACACGACCCGGCGGGCGTGTGAGCGGGAGTCAGCGTGCGCGCTGGCCAGTGCGGACAGGCTTTTCACCTCGTCTTCCAGGGTGGCCATTTCGAGGAACCGTTCGTCGCCGGTGGCGGCGGCTTTGGTCGCCGCAGCGGCCTCAGACAATGAGTCCTCGGCGATGTCGTCGACTTCGGCGACGTCGTCGAGCTGCCCGCGTTTGGCCTGCCCGATGAACGCCGCCTTGGATTCGACTTTCGACCACATGACGGTGTCGGTGGTGCCGGCGGTGACGTAGTTCAGAATCTCGATCCGCGGATTCTGGTTGCCTTGGCGGATGATCCGCCCTTCGCGTTGCTCGAGATCGGCCGGCCGCCATGGCACGCCCATGTGGTGCAGACCGATCAGGCGGCCTTGGACGTTCATGCCGGTACCCATCTTCGAGGTCGACCCGACCAGCACCGCGATCCGCCCGGCTCGGCAGTCGGCCTGCAACGCCAGTTTCTGCGACGGCGATTTCGCGTCGTGGATGAACGCGATCTTCTCCGCGGGCACGTTGTACTGCTCCACGAGAAGGTCTTTGAGGTGGGAGTACACCGACGGACCGTCGGGTCGCGGGGTGCCGCGGTCGCAGAACACCAGCTGCAGCGCCCCGCGGATCGGGGACCGCTCCCCTTCCTCGGTGAGGTACTCGTTGTCGGCGGTGGCGTGGTAGATGCGGGCGACCTGTTCGGCGACCGCATCGGCGCGGGTGTTTCCCGGATCCGGTTCGAGGTTGGCCAGCACCGGGTCGAGGGCGACGTTGCGGCCGTCGTTGAGGATCTTGAGCATGTTGTCGATGTCAGCGCGGCGTGGGTCGAGATGGTCGGCCCGATGGTCCAGGTCGGCGATGAAGTCCTGTCGCTCTTGACCGGGTGTGCTGGTGATGATCTGCCGCCCGTCATGGACGGGCAGGTTCGCCGGGACCTGCTCACGGACAACGACGTCGGTGTACTGGGCGGCCATGGCGAACATTTCTTTGGGGTTGGCGAACGCCGACACCTTCGACACGACACGCAGTTTGGTGCCGGTGGCGTTGGGGATCGTCTCCGAGCGGGTCGCGGTGAACGACGCCGCCCAGTCGGTGATCGAGCGGACCCCAGCCACCTCCAGCACATAGGGGCGCAGGTACTGCTGCATCACCCACGACTCGGCCAGTGAGTTGGCGATCGGCGTGCCGGTGGCGAACGTGGCGACCCGCTCGGCGCCCGGGGCGATGACCCGCCCGGCCGCGGCCGCCTGGTGTTGGCGACGTTCACGCAGGTAGTCCAGTTTCATCGACAGGTCCTCGGCCTTGTTCGACCCGGTGAGCGACAGCGAGTCGATGGCGCATTGACGACCCTTGTTCTTGTATTCGTGGGCTTCGTCGACGAACAGATAGTCCCCGCCGGTGTCCCGAGAACACCATCACGTCGCTCGTCGAGAAGGCGGTGAGCTGACCGGCCGAGCACCGCCCGAGCACGACGAACAGGCGATCGGGGCCGCCCCCTGGCCAAGAGGACTGCGGCACGGTATATTTCGACGGGTGTTGACTTCTTCTGAACAAAGATTGGGGGTCCATGTCGTGCGCGGTGAGTGCTGATGCGCCTCCCGCCTCCGACTGGAATTCCTCCCCGACTCGTTCCTTGGCTCCGCGCCCGTCAGTTCGCGGTACCCCCCTCCATGATCGAAGCCGCCACCGCCGCGCGACTCGCCGGCGATTGGGTCGGCGCATGCACCGCAGCGGGTTTCGACCCGGCTGTCGATATCGCCGAGATCCGGCGACGACACGGCGCTGACCTCGCGGAACACCTACGGAACGACCTGCTCCATCTCGCGCCCGACCTGTTGCGTTGGCATCTGCCCCGGGTGGCTCCCACGGGACACCTGCGCCCCGGCCTGACCATCGCGCTCGCGCGTTACGGACCGGCGCGCGGACACCGGTTCGGCACAGTCGGGTCGACATATCTCGTCGCGCGGACGGCACCGCGGTGGGCAGATGCCGGACAACGAGTATCGCTGACCCTGTGGGACGGACCGACGCCCGAACCACACCCACACCCGCGACCCGACCGCCGGTACCGGTTGGATCTACACCGCCACCTGTGGGACGTCCGCCACACCGATGATCTTCGAATACGTTGCGGCGCTGATGGATCACCTCTACTGGCGACCCCACCCCCACCGGTCGAACTGCCGGAAGGTTGTGCCGTCGATCGATGGGCAACCGAAGCCGCCGTGCTGCTCCGCTCGGCGGGTCGCAGATCAGGCTGCGTGCGAATACGACTCGGAAGCCACGGAGACCTGTTTCTGCACAGTGATATCCATGATGTGACCGCGACTCGTTGGGTACCCGACCCACCGCCAGGACAGGTGTCGGCGCTTCCGGTTCTGCCCGAAGCCGCGACCAGGACCCTCCCGGACCTCGAATTGCTGCGCCATGGTGCGATCACTTTCGAGCGGTTACATCCGCTCGTGACGGCCGCGCTCGCACCCGATTTCCACCCACCCGCTGTATCTCGAAATACACCTACGGACAGCGCTTTTCAGGAGGTCGACTGTCGGGGAGAGCTACACCGGATCGGAATCGCGGACGGCGTTCTGTCGGCCCTGGATCACGATCGCGACGAGGTTCGTCGTGAGGAGATGCTCGCGTCCCTCACCGGCACGCCCCTGCCCTGCCTGCAGGCCATCGACCTCGCACACCGCCGGCCCGACTGTCTCGGCGGAGTGCAGGAGCGACTCGATTTCGGCGACATCGACGGCGCTTTGACAATCGTCCGGCGATTACTCGGCCCGGCAGCGATCCTGCGGAACGGGCCGTTGCGCGAAGCAGTGGAAAACGCACGCACACAACACGAGATCTACGAGGCCTACCGCGCGGGCGTCATCGATCCTGTCCCGCAGTCGGTTCCCGGCGGATCCCGCCGTCGTGGCCACACCGGTCGGCGTCGGCGCGCCCGTCCGCGACACGCAACTCAACTCTGACGTCGACCACCTATTCCTTCTCCGATCACCAGGTGAACCATGCCCACACACACCCTGTCCGCACACACCATGCCCACACACTCCATGCCCACCACGCCCACATCTCCCGGGACCACCGAGTCCGATACGACACATGGCGGCAGCGTCGAACTCGACAGGGCTGCCGAACTGCTCATGCTGCTCGAAGAGACGACCACCGAACAGCGGTCCCATGACCAACTCGAGGCGCTCACGCTCGCCGTGGCGGCCGACCTCCCGGTGCTGCTGTGGGGTGAACCGGGGATCGGTAAGACCGCCGCGCTGACCCAGCTCGCCGCGTCCCTCGACCTCCCCCTCACCACGGTGATCGCGAGCGTCCACGAGCCCTCGGACTTCGCAGGACTCCCCATCGTCGGCGACGACCCGGCCACTCGAGGCGTTCCCATGGCGCCGCCCGACTGGGCCGTCCGCCTCGCCGACGCCGGCCGCGGGTTGCTGTTTCTCGACGAGCTCTCCACAGCACCCCCCGCGGTACAGGCGGCGCTCCTGCGCCTGGTGCTCGAAAGACGTGTCGGCGCATTGCAACTACCGCCGGAGGTCCGGATCGTCGCCGCCGCCAATCCGCCGTCGTCGGCGGCCGACGGCTGGGAGTTGAGCGCACCGCTCGCCAATCGCTTCGTCCACCTGCACTGGACCCACGATCACGATGTCGTCGTCCGCGGCCTCGGCGGGACCTGGCCCACGACTACCATGCCGACCCTGGACGCGGAGAAGTTCACCACCGCAGTCAATTTCGCACGCCGCGCCGTGACCACGTTGCTGGCGGCCCGGCCCGCGCTGGTCCACCAGCTCCCAGGAAGCCAGACCCGTCGGGGCGGCGCCTGGCCGTCGCCGCGCAGCTGGGCCGCGACGGTGCGATTGATCGCATTCGCGACCGCCGCCTCCGCGTCACCCGAGGTGCTGTCCTTGCTGATCCGGGGCAGTGTCGGCGACGGGCCGGGTTTCGAACTGCTGGCGAGCATCGATCACATGGACCTACCGGACCCCGAGACGCTCCTCGCCGATCCGTCCGCAACGGATCTACCCCAACGAGGTGACCTGCGTCAGGCCACGCTCGATGCCGTCGTCGCCGCGGTCCGGCGTCGACCCGACAGGGACCGGTGGGACGCCGCATGGAAAGTGCTGGCCGTCGCGGTGCAGACCGGTGCTCCCGACCTCGTGGTAGTGCCGGCGACCACCCTGGCGACGTTGCGTCGGGACGACTGGCAGATCCCCAGCACCATCGACGAGTTGGCCGGGGTGGTGTCGGTGTCTCGCGCCGCCGACGACGCCGCCGACCGTGTCGCTGCACGACCAGGACAGGACCGGATGCGATGACGGTGACCGCTGCACCGGTGTCGACGCCATCGGTGTCGGTCTCGGACAAGATCTACGCGGCTCGCCTGCACGCGGTGCGCGCGCGGCCCTACATGGCCTCTGCGTTGTATGCCCTGCACATCGTCGAATCGCCGCGCGTCCCGACCATGAGCGTCGACCGCCACTGGCGCTGCTATCTCTCGCCCACCTACATTGCGAGCAGCCCCGAGGAGGAGATCGCCGCCCACCTGGTGCATCTGGTCTCTCATCTCCTGCGGGATCACGCCGACCGGAGCGACCGGTACGCCGAGGAACACGACTGCGACAGCCCGGCAGAACGGTTGCGGATGAACATTGCCGCCGACTTCGAGATCAACGACGACGTGTACGGGTCGGGGCTCATCACGCCCGACGATGCGGTGCATCCGTCCGCCCTCGACCTGGACACCGGATTGTTGATGGAGGACTACCTCCGCTGGTTCAGTCTGGGTCCCCGAACCGGGGCGATGGCCTGGCTCGAATGCGGTAGCGGAAGCGACGGCAGGCATCGCGAGTGGGAACGGGGGCCGGCGGGCGCCGACGGTCTGAGCGGGCAGGAACGCGATGCCGTCCGGTTCGCGGTGGCGAGATCGATCTCCGAGCGTGCGGGAGACGTCCCGGCCGGATGGCGGCGGTGGGCGCGCGACGCGATGCATCCGCCACAGCCATGGCAAGCCCTTCTGGGCGCTGCGATCCGGGCCGCGGTGTCGACATCAGGTGTCGGTGACAACTACACCTATGGTCGCCCCGCTCGACGGTCAGCCGCCCTGCCCGGGGTGATCGTCCCCAGTCTTCGGCGAACGCCGCCGAAGGTGAGTGTCGTCATCGACACCTCGGGGTCGGTCAGTGATGCCGAGCTCGGCAGCGCCCTGCTCGAGGTCGCAGCCATCTCGCGCGCAGTGAGCGGGCGGCGCGACCTGCTCACCGTGGTGTCGTGCGACGCCGCAGCGCGCATCGCTCAACCCATCTGCAGAGCGGCGGACATCCCGCTCCACGGTGGCGGCGGCACCGATCTGCGCACCGGATTCGACAGCGCCCTGCGCACCCGGCCCGACGTGGTCGTGGCCCTGACCGACGGCCACACCCCGTGGCCGAGCCATCGACCCGGTTGTCGCACCGTCGTCGGACTCTTCGCCCGCGACCACCGCGTGTATGCCCCGCTCACCGGCTCGTCCATGTCCGGATTCGGTGGCGGTAAAGCCTATTCCGGCAACGGGTGGTCGACGCCACCCGAGTGGGCGCACGTCGTCCACATCGGCGAGCCCGGCCGGTGAGCACACGCTCGGGTGTCGGTTTCGAACGAACCGCAGATACCGAAGTGCGAGGAGCGATAGCGACCACCGTCCTGCTCCCTGATCCGAAAGAACCGCATAACCCCTGCTCCCTGAGGTGCGAGGAGCGCAAGCCGCCGGGCCGAGCAAGCGACGAAGGAGCGCGTCGAGGTCGACGA
>NZ_JBHYNC010000074.1:0-12730 GCF_042743165.1 Gordonia sp. NPDC058843
TGAGGTGCGAGGAGCGCAAGCGACGAGCCTCGAAGGGCCTGGTGAGACACGTTGCGAGACCCTTCGTGGCTCGCTTCGCTCGCACCTCAGGGAGCCGAGGTCGCGACTCCGCGCGCCGACCACCGGCCGTCGCGGTGGGTGATCTCGATGGGGTGATCGAAGCACTCGGTCACCAGCTCGGTGGTCAGGACGTCGTCGACCGGGCCGGCGGCGAGGATCCGGCCACCGGTCACGAGTACGGCGTGCGTGGTGGTCTCGGGTAGTTCCTCGAGGTGATGGGTGACGAGCACGGTCGCGAGTTCGGGATGCGTCCGGTGCAGGCTGTCGACGGTCTGCAGAAGGCGTTCGCGGGCAGCCACATCGAGGCCGGTCGACGGCTCGTCGAGCAGCAGCAGTCGAGGATCGGACAGCAGCGCGCGGGCGATCAGCGTCCGGCCGCGTTCACCCTGCGACAGGTTCGTCCACGGCGCCGACGCGAGCGCGCTCAGGCCCAGCATCTCGATCAACTCGTCGGCGCGGGCGTGTGTCTCCGGGGCGGGGGTTCGGTGGTCCATCAGCTCGGTCGTGCCGGTCGCACCGGTCAGCACGACCTCACGGATCGACAGTGGTGACCGCAGCGGATGTCGAGGATTGACGTGGCCGATGGACTCGCGCAGCTTACGGATCTCGACGCGCCCGAGCTGGTGTCCGAGGACGTGCACGGTGCCGTGAGTCGGATGCTGTTCCGCGCCGCACATACTCAGGATCGTCGACTTGCCCGCACCGTTCGGACCGATCAGCGCCCACCGCTCGCCGGCCCGGATCGTGAGGTTGATGTCGGTGAGGATCGCGCGGGACTGCCGCACGAAGTCGACCGAATCCAGGCGCAGGACATCGGGGGTGGTCACGGTGCGAACCTACCGGACCCTTCGAGACGGCCCTCCGCATGCTTCGGGCCTCCTCAGGGGGCGGGGCGGGGTGTGGGCCTCCGCATGCTCCGGGCCTCCTCAGGGGGCGGGGCGGGGTGTGGGCCTCCGCATGCTCCGGGCCTCCTCAGGGGGCCACCTTCCGCTGCCTGAGGTGCGAGGAGCGATAGCGACGAGCCTCGAAGGCCCCGCCCGAAAGCCACGGCCCTAACCCAGCGACCCGAGCGCCTTCAACCGTTCGTGCGCCTGCGTCATGATCGACTGGATCAGCTCGTCACAGCTGGGTAGGTCTTCGATCATCCCGACCACCTGGCCGGAGGCGAGGACTCCCGCACGGGTGTCGCCCTCGACGAGCCCGGCCTTGAGCAGCATCGGGGTGTTACCCGCCATGATGACCTGCTGCCACGTGCGTTCGCCCGACTTCTTCATCGTGCGACCGTCTTTGAGCATGGTCGTCCAGCGCATGCCGGTCATCTGCTTGAACTCGTTGGCATTGCGCGCTGCCGCGACGAGCGCCTTGGCCGGACTGCCGCTCTCCAGCGCCTCGACCAGCGGTGTGCGGAGCACCCGGTGCGGCATACCGTCGACCTTGACCGAGACGACGGTGTCGTTGAGACCGCGCCCGAGGTACTCCTGCTTGACCGAATCGGGCACCGCACTGTCCGACGTCAGGAGGAATCGGGTGCCCATGGCGACGCCCTGCGCCCCGTAGGCCAGCGCGGCGGCGAGGCCGCGGCCGTCGAAGAAGCCCCCTGCCGCGACCACCGGCATGTCGATTCCCTTGGCAGACAGCGCATCCAGCACCGACGGTAAGAGCAGCGTCGTGGCTACGGGTCCGGTGTGACCGCCACCTTCGCCGCCCTGCACGATCACCGCGTCCGCGCCCCATGACGCGACCTTGACGGCATGCTTGGCCGCACCGATCGACGGGATGACGACGATGCCGTTGTCCTTGAGCTTCGCGATCAGCTCGGGCTTGGGAGCCAGGGCGAACGAGGCGACCTTGACGCCCTCGCGGATCAGCAGGTCGATCCGCTCCGGGGCGTCGGTGGCGTCGGCGCGCATGTTGACGCCGAACGGCTTGTCGGTCAACGACTTCGTCTTGACGATGGCGGTCTCGAGTTCGGCGAAGGTCATCGTGGCCGACGCCAGGATCCCCAGTCCGCCTGCGTTCGACGTCGCCGAGGTCAGCGACGGCCCGGACACCCAGCCCATACCGGTCTGGACGATCGGGTACTCGATCCCGACGAGCTCGGTGAACGAGGTGGACAGGCCCGCCGCCCGTGCGGGACTCGGTTGTGCGCCGGCCGGACCACTCATCGGACTTCCTTGTTGCGGATTCCCTTTGGATCGAGGACGTCCCGGATCAGGCCGAGCTCCTCCGCCGTCGGCTGCCGGGTTTCCGGTGCGTCGGCGAGGCCGGCGATCTCGAAGCCGGTGTTCTCGGCGACCTCGTCGGCGCTGACCCCGGGATGTAGCGACAGCGCCCGCATCGTGTGGCCCTCGCCGCCGAAGTCGAAGACGCCGAAGTTGGTGACGACGCGATGGATGTTCAGGTCATCGAACGCGGGGTTGTCCGGGTCGACCTTGTCGAAGCCGACACCCGACACGATGTCGACGGACTCGCCGAAGACCCGCGCCGTGTGCCGCGGTACCCAGTAGCTCGTCGGGTGGTTGATGGTGTTGCCGGGGGCCCCGCGCACGCCGAACATCTGGCGAGTCGGGTGTTGCAGCGGCCCGAAGGCCGACAGGTTCTGGTTGCCGTGCCGGTCTATCTGGTTGGCGCCCATGACCACATGGCGACGGCCCGACGCCACGACGTCGAACACCTTGCGGAACGGCATCCAGCCCTCGATCGGACCGGTCTTGCCGATCGGCGGGGTGTCGGCGAGGATCAGGGCCTCGCCGTCGGTGATCAACAGGTCCGGTTCGGTGGTGAGGCGCGCCAGTCGGGCACCGAGCAGGGGAGTGGGCGCCATCGGCGAGGCCATGATCTCGCCTGCGCCGGCGAAGATCTCGGCGCACGAGATGACGCAGTACTCGGCGCGGGTGGGTTCACCCGACGCGGACGAATCACCCGGCGTGGTTGCGGTTTCGGCGGTGCTCACTGTCCGGCCTCCTTCTGCTCGTCCTGCCATGCGGCCACTTCTCGCTGGTACGTCTGCTCGTCGACCTCGAGGAATCTGCGCGAGAACGCGTCCCAGGTCTCGGGTTCCTTGGCCGAGGCCACATAGAACTGCTGGAATTTCTCGTCCCGCCCATACTCCCCGGCGAATGTGAAGTGAGCGCCGTTGGGCGCGTGCACGACGCGGTCGACGGCCATGCGGTTGAGCAGAAGGCGCTGATGCGGAACGGTTTTGACGAGCACCTCGGTGGAGACGATCTGATCGGCCTCGAGGTAGCGACGTTCCGCCGCGGCGCAGTAGAGATCGTCGAAATACGGATCGACCCCGGTGTACGCGGCATTGCCGTGAGCATCGGCCAGATCCAGATGGACGAAGGCGGCGTCGAGCTTCAGTGCCGGCATCGCGATCAGCGTCTGGGTGCGGCCATCGGCGTCGGGATAGGGCGAGGTGACGGTCTTGAGCTCGCCCTCCCAGAAGTTGAGGACGTCGGAGCCGAGACCGGCACGGATGGGCAGGAACGGCACGCGCGCGGCCGCTGCCTCGAGGCCGCACTTCACCATTCCCTCGTCCATCTCGCGCACCTCGATCTGACCCTTGGTGCGTGCCTCGGCGAACCACGGATCATAGAACGGCGCCGAGTCGAGGGAGACGAAGCCGTAGTACGCGCGACGCACCTTGCCTGCGGCGCAGAGCAATCCGAGATCCGGTCCGCCGTAGGTCACCACGGTGAGGTCTTTGACGTCGGAGCGGGCGAGTGCGCGCACCAGCGCCATCGGCTTGCGGCGTGAACCCCATCCGCCGATACCGATGGTCATACCGTCGCGTAGCTCGGCGATGACGCCGTCGAAAGTGCTTGTCTTGTCTGTTGGCATGTCAGGCACGTCCTCCGTCCGAAGTGGAATTGGCGGCGAGCGGCTTGCCGGTCGACACGAACGCGTCGCGGTGTTCGTCGGCGACACCGGCCAGGTTCAGCTCGAAGGTGTAACCCTGTTCGAGTCGGTAGCTCGCCTTGACGTCGACCGGATCGATGTTGTTGATGGCTTCTTTTGCCGCGCGGATCACGCGAGTGTCTTTGGCGGCGATGGCCTCCGCGATCTCGAGCGCCGCGTCGAGCAGCTGCTCGCGCGGCACGACCCGATACACCGATCCGAAGTGCTCGAGTTGCTGGGCGGTCACGTTCTTGGCGGTGAAGTAGAGGGTGCGCATCAAGTGCTGTGGCACGAGACGGGCGAGATGGGTTGCCGCGCCCAGCGCTCCGCGGTCGACCTCGGGTAGTCCGAAGACGGCGTCGTCGGAGGCCACGATGACGTCGGCGTTCCCGACGAGTCCGATGCCGCCGCCCACACAGAAACCGTTCACGGCGACGACGACGGGTACTGCGCAGTCGTAGACCGCGCTGAACGCGGCGGCGCATCCACGGTTGGCGCCGATCAGGGCGTCGAAGCCGTCGGTCGCCTGCATCTCCTTGATGTCGACGCCCGCATTGAAGCCGCGTCCCTCGGCGCGGAGGAGCACCACGTGCGTGGTCGGGTCCGCGCCCGCGGCGGTGATGGCCTCGCCGAGTTCGAACCACGCGGCCGATGGCAGCGCGTTGACCGGCGGATAGTCGACGGTGACCGTCACGATCCCGGAATCGGTACGTGTCGTGGTGATCGGCACGCGGGCTCCTCTCATGGGGCGGTTCGGACAGCCCGGAGGGGCTGTGGAAGCGCACCAAGCAAGTGCTTGGTTGTTTGGTAGGGTAGCACCCATGCAGACGCAGTCACAGGTCGAGCTGGGCCTGGTCGGGAAGGTCGTCCTGGTCACCGGCGGGGCGCGAGGGGTCGGTGCCGGGATCACCCGCGTGCTGGGCTCACTCGGCGCCCGGCCGGTGATCTGCGGGCGCAACGCCGACAATCTCGCCGACGACCTGCGCGACGTCGACTTCGTGTCCTGCGATGTCCGCGATGCGGATGCGGTCGAGGCGATGGTCGAGGAGATCGTCGGGCGAGCCGGACGCATCGACGGCGTCGTCAACAACGCCGGGGGCTCCCCTTTCGCGCTGGCAGCCGACGCGTCGGTTCGATTCGCGAGCAAGATCGTCGACCTGAACCTGCTCGCCCCCCTGGCCGTGGCCCGCGCGGCGAACGCCGTCATGCAGCAGCAGCCCGACGGAGGTGCGATCGTGAACATCTCCAGCGTGAGTGGCCATCGGCCGTCACCGGGGACGTCGGCCTATGGAGCGGCGAAAGCGGGACTCGACAATCTGATGGCCTCGCTCGCCGTCGAGTGGGCGCCGCGGGTGCGCGTGAACTCGGTGGTGGCCGGCCCGGTTGTCACCGAGCAGTCACACCTGCACTACGGCGACGACGCCGGTGTCGCGGCGGTCGGCGAGACCATCCCGATGGGCCGCATGGCCACACCCGCCGACGTCGGCAACGCGGTGGCGTTCCTGTTGTCACCGCTCGCCGGTTACATCAGCGGGTCGACACTGACCGTGCACGGGGGCGGCGAGAAGCCGGCATTCCTCGACGCCGCGACCGCCGGAAACGCAGTCTGAGTCCCGATCCCGCGAATCGGGCCGAGAGAAGTTCGGAAAGGAAACAGTGTGACCACCACAATGAATGAGGGTCGTGTCGTCATCGTCACCGGTGCCGGCCAGGGCATCGGCCGCGCCCACGCCCTCGCGTTCGCCGCCGACGGGGCGAAAGTCGTCGTCAACGACTACGCCGAGGACCCGGCGGCCGAGGTGGTCGATGAGATCGTCGCCGCGGGCGGACAAGCCGTCGCGTCGGTGGGTGACGTCGCGGACTGGGATTCGGGTGCGGCCATGGTCGAGACCGCCCTCTCCGAATTCGGACGCCTCGACATCCTGGTCAACAATGCGGGCTTCGTCCGCGACCGGATGCTGGTCTCGCTGTCAGAGGACGAATGGGATGCGGTCGTCCGCGTGCATCTCAAAGGACACTTCGTCGGTCTGCGGCATGCGGCCGCCCACTGGCGCGCGCAGGCCAAGGCAGGCGACGTTCCGCAGGCGCGCATCGTCAACACGAGTTCCGGTGCCGGCCTCTATGGTTCGGTGGGCCAGGGCAATTACGTCGCGGCGAAGGCGGGAATCGCGGCCCTGACGATCCAGGCGGCGGCGGAGCTCGGTTCCTATGGTGTCACGGTGAACGCGATCGCTCCGGCCGCTCGCACCCAGATGACGATGGGGGCCGGTGATGCGATGGCCGCTCAGATGGCCGCGCCCGCCGACGGCTCGTTCGACACGATGGATCCCGCGAACGTGTCGCCACTCGTGGTGTGGCTCGGTTCGCCCGCATCGGGTTCGGTGACCGGCCGGGTGTTCGAGGTCGAGGGGGGCAAGATCTCGGTCACCGACGGTTGGCAGCGAAGCATCGAGCGGGACAAGGGTTCTCGCTGGGAGGCTGCGGAACTCGGCCCGGTGATCGAGGAGATCCTGGCGAAGGCGCCGGTGCCGATGCCGGTGTACGGCGCGCGATGACCTCGCCTGCGGATCCGTCGGCCGGTCGGATCGCCGCAGCCAGGGCGTATGTCGATGCCCTGGTGAGTCACGATGCGTCCGGGGTGGCACTGCACCCGGATTGCACCCGCGTCGAGTTCGGTGTCCGAACGGGCCGCAACGGCGGTCACATCGCCCGGAGCCTCGAGCGCGGCCCGCAGTTCCGCCTCATCCATCGGATCTCGGACTTCACCGCAACGGTCGACGGTCACAGCGTGACCACGCGCTACATCGTCCACGTGCGACCCAAGGCGCTACGGCTGGGTGCAACGGTGTCGGAGACCTTCGTCGTCGATGAGGACGACCGGATTCGCGCGATCGTCGCCCACTTCGGGTTGCCGCGGCCCCAGCGGACCTGACCGCCGGCACGCTCACCACGAATGGACATGTCCACCACCCGAGGGCGGTGGACATGTCCATTCGTGGTGGATGTGCGCGTCAGGCGCTCGGCGCGCGGACGACCATCGGCACACCGGGGAAGTAGGCAGCCATCTCCGACCGGGACTTGCGTAGTGCGGCGGTGCCGTAACCCGCCTTGCGGAACTGCGGGTGAATCCAGATGCGCAGGTCCACCTCGCCCTCCTTGAGTTCGCCGAACACGAAGCCCACCTTCGACTCGCCTTCGACGGCGACCAGCCAGACGGCCTCCTCGGCGTCGACCCGGGCGGAGGCGGCGTTGATCTCGGCCGCGACGTCACCGGCAGGAGCGCCGGATCCGTCGCCGGCGGTACCGATCTCGTTGGTGCGCGCCGAGAACAGTTCCGCGTCGGCGGAGGGATCGAACGGACGCAGATCGAGCGTGTCCCCGCTGCTCGCCGGGCGCTCGGCCAGCGTGAACGTGAGGGCGCTGTTGAGGTCGTCGAGCTCGGCCTGGTTCTTGCGACGGTCGTCCTTGGTGAGTTGATCGAGCTTCATGTCCAGGATGGCCTCGGCGCCGAGCCGGGACTTGCCGAGCAGCTCGACGATCGCGGTGACGGCCTCGTGGTGATTCTCGGCGTCGACGATGGCGTCGAGCACCTCGTGGCGGCGTTCGAGCGCGGTCAGCAGGGCATCGGCGATGTCGCGCCGAGTGGTGGCGAGGTCGAGATCAGTCATGGTTCGATCCTAGGTCACCGCTCGACACCGCGTGATGGGCATGATCTGCCCGGGCGACGGCTCCGATGGTCTTTCGTATGTTGATAGTTAGAACAAGTTCTACTGCCGAACGGGGCTGTTTTGGTGGAGATTCTTCCCTAACTCTGTAACACGTCCTAGTCTGATGGGCATGACGAACGAGGGTACGACGACAGCACCGGCCGACTTCGATCACCTGCGCGGGGGCACGCACATGGGCGACCTCATGGTCGCGGCGCTGCGGCGGCACGCCGACCGCACTGTGCTCTCCCTCGGCGACACCGAGATGACCGGCGGTGAGATGGCCGCCTCGATCAGCCGGTACATCCAAGCCTTCGAGGGGTTGGGTGCCGGTACCGGTACCGCGGTCGGGCTGCTGGCGCTGAACCGACCCGAAGTCCTGTTCGTCATCGGCGCCGGCCAGACCCAGGGATGGCGCCGCACCGCGCTGCATCCGCTGGGCTCGCTCGACGACCACGCCTACGTGCTCTCCGACGCCGGGGTGTCGACCCTCATCATCGATCCGGTGCCGATGTTCGTCGAGCGGGCGGCGGCGTTGCTCGAGCGTGTGCCCGGCCTCAAGCAGGTGCTGACACTCGGTCCGGTACCGGAGCAGCTGTCCGCCCATGCTCGCGACGTGATCGCCGAGGCCGACAACTTCGAACCCAAGCCCCTTGTTGCGGCGCATCTCTCGCCCGATCACGTCGTGTCCATCACCTACACCGGCGGGACCACCGGCAAGCCGAAGGGTGTCATCGGGACGGCGCGGGCGATGTCGACGATGACACAGATCCAGCTCGCCGAGTGGGAATGGCCCGAGCATCCGAGGTTCCTGCTCTGCACACCCCTCTCGCACGCAGGTGCTGCGTTCTTCGTCCCGACCCTCATGAAGGGCGGTTCGATGGTGGTGCTGTCCAAGTTCGACCCGGCCGAGGTCCTCCGCACGATCGAGGAGCAGAAGATCACCGCGACGATGCTCGTGCCGTCGATGCTGTATGCGCTGATGGACCACCCGGATTCGAAGACGCGCGACCTGTCGTCGCTGGAGACCGTGTATTACGGTGCGTCGCCGATCAATCCGGTGCGGCTCGCCGAGGCCATCGAACGTTTCGGACCGATCTTCGCGCAGTACTACGGCCAGTCCGAGGCGCCGATGGTCATCAGCTACCTGGCCAAGGGCGACCATCCGGGCCCCGGGGAGGACCAGCGCCGGTTGAGCAGCTGTGGACGGCCGTCGGCCTTCCTGCGCACCGCGCTCCTCGGCTCCGACGACAAGCCCGTGCCGCAGGGTGAACCCGGCGAGATCTGTGTCGCCGGACCGCTTCTCGCCGGCGGATATCTGGGTCTCCCGGATCAGACCGCGGACACCTTCCGTGACGGCTGGCTGCGTACCGGCGATGTCGCCCGCGAGGACGAGGACGGATTCTGGTTCATCGTCGACCGCACCAAGGACATGATCGTCACCGGTGGATTCAACGTGTTCCCGCGTGAGGTCGAGGATGTCGTCGCCGAACATCCGGCCGTGGGTCAGGTCGGCGTGATCGGTGTCCCGGACGAGAAGTGGGGCGAAGCGGTCACCGCGATCGTCGTGTTGCGGAGCGACGTCGAAGCCGACGATCCGGCCAGGGACCGCATCGCCGCCGAGATCCAGCAGTCGGTGAAGGACCGCAAGGGTGCGGTGCAGTCACCGAAGCGAGTGATCTTCGCCGACGCACTGCCGTTGACGGCCCTCGGCAAGCCGGACAAGAAGGCGCTGCGGTCGCAGTACTGGGCCGACTCCGAACGCGGGGTCGGGTAGGTCGCGGTTCCCCCACGGAACGGTCACAGATCGCAGCAGTCGCAACAATCGCAGCAGTCGCAGTCGTCGCAGATCCCGTCCTTGTACTTGTCCGTGAAGTGATTCCAGTGGTCCGTGCAGCAGGCCTTGCCGGAGCAGGAGACGCCGATGAACGGCAGAATCCGTTCGGAGAAAGATCGATTGGGCTTGAACGGCGGCGGGTATGGCCATTCGGTCGGGTAGCCGAACGGCCGGTGCGGCGGCCATTGGGTCCGCGAGTCGGCACTCACGGGAGCGACGGTGCCGGCGTGCGCGCGCATGCGTTTGTGAATGGCGTGCCGCAGGCCGTCGAGCAGGACCACCCGGAGCAGCCGGTCGTCGGCGAGGGTGAGGTCTGAATAGCGCGCCCGGACCGCGGCGGCCAGTCGACGACACTGCTCGAGTGCGGTCTCGGGAGACGTACCGGTGGCCCGTAGCGGATTGAATCGTCCCTCGGCGGCGTCGGAGTCATAGTCGTCGATCGCGTCCAGCAGGTGTGCGATCCGGCCGAAGTCGGCACCGATGTCGCGGAGGGGATCCTGGTTCTCGGTCATGCCGGCGAGTGCCGCCGAAGTGGAGAAGACCTGTGCCGCCGCGGTGGCCGACGTCTGGGTGAGATCCTCGAGCACGAGGCTCGTCGACTCGATCTCCGCCTGCCGGGCGAGCGTCGTCATCATGCCGTCGATGTCGAGTCGGCGGGCGACCGTGGCGTCAGCCGAGGCGTGACGGCGCAGTCGGCTTCCGGCGTATCCGGCGAGCTTCGCACGGATCGGGCGCCGCGGCGCGAGCGCATGGTGTTGTTCGCCACCGACATCGGCCGCTTTCGCGGCGGCGAGGGTGAGCGAGGTGGTCGTGGCGAGACGCACGCCCGGTTCGTCGGCGGACACGACTGTCGCCGTGCGCATCCCGCGCAGTGGGCAGCGCCCGGCCTCGGTGGAGGCGCAGTCCGACGGGGATTGTGCTGCGGTGAGGATCGAGATCATCACGGCATCGGTGTTCACGGTCAGTCGGCTCGGCTGCCCGTGATTGTCGCGGAGCGAGAGGCAGACCCCGCACAGGTGCGAGCGCCATTGGTTCATCAGGTCGTCGTCAAGGGCGTGCCGACATGGAGTGAGAACCCCGAACATTCGGAAATCAGATCACACGGCCGGAGACGTCGCCATCGGATTCATTCGTTCGGTGCAGTCGCCTGTCGCCGCTCCCAGAGCTTCACCCGCCGCCCGCCGCGCGGGCGCGGGTCGTCAACGTCGCCCGTAGCCACGCCGGCTCGCGGATCACGAAATCGTGATCGAACATCATCGCCCACAACGCGTGCACCGCATGCCGTCGGTCGGCGAACCGCAGCTCGAGCCGGCATCGGTCGTTCGTGAGTTCGTCGAGAGTTGTTGTGGCGGCTGTCGACCCGATCCGCTCGGCATCGGCGGCCGCGCAGTCGATCACCACCTCGACCGGCTCGAAAGAGCGCAGGAATGCCTCGCGGTGCCGCTCCCAGATCTCGGCGAGGTCGACCTCGTCGGAGCGCTGAGCCGGCTCGTCGAGGACTTCCACATCGGTCATCCGGGAGAGCCGGAACATCCGTTCGCTGGGCGACGTGGTGCCGTCGCCGGGTCGGGTCCCCGGAGCGTCGTGCCGACGGAATCCCGCGACGAGGTACCAGGTCTCGCCCGCCACGATCAGCCCGACCGGGTCGAGTACGTGCTCGCGCGGAGTGTCCGCGCCTCGGCTTCGGTAGAGCACCCGGAGCCGCCTGCACTCGAAGACGGCGACCTGTACGGCCTGCAGGGAGTCGAGGACCTCGGGCGCTCGGACGAAACCTTCCGGTCGGACGAGAATCCGCTGCGCGGCGCGCACGGCGTGACTGCGGTGCGCCTCGGGCAGCGCCGCGGTCACCTTCCGCATTGCGCTGGTGAACGCGGGGGAGTCGACACGTCCGGTGCCGGCGAGGAGCGACGTCGCCTCGTCGATGGTCAGCCCTGTGAGATCGGTGCGGTACCCCGGCAACAGTGCGAAGCCGCCGTGCCGCCCACGCTCGGCATAGACCGGCACACCGGACAGCGACAGCGCGTCGATGTCGCGGAGGACCGTTCGTTCGGAGACACCGAGCTCGGTGGCCAGGTCGGCGGCCGTCACCCGCTCGTGTTTCTTCAGCACCATGAGCAGGGCGATCAGACGTTCGGCACGCATGCGGTCGATTCTCTCCCGAATACATGACAGGAGATGTCGTGTATTGCGCCTTCACTGGTTACAGCCCGAGGAAGAACCACAGAAGGAGCCACCCATGACCGCGTCGACACCCACCTCCGCGACCCCGCAGGCACCGACCATGCCTGCCGACCCCCGACCCGCGTTCCGCGTGGCCACCGCCTGGGTCACCGGCCTGCTGGCCGGCACGGGCGACGATCAGCTCGACGCGCCCACGCCCTGCGACGAGTTCGACGTCCGGACGCTCTCGGCCCACATGGTCGCCACCGCTCAGCGTGCCCGCGCACTGGCCGACGGTGCCGACGTCCGCGCGATGCCGACGATCGCCGAGCACCACGACGCCGGCACCTACTCCGCCCTCGTCGAGGCCGCCCTCGAATCGTGGGCCGACGACGCCGCATTGAGCCGTATGGTCCAGGTGCCGTGGGGTGAGGTGCCGGGCGCCGGCGCGCTGTGGGGCTACGTCAGTGAGACGCTCGTACACGGCTGGGACCTGGCCGTCGCGACCGGGCAACCGGCGGAGACCGATCCCGAGACCGCCGAGGCGACCCTGGCCGTCGCACGGCAGTTCATCCCGGCCGAGATCCGCACCGACCCGATCGTCCCGTTCGGTGTCGTCGTCGAACCCCGTCCCGCAGCCGGACCGACCGAGCGACTGGCCAACTGGACCGGCCGCGAGTCCGCGGGCTGGTCCACCGCTTCCTGATCCGAAAGAACCCCAAATCCCTGGCGCCTCGCTTTCTGAGGAGCGCCCGGAGCTTGCGGAGGGCGCGTACCCCACTGCTCCCTGAGGAGCGGCCGGAGCTCGCTCCTCAGGGAGCGGAGTTCTTCGTGGACCACGAAAGAACACTCGTGAGTGTCCGAAATCCATGCTCCCTGAGGTGCGAGCGCAGCGAGCCACGAAGGGCCTGGTGAGATAGGCGGGTTCTAGCGATCCCCCATACGTCGCCAGGCCCTTCGAGGCTCGTCGCTATCGCTCCTCGCACCTCAGGGAGCAGATCGGGGCTCCTCGCACCTCAGTATCTGCGGCCTATCGGCCGTCGTGGACCACGAAAGAACACTCGTG
>NZ_JBHYNC010000075.1:0-12712 GCF_042743165.1 Gordonia sp. NPDC058843
CTACTCTGAAAGCACCGCATAACCCCTGCTCCCTGAGGTGCGAGGAGCGCAAGCCGCCGGGCCGAGCAAGCGACGAAGGAGCGCGTCGAGGTCGAGGAGCCACGAAGGGTCGGCGACGCATCTCGCCAGGACCCTTCGTGACGCACCCTCCGCAAGCTCCGGGCGCTCCTCAGGGAGCGGGGGTTGACCGCGCCCTCCGCAAGCTCCGGGCGCTCCTCAGGGAGCACTGACTCAGCAGGCCCTCTCGGGCACGGGACCACAGGTTTTGCGGTCTTCCGGATCAGTAGGGCGAGCGAGTCAGAACAACTGGCCGAGGTAGAACTGCGCGCCTTGGTCGTCGGTGCATCGGGCGGAGATGCCGTACGGCGCGGTGCTCGGCTCCTCGAGCACCGTGCCGCCCGCGGCCCGGACGCGTTCCACCGCGGCGACGACGTCGTCGGTCGTCCACATCGGCACCGCCACCGCTGTGTCGGCGCCGCCTGCGAGACCGACCTGGGGGCGGGAATCGTCCACCTCCCAGCCGTCGTCGATGCGGCCGCCGTGGAACGTCCAGCCGAGCACCGAGCCGTAGAAGGCGCGGAAGCGTCCGCTGTCGGGCGTCATCACCGTCAGGTAGGTCATGGCCCCGGGGCCGCGCGGGTGCGTGTCCGGCCGGACGTCCTCGGGGTTCGGAGCGTAGACCGCGAAGCGCACGCCCTGATCGTCGACGGCGTCGACGAGTCGGTGACCGTCGGGACTGGCTCCGAACTCGCCCTGGCCGCCGGCCGCGACGATGCGCTCGCGGGCCGCCTCGAGGTCGTCGACGGCGTACGCGCAGAACATCGTCGGTGCACCATCGGTCTCGAAGATGCCCAGGCGATGGCCCACATTGGTGACCCGCCGGCCCTCGGCGTCGAACTCCCACCCGAGGACGTCGCCGTAGAAACGGCGAGCGCGGGTGGCGTCGGGGGTGTTCAGCGACATGTAGCCGACGTCGCCCTGGTGAACCCGCTCGGCGGCCGTGACCTTCGACGGCCCGCTCAGCATCCACCGATGCCCGAAGGGGTCGACGATGACCGCCGTGCGGGTGCCGTGGTCCTCGTACGGCTCGCGGGTGACCGCGGCGCCGGCACGCGCGGCCGTCGCGACCGCGTCGTCGGTGTCGTCGACGGCGACCATCAGACTGACCGACACCTGCCCGGGTGCGGGTGCGCGGAGTCCGAGATCGGGGAACTCGGCCGCGAGATAGATTGCGCCGCCAGCCAGTTCGAGTTCGGCGTGACCGATGACGCCGTCGGGCATCACGATCGGTTCGCCGCGCAGCCGGGCGCCGAGCGCCTCCACGTACCAGTCGATCGCGGCCTGGGGTTCGGCCACGGCCAGATACGGGAGGGCCCCGGGACGTTCGACCGACGTCTCCGCCGCGGCGGGCGTACCGGCCGGTGCGCTCTCGGGTGCGTCGAATTGTGTTGCGGTGGCCATGACGACTCCTTCGGGTAGTGTCGCCCCGCGTTCGAGACGATCACGCAGCGCGGCGGCGAAATCGCGGTCGGGACGAACAGGATCGTCGAAACCCGGCGTGCGCGCGGCGTTCAGGACGTGCAGCGGATCTCGTGCCGCGTCGAAGCGCGAGCTGTTCCGGGTACTCATGCGTGACCTCCTCTCCCGCTGGGCTGGGGTTGTGTTTCGGGGTAGGCGGCGCGGAACGCGCGCTTCGCCCGGGTGAGCAGGGCCTCGGTCGCGCCGACCGTACGGCCCAGGATCTCTGCGCACTCGCCGACGGGGAGATCGTCGACGTAGCGCAGCGTCAGCACCGACCGATGGACTGGTGACAGCTGGCCGAGGGTGTGATGGGCGACCATCCGGTCGAGTTCGGCGTCCCACGGATCATCGCCGCGGTCGGGTACGTCGTCGACCGGCTCCGGCGTGCGCTGGGCAGCTCGCCAGTGATCGGCGAGCTTGTGCCGGGCGATCCCGATGAGCCACGGGGTGGTCGGCTCGGTGTCGCGTCGTCGTCGGACGGAGTCCATCGCTGCCAGGAACGTCTCGGAGGTGACATCCTCGGCGGTGCGGCGATCGGAGCAGCGGCGCACGACGAAGCCGTACACCTCCGGCAGTGCCTGGTCATAGACCGCCAGCAGTCCCTCTGGTCCTCGGGCCGAAGACACCGATCGGTCGCTGCTCACATCTCTATCGTCGTGGCCCGGCGCGGTAATCCGACGCCCATGGCGAAAATTTCTTTCAGCGGTGTGCGGCGGTCAGGGTGACGTGAGGTCCCCGACGGTGAGCTCGACGATCTGGTCGGCGACGACTCCCGGTTGGTCGAGGGACACGAAGGTCCGTGCGCCGGGAACCTCGACGAACGGCGCGCCACCCGGGAAAGCCGCGGCCAGCCGGCGCCCGTGCGCCGGGGTGAAGCATCGATCGTCGCGTCCCCACACCAGGCGGACGGGAAGGTCGACCCCCGACATCCGCGGGGTGATCGTCGCGAGCTCGGCGGGACTGATACCCCGCAGGAAGGCGATGAAGTCGTCTCGAATGCGCGCGTCGGTCTGCAGGGGCGCGAAGACCGATCCGGTGAGTTCGGGGTCGGGATCGTTCAGCAGCAGGCCGACGCCCAGTGCGGAGTGCCGCAGCGCGCGAATGCGCATCGCCTCCGCCAGCGGCTTCAGGAGCAATCGGTTCCTCATGAGCGCGAAGTACAGCCGGAACGGCTGGGGAGGAAAGAGATCGAAGGCGTCGCAGTTGGTGAACAGCAGCCGGCTGACGAACCGCGGATCGTCGTCGAGTGCGAACTGGGTGATGGCGCCGCCGGAGTCGTTGGCCACGAGTGTTGCGGTGGACAGGTCGAATCGGTCGACGAACTCACGCAGGAGGCGGCCCATGCCGCGCGGTGAACGGTCCGCGCCGGGCCCGAGTGGGATGCGATGCGAGCCCAGAGGCATGAGGGGGACCAGACACCGGAATCCGCGCTCGGCGAGGAGCCTTGCCACGGGCTCCCACAGGCGATGGTCGACGACCGCGCCGTGGACGAAGACGATCGGCGGGTGCGGGGAGTCGGCTGGTCCGTACGTGGCGTACTCGATGACGCCCGAGGATAGTTCGACGGTCGGCAATGGGGCGGGCGCGTGTGTGGCGGTCGGCGGTGGAGTTGCCATGGCGAGACCCGTTTCTCGTAGACTCGAGTAACTTACGAACACTGAGTATGGAAGTTACGTGCAAACTGTATGAAAGTCAATCGTCGTACCCAGGCGGAGCGGACCGCGACCACCCGCGCATCGCTCGTCGCCGCCGGGCGCAAACTCTTCGGCGAGCGAGGCTTCGCCGATGTCGGCACCCAGGAGATCGTTGCCGAGGCCGGTGTCACGCGTGGCGCGCTCTACCACCAGTTCGACGACAAGAAGGGCCTGTTCGTCGCCGTCTACGACGACGTGGAGCAGTCGATCGTGGCCCAGATCGCCGCGGCCGTCGGCGAGCAAGCCGGTGAGGACCCGCTCGCCGCGCTGAAGTCGGGTATGCGCCTCTTCCTGCGGCTGTGCACCGAGCCGGAAGTGCACCGCATCACCCTTGTCGAGGCGCCGTCGGTGCTGGGGTGGAGTGAATGGCGGGCTCGCGGCGAGGAATTCGGATTCGCACTTGTCGAGGGCCTGATCGCGGCGGCGATCGCGACGGGGCAGGCGGTCGAGCAGCCCACCCGCCCGCTGGCCCATGTCGCGATCGGCGCCCTCGACGAGGCAGCGCTCTACGTCGCCGCGGCCGACGATCGCGAGGCCGCCACCGAGCAGGTCGCCGCCGTCCTCGAGCGGATCGTCGACTCCTTCGCGACCTAGTTCGGTGTCAGTCGCCGGCGCGCACCAGCTCGGCGCAGCGCTCGCCGACGAGCATCACGGTGAGGTTGGGGTTCACCGTGGTGTGGTCGGGAAACACCGAGGCGTCGGCGACCCGCAGGCCGACGACGCCTTTCACGCGGAGTTCGGGGTCCAGTGGCGACAGTTCGTCGTCGGGTGGACCCATCCGCACGGTGCCCACCGGGTGGTAGACGGTGTTGTGGGTTCGGGTGATGTAGTCGGCCAGTTCGGCGTCATCGGTGGTCGCGGGACCCGGGTAGAGTTCGCGGGCAATCCATTTCGCGAGCGGTTCGGCGGCCGCGATCTCCCGTGCCTTGCGTAGGCCCGCGATCATGATCCGCATGTCGTAACCCTCGAGGTCGGTGAAATACCGGGGGTCCACGCGCGGTTTGTCGCGGAAGTCGCGTGAGCGCAGACGCACCGTGCCCCGCGACCGCGCGTGTGTCACGTTCGGCGTCAGGCAGAAGGTGTTGTCACTGGTCGGATAACCCTGGCGCAGGGTGTGCATGTCGAACGGCACACTGCCGTAGTGCATCATCAGGTCCGGCCGGGTGAGGCCGTCATCGACGGTGGTGAAGATGCCGGCCTCCCACCACTGGGTCGACTCGCGCGTCATCGGCTTCGTGGTCTCGAAACCGATCACCCCCTCGGGGTGGTCCTGGAGATGCTCACCGACCCCCGGTGCGTCGACGAGGGCCTCGATCTCGTGTTCGCGCAGATCGTCGGCCGGGCCGATCCCCGAGAGCATCAGCAACTTCGGTGAGTCGATCGCGCCCGCCGAGACGATGACCTCGCGTCCTGCCTCGATGCGTGTCGTGCGACCGAACGCGTTGTCGGTGATCTCCACGCCCACCGCGCGCAGCTCACCGTCGACCTTCTCGATCACGACGCGCTTGGCCCACGAGCCGGTGCGGATGGTGAGATTCGGGCGATCGAGGTGCGGATGCAGGTAGCTCACCGACGACGAGGCGCGGACACCGT
This sequence comes from Gordonia sp. NPDC058843, assembly GCF_042743165.1. NCBI lineage: Bacteria > Bacillati > Actinomycetota > Actinomycetes > Mycobacteriales > Gordoniaceae > Gordonia > Gordonia sp. NPDC058843. The sequence goes on from NZ_JBHYNC010000075.1 coordinate 4,809, forward strand.
CGGGTCGCCGGTTGATCTGGAAGAAGTTGGCGCCGTTGACAACCGTGGTGCCGCTGTTGAAGTCGACGCGCGGGATCCCGACGGCCTCACAGGCGTCGAGCACGGCGACGCCGCACGGATCGTTCGGCGGTACGGTCATGAGGTGGACCGGACCGCTCCGACCGTGATGTGCGCCGGGTGCGTCGTTGGTCTCGATCTGCGGATAGAGCCGGTACAACTCCTCGGAACCCCAGCCCGCGCAGCCGAAGTCGCGCTCCCACGAGTCGAGGTCCTCGCGCGGTGCCCAGAAGGCGATGCAACTGTTGTGCGAACTGCACCCGCCCAGGACCTTCGCCCGGGCGTGCCGCATGAAGTCATTGCCGTGCTCCTGCGGTTCGATGGGATAGTCCCAGTCGTAACCGGATTCGAGGAGGTCCATCCACCGGTCGAGCCGGAGGATCGCGTCGTCACCGACATCGGACGGGCCCGCCTCCAGGAGGCACACCGAGACCGATGGGTCCTCGGACAGCCGCGACGCCACCACGGCACCCCCCGAGCCGCCGCCGACGACCACGTAGTCGTAGGTCTCGCTCACTGCTGATCCTCCCGGTCGCCGCGGTCCTCGAACCAGCCGGTGACGCCCGGCCGGAGGTTCTCGTAGACGTGTTTGGCCTCGCGATACTCGGCCAGCCCGGACGGTCCGAGTTCCCGTCCGAAGCCGGATTGGCCGTACCCGCCCCACTCGGCTTCGGGCAGATACGGCCCGAAGTCGTTGACCCACACCGTCCCGGCCCGAATCCGTCCGGCAATGCGGCGGGCACGCGCCGCATCGGCCGACCAGACCGCGCCGGCCAACCCGTAGACGGTGTCGTTGGCCAGGGCGACGGCCTCGTCCTCGGTGGTGAAGGTCTCCACGGTGACCGTCGGTCCGAACGCCTCGTCGTGGACGCAGGCCATCGAACGGTCGGCGCCGTCGATCACGGTGGGCAGATAGAACCACCCGGCGTCGAGGCTGCCCGATCCCTGGTCTCCGGTGGCGAAGGCGCCACCGGTACGGATGACGGCGCCGTCCGCGCGGGCTTGCTCGACATAGGCGTGCACCTTGTCGCGGTGTGCCGCCGAGATGAGCGGACCCGTCTCGGTCCCCTCGGAGTAGGGCAGGCCCAGGCGGATTCGTTCCGCGCGGCGGACGAGTTCGTCGACGAAGCGATCGTGCGCTGACTCCTCGATGATGAGTCGCGCTCCGGCCGAACAGACCTGGCCCGAGTGCAGGAACGCGGCGTTGAGCGCGTTGTCGACCGCAGCGGCGAGTAGTTCGTCGGTGGCGCAGGCATCGGCGAACACCACGTTCGGGTTCTTGCCCCCGAGTTCGAGTGCGACCTTCTTCACCGTTGCCGACGCCTCCCGGGCGATGATCCGGCCGGTGAGGAGTCCACCGGTGAACGAGACCAGATCGATGTCGGGGTGTGCGGAGAGCGGTGCGCCGGCCTCGGCCCCTGCACCGAGGACGAGGTTGCCCACACCCGCCGGGAGACCGACGTCCTCGAGGACCTGCATCAGCAGGATCGAGGTGTGCGGGGTGAGTTCGGCGGGTTTGAGGACGAAGGTGTTGCCTGCCGCGAGTGCCGGCGCGACCTTCCAGGCCGCCTGCAGCAGCGGGTAGTTCCACGGCGTGATCAGTCCGCATACGCCGACCGGCTCGTACACGATGCGGGAGTCGGCATCGGGTGATCCGGTGTCCACCACGCGGCCGGCGTCGATGGCCGCGAGTTTGCCGAAATACCGGAAGCAGTGGGCGATGTCGGTCATGTCGAGGTCGGACTCGTAGGGCCGTTTGCCGGTGTCGAGTGTCTCGGCCCGGACGAACTCGTCTCGGCGCTCGTCGATCTGACCGGCGACCCGGAGGAGCAGGTCCCCACGTTCGGCGGCGGGGGTGGCGCTCCACTCGCCCGCGTCGAAAGCCGCTCGCGCCGCCGCGATCGCGGCCTCGGTATCGGCGACGCCGGCCTCGGCGACCACGCCGACGACCGAGTTGTCTGCGGGACAGCGGATCTCGCGGGTGTTGCCGGAGGCGGCCGGTAACCAGCGGCCGTCGATGTAGAGGGTCTCGCTCATCGAGCCGGTGCTCCTTCGGAACTGCTGTCGGGGATGTCCGTGTCGCTGTCGGGCACGGTACCGTCGCCGGCCTCCGGATCGGCTTCGGGGTCGTGGTGGTCACCGGCGGCATCTCGCAGATGCAGGTAGCCGAGATGGCGTTCGTACTGGTCGAGGATGTCGCCGATGATCTGATCGCGGGTGTACCCGGTGAGCGAGTAGCCCTGCGATCCCTCGGTGAGGTACACCTCGCAACGGAAGTAACGATCGTCGGACCGCTGGGTCCGGACCGCGTACGTCGGAGTCGGCGCCGAGACCGGCCATACGCAGTACTCGAAGCGGGGGACCTCGGCGAGTTCGACGACGAGGCGTGGCGACGGCAGTCCTTCGTTCTCGGCCGACTCGTCGACCGTCGCGGTGACCCCCTCCCGGCCGAACTGCTCGGCGACCTCGGTCATCGCCGGTACGACGTTGGCTCCGATGAACTTCCGGGTGGCGACCGGGCCTGGAAAACGCAGGGTCCCGATGAGTCGTTGCCGCCAGCTGCCGTGTTCGGTGGGACCGCGTCCGACGGCGATCACCTTCGGCAGGGTGGTGCGGAAGCTGTCGAGTTTGACCGACTCGTTGCGGACGGCGCGCAGCAGCGAGATGCCGATCAGCCCGAGGACGAAGGAGAACGGCAGGCCCATGATCACGGTGGCGGCCTGCAGGGTCAGGATGGACCCGTCGCCGCCGCCGGCGAACAGCATCGACAGGGTCAGCAGACCGATCGCCACCGACCAGAAGATGCGCAGGGAGCGTGCGCAATCGGCCATCGGGTCGTCGAGGCGGCTCGTGAAGTTGCCCATCACGAGGGAGCCGGAGTCGGCGCTGGTCACGTAGAACAGCAGGCCGGTGATCGTCGCGATCCCGATGAGCAGCGTCGAACCGGGGTACTGCTCGAGCAACGAATAGAACCCGGCCTCGGGTGTGGAGGCCGTCGTGTCGGCGAAGTCCGCATCGCCGCGGGCCACCTGCAGGGCGCTGTTCCCGAAGATCGAGATCCACACCAGGATGAAGCTGAACGGGACCACCAGGACACCGAAGATGAACTGCCGCAACGTGCGTCCGCGCGAGATGCGGGCGAGGAAGAGTCCGACGAACGGCGCCCAGGCCACCCACCAGGCCCAGAAGAACAGCGTCCAGCCGTCGACGAAGGCGCGGGCGTCGTTGCCGGGCGGGGGATTCACCTGGTCCCACGCGAAGGTGTCGAGGGTCCGGTCGGCGAACGTGGAGACGTAGTCGCCGGCGTTCTGGACCAGACCGTTGAGCAGGAAGTCCGCATCCTTGGCGACCGTGATGTAGATGAGCATGCAGATCGCCAGGATCACGTTGATCTCGGAGAGCCGCCGGATGCCCTTGTCCACGCCCGAGGTCGCCGACGCGGTCGCGATCACCACCGCCAGGACGATGAGCCCGATCTGGGCTGCCTTGCCCTGCTCGATGCCGAAGATCTTGTTCAACCCGAAGTTGAGCTGTACGACGCCGATCCCCAGGGAGGTGGCGATGCCGAAGATGGTGCCGAGCACGGCCGCGACGTCGATCGCGTCGCCCCATCGACCTTCGACACGTTTGCCGAAGATCGGGTACAGGGCCGCCCGGATCGTCAGCGGGAGGTTGTGCCGGAAGGCGAAGTAGGCGAGTGCGCCACCCATCAACGCGTACATGGCCCAGCCCGTGACGCCGTAGTGGAAGACCGTCCACGTGACAGCCTCGCGCGCCGCCGCATTGGTCTCCGCGAGTCCGGTCGGCGGGTTGAGGAAGTGGGTCACGGGCTCGGCGACGGAGAAGAACATCAGATCGATGCCGATGCCTGCGGCGAACAGCATCGACGTCCACGTGAACAGGCTGTACTCGGGACGCGACTCCTCCGGTCCGAGTCGGTAGCGCCCGTACTTGCTGAGGCCGAGGAACACCACGAGGCCGACGATGGCGGTGGCGAGGATGAAGTACCACCAGCCGAACCACCGGGTGATGAAGTCGCGAACGTCGTTGATCGTCGACTCGGCCGCCGCCGGTGCTGCCAGCGCCCAGACGGCGAAGGCGAGCACGATGACACCCGAGGCGATGAAGACCGTCAGGTTGACTCTCCCTGAGCGGGCTGGGGGCTCGCCCGCGGCGGGAGCGTGGAAGGACAGACGACGGGCGTCATCACTCATGGGCTTCGACGCTAGTCCGATCACCGGCGGAGCGGGCGGTTTGGGCGAATCACCGCACGCGTAGAGACCTCGTCACCTGGTGAAGCGAGCGAGGAGTTCACCGGTCTCGTCGCCGGCACCCAGCCTGGCGATGGTGGCGGCCTCGTCGTCGAGGTGATCGGCGAAGGTCCGTCCGTAGGACGCCCGGGCGAGACGTCGTGCGTGCCCTGTCGCCGCCGTGGGTCGTTCGAGCAGTCCCGCGACCAGTTCGTCGGTGGCACTCTCGAGTTCCTCGGCCTCGACGATGTCGTGGACGAGGCCCCAGTCCAGGGCGGTTGCCGCATCGATCTTCTCGTTCCGCACCAACATGCGCAGTGCGCGCCCCAGCCCGATGGTCCGAGGCAGATTGATCGACACGCCGCAGTCAGGTGAGAGTCCGATGGTCGAATACGCGGCCACGAAGGATGTCTTCGGTGTCGCGATCACCACGTCGGCGGCGAGGACCAGACCCAGACCCCCGCCCGCCGCGGTGCCCTGAACGGCCGCCACGACGGGCACGGCCAGGCGGTCGAGGGTGATGAGCGATCGATGAACCGACCCGGCGAGTTCGGCGAGGAACCGTCCGCGGTCGGGCGCGGTGGCCATGCCGTGTACGTCGCCGCCACCCGAGAAGAGCCGTCCGGCGGCGGACAGTCGGACGGCCCGGACGCCGGCGTCGCGTTCGATGGTCGCGACCGCCGCCGCCAGTCCGTCGGCGAGGTCCATGTCGAGGGCGTTCGCCGCCTCCGGCCGGTTCAACCGGATGGCGGCGACGCCGCGGTCGTCGATGGCGAAGTCGAGTCCGGAGGTCATCGCGCGGCACCCGCTGTGGTGGTGAGTTCGCCTCGGGAGTGCGGAGTCTCGGCTGCCGACCGCAGGACCTCCTCGACAGCGGCACGAGCACGCGTGCTGTCGTAGGCCCGCGCGATCTGCATCTTCTCGGCCTCCAGCGAGCCCTCGGCATGGGTGGCCAGGACCGATTGGTAGCCGCCCCACTGGCCGGTGGTCAGGTCACCGATCAGGTGGATGAGTCGCAGGCGCTCCTGCGCCGGCCGCGCGGCGGCGAAGTACTTCTCCAGCACCGCCCGCACTTCGGGGTCATCCCAGTCGTGTCCGCCGGGCCCGGTCACCACGAGGCCGCCGGCGAGGTCGAGCAGGGTCGCCGTGGCCTGGTGGAACCCGTGCGCGAAGTGGTACTTCGCCATGTTGACCGCCAGCGGATCCGGGAGGTGGATCCCATTGCCGCCGTTGCGCGCGCGGACCGCGGCGAGCTCCGCGAAACCACGCACCGTCTCGGCATAGGTGATCAGTTCGGTCAGTTTGGTCTTCACATGACCGGCGCCGGCGATGCCGTTGGCCTCCGCGATACCGATGGCGGCACCGACCAGCAGGTCGAGGATGGGCAGTTTGTAGTTCACCGCGGTGAAGCGGTGGTAGTCGACGAAGGCGAGCGCCAGCGGGCCGGCGAGCTCGGGCTCCCGATTGAGGAACACGCGTTCCTTCGGAACCCGGACCCGGTCGAACACCGTCAGGCTCTCGAGCAGCTTGTGCCGGGACGAGATCGGGTGCTCGAAGGCGTGGTGGTCGCCATGCAGGTAGGGAGACACGTAGAGGGTCAGTCCCTCGGTGTCGACCGGGATCGCGAAGCTCACCGCCCAGTCGCGGTCGGCCTCCGACATCGCGCGGGTGGGTAGCACGATGATCTCATCGGCGTTGGCGCTGAACGAGGTGTGGACCTTCGCGCCGGACACGGTGATCGAGTCGGCGTCTTCGTCGACGATCCGCAGATAGTGGTCGGGATCGGGCTGACGGTGCGGGGGCAGTGACCGGTCGCCCTTCACGTCGGTCTGGGCCACGGCCAGCGCGACGTCGTTCTCGCAGCAATACCGGTAATACGCTTCGGCTTTCGCCAGTCCGTCGCCCGACAGAGCGCGTAACAGGGCGAACAGCGCGTCGCTGCCGACCTCCTTCAGCACGATCGTGCCCGCGCCCATCCGGGACAGGGTCTCGATCAGGCGGCCGCGGTCGCTGATGTCCTCGGCAGTACGTGGCACGCGGTAGAACGCGGTGTACGGTCCGTCTCCGTCGTCGGCGACTGCGAGATCCGGCTCGGTGCTCGAGATCTCGTAGGCGAGGGACGAGTGGGCGATCGCGTCGGCGAACTCGGTGAACGCGGTGACGTCCTGAATGTGCTCGCCGCGGTAGACGACGCGTCTGTTGTCGCGGAGGCCCTCTCGATAGGCCTGCGGGTTCCGGATGGCCACAACTGTCCCCTCTCGGTGAGTCGGCGCGGAGCTTCTGGGTCGACGGAATCTCTCGGCCGACATCGTTCACCCGCAATTAGCGAGCGCTCGCTCGGACAGCATGCCTGTCTGCTGGGGGCGCGGTCAAGTCCCGTCGGCCTGGGCGTCGGCGCGGGAGGGGTCGACTGGGAGATTCGCTCGGCCCCGGATGAGGGGCGCACCCTCGTGACGTGGCAGTTGATTGCGGAAAAGCGGATCTGAGAGTTACGCTCGGCGGAGCCGAACAAGAGAGCTCGAAGCCGAGCCGGGTCGTGACAACGCTGCCCGTGGTGCGTTTCGAGATCGTTGCGTGCGCCGGAGGCGGCACTCAAGATGTTTAGCTAATCCAAACAGGCGGCGAGCCGAGGACGCCTCGATCGAGTCGACATGCGCGCCGCTGTACAGATCGCTCGCACCTCCGACGGGTGTGGGCACCGAAAGGACTCACCGTGACACCGACCCACACCCCCGACGATTCCCTGCGAGGCCGGACCCTGTTGATCTCCGGCGGCAGTCGAGGAATCGGCGAGGCCATCGCGGTCGCGGCCGCGAGGCGCGGCGCCAACATCGCGCTTGTCGCGAAAACCGCAGAGCCGCATCCGAAACTGCCCGGAACGATCCACACGGCAGCGGCTGCGATCGTCGAGGCCGGCGGCCGGGCGCTCCCGATCGTGGGTGATGTCCGTGACGACGCCTCGGTGACCGAGGCCGTGGCCCGCACCGTCGAGCATTTCGGTGGCATCGACATCGTGGTCAACAACGCCAGCGCCCTCGACCTCACGTCCGCCGAGAAGATCGACATGAAGAAGTACGACCTGATGCAGGACATCAACGCGCGCGGTGCCTTCGCTCTGACCAAGGCCGCGATTCCGCATCTTCGTGCGTCGGAGAACGCCCACGTGCTGACGCTCTCGCCGCCCATCGATCTGGATCCGAAGTGGTTCGCGCAGATCGGTACCGCGTACACCATCTCGAAGTTCTCGATGTCCATGGTCACGATCGGTCTGGCCGCCGAGCTCGAACCAGATGGCATCGCGGTCAACTCGTTGTGGCCGCGGACCACGATCAACACTGCGGCCGTGCGCAACATCCTGAGCGAGGAACTCGTCGCGCGGAGTAGGAAGCCGAGCATCATGGCGGACGCGGCGATGAGCATCATCACCAAACCGGCCTGGCTGGCGACCGGCCAGTGCTTCATCGACGACGATGTGCTCGCTCGCGACGGTGTCCGCGACTTCGACCGGTATCGCGTCGTACCCGGGGACCAGGAACTCGAGCTCGACTTCTGGATGAACTGGAACTGAACGACTTCGACGGCGGCGCCGGGTCATCG
>NZ_JBHYNC010000076.1:0-11897 GCF_042743165.1 Gordonia sp. NPDC058843
TCGACGCGCTCCTTCGTCGCTTGCTCGGCCCGGCGGCTTGCGCTCCTCGCACCTCAGGGAGCAGGGGTTATGCGGTTCTTTCGGATTAGGGACCAGGGGTTATGCAGTTCTTTCGGACTAGGGAGCAGGGGTTATGCGGTTCTTGCGGATCAGGGAGCAAGGTCGGGCTCGCACGGGTCAGGTGTCCTTCTCGAAGGCGTCTCGGGCAATCTCGACGAAACGCGCCGCGGCGACCGAGGGTTTCGATCTCCACAACAGGCCGAGATGGGCTGTGCCCTCGACGTCCCGGATCGGCACCCCGACCACGCGGTCGTCGGCCCGCGCGATCGACTCACTCAGAATTCCGACTCCCATTCCACTGCAGACCAATTCGATGATCGCATCCGGCGACGACGCCTCGACCGCCGGCCGGATCGGCCCGCCGTGTGTCGACGCTGCAGCGTCGAACACCCGTCGGATGCCCGCGCCGCGGGGCAGGCAGATGAGCGATCGGTCGCGAAGCCCGGCGAGATCGGCGGTCCGACTTCGGGATCGGCCGTTCCTCGGAAACGCCGCGACGACCCGCTCGGCGATGATCGTCAACGATTCGAGCCCGGATGGGAGGTCGTCTCCGTAACCGGCGAGTGCGACGTCGAGACGTCCGTCGTCGGCCGATGCGATGAGCTCTGCAGAGGGATACTCGCGAAGGCTCACCTCGATCTGTGGGTGAGTCGATCGGAAGGTGCCCAGGGCGGCGAACAGTGGCGCGATGGTGCAGCCCTCGACCATCCCGATCGACAAGCTTCCGCGGACCAGGCCGGCGACATCGGCGACGGCGCCCGCGACGTCGGCCGCAGCCGCAAGCGCGCCCCGTGCCGCCGGTAGAGCTGCGCGCCCGGCGTCGGTCAGGCGGACGGCGCGCCCGGAACGGTCGAAGAGGTCCGCACCCAGCTCGCGCTCCAGGCTGCGGATCTGCGCGCTGATGTTCGGCTGGGTCGTGTGCACGCGCGCCGCTGCCGCGGTGAAACTGCCCTCTGCTGCGATGGCCGCAAAGTACTCGAGCTGGCGGAGTTCCATAAATCAGAATGATACTTCTCATTCCTAGCATCACTTGGACTTAAGTCGAACATGAAGACAAGCTGGACGCGAGGACATCGAGAGGAGCAGAAATGACCACCTACGAAACCGCTCGCACGCCCGAGGATCTGACAAGACTGTTCGTGGAGTTCTCCAACGCAGGCGACGCCGACGCCGTGGCCTCCCTCTACGACGAGGCGGCGGTGATGGCATACCCGCCCGGGCAGGTCACGCGCGGCCGCGCCGCCATCCGTGACCTTTGGCCTCGGTACTGGCCGATCGGCCCACCTTCGTGCCAGAACCGCCGCTGCCGACCCTCACTTTCGGGGACGATCTCGCCCTCACCGCGACGCCGCCCCGGGACGGTGCCGGTGCGCGCGCACAGGTGGTCCGCCGTCGAGACGATGGTTCCTGGGTACGCGTCATCGACCAGCCGGAGTTCCAGACTCCGGACAACTGAGACGTCCGGACCAGATTTCTGAGGCCGGATTCAGCTTTCGTGCTAGCTTCGCTGTGGTGGCGGTTACATCCGCCGGTCGGTGGCGCGAAGGGACGGGATCGGCGTGGGAGTACCGGAAGCGGACGGTGTCGCCGCGAAGATCGCATCTCGCCTCGCCGAGTCGCGCGGGACCCCGATCTCGGTCGAGGCGGCGAGACTGCTGCCGGCAGGCGCGAGCCGGGCGACCTACGCCGCAACACTCGTCGCGGGAACCGGCCGCGTCGAGCCGATCATCATCCGAGCCGTTCCCGCCGCCACCGACGACGGCGGTCTGCGTGCCGAGGCGCAGGTCCTGCGCGCCGCTGCTTCTGCCGGGGTGCCGGTGCCGGAGATTCTCGACGCCGGATTCGACGACGGGCCCAACGTTCTGGGATTCCCCTATCTCGCAATGAATTTCATCGACGGAGAATCGATCCCGAGGCGCATCTTGCGGGACGAGGCCTATGTCGGCGCGCGCGCCCGGTTCGTCGAACAGTGCGGCGCGATCCTCGCCCGCATCCACCGGATCGACGCGGCCCAGACACCGGGCCTCAGCGAGCTCGCCGATCCGATCGGCGGACTGCGCCAACTGTTCCCGCGCGAATTCGATGCGATGCCCGCAGGACTGGTATTGGCGACGCAGTGGCTCACCGACAACCGTCCCGATCCGTCGCCGCGACAGTGCCTCGTGCACGGCGACTTTCGGTTGGGAAATCTCCTCATCGATTCCGAAGGGGTTGCGGCGGTCCTTGATTGGGAGCTCGTCCACCTCGGCGATCCGGTCGAGGACCTCGGTTGGCTGTGCGCGAAGGCGTGGCGGTTCGGGGGAGCGTCCCCTGTCGCGGGAATGGGCAATCGAGACGTGCTGCTCGACGCCTATGCCCGTGAGGCGGGTTGGCGTCCCGCCGAGGAGGCGTTGCGCTGGTGGGAGCTCTACGCCACCGTCAAGTGGGGCCTCATCTGTGCGGTGCAGGCGGCCCGGCACCTCGACGGGGTCGAACGATCGGTGGAGCTCGCCGCCATCGGACGGCGCAGCGCCGAGCAGGAATTCGACGCTCTGCTCGACCTGGGGCTCGTGACACCCGAAGCGGTGCCCGACCCTCTGACCGAGTCACCGGGGGTAGACCCGAACGATGATCTCTACGGCTCGCCGAGCGCTGTCGAACTGCTCGAAGCTCTCGCCGAGTTCCTCCGGTCCGATGCCATGCAGGCGGAGCTGTCGCCGCAGGTCCGTTTCCACACGAGGGTGGCAGGCAACGTCGTCGACGTCGTGCGTCGGCAGGCACTTCTCGGCGCTCGGGACGCGGTCGCGAGCGCGCAACGCCTGGATGCGCTCGGAGTCGCAGATCAGGCCGCGCTCTGCGACGGACTGCGCTCCGGCGAACTCGACGGCGCCGACCCGAAGGTCCGCGACGCCATCGTCGCCGACGTACGCGCGCGACTCCTGGTCGCCAACCCCAAGTACTTTGCGGTCCCTCACCCGTGACCGCTGGACATCCGATCCCAACCGAGAAGGGTTCACCGTGGACTTCGCACTGCCAGAGTCGCTGACCGACTACCTTGCCGAACTCGACGCCTTCATCGAGGCCGAGATCGTCCCGCTCGAGCAGGCCGACGACAACATCCGATTCTTCGATCACCGGCGTGAGGACTCCCGAACGGACTGGGAGCGCGGCGGATTGCCGAACAAGGAGTGGGAAGCACTCCTGGGTGAGGCGAGAAGACGGGCCGATGCCGCCGGGCACTTCCGCTACCCGTTCCCGTCCGAGTTCGGCGGTCGGGACGGATCGAACCTGGCGATGGCGATCATCCGCGAGCACCTGGCGTCGAAAGGGCTCGGACTGCACTGCGATCTGCAGAACGAGCACGCCATCGTCGGCAACAACATCGGCCTGCTCCTCATGCTGGAGTACGGCACACCCGAGCAACAGGAGGAATGGGTCGAGGGCCTGGCGGCGGGAACGAAGTTCTTCGCCTTCGGCATCACCGAACCGGACCACGGCTCCGACGCCACCTACATGGAGACGACCGCTGTTCGCGACGGCGACGACTGGATCATCAACGGTGAGAAGACCTGGAACACCGGCATTCATGCCGCTCACCGCGACATCGTGTTCGCCCGCACCAGTGGCAACGCCGGTGATGCCCGCGGGATCACCGCATTCCTCGTCGACCCACACGATCCCGGGTTCGCCGTCGAGGAGTACCTGTGGACGTTCAACATGCCGACCGATCACGCGCACATCTCACTGCGGGATGTCCGGGTGCCGAACTCCGCGGTGTTCGGGGCGGAGGGCGCCGGCCTGCAGGTCGTGCAGCACTTCTTCAACGAGAACCGCATCCGCCAGGCGGCGTCGAGTCTCGGTGCCGCGCAGTATTGCGTCGACCGTGCGGTTGCATACGCCAACGAGCGTGCTCCCTTCGGCAAGAAGCTCTCGACGAATCAGGCGATCCAGTTCCCGCTCGTCGATCTACACACCCGGTGCGCGATGATCCGGGCGTTGATCCGCGAAACCGCGTGGAAGATGGACACCTACGGGCCGTTCGCCGCGTCGGCGGAGGTCTCGATGTGCAACTACCAGGCGAACCGGTTGTGCTGCGATGCCGCCGATCAGGCGATGCAGGTGTTCGGTGGGCGCGGGTACTCGCGGCACGAGCCGTTCGAGCACATCTACCGCCACCATCGGCGCTACCGGATCACCGAAGGCGCCGACGAGATCCAGATGCGCCGCGTCGCCGGGTACCTGTTCGGTTTCATGTCGGGAAAGGCACCCAAGGGAGTGCAGTCGTCCTGAGTAGTCTGAACGCATGATCGCGGTCATCATCATCGTGGCCACCGTGGTGGTCGCACTGTTCGTTCTCGGCGGCGCTGCCTGGTTCGCGTACGACTCGGACAAACGCGTGCGCACCTTCGCCCGGTCCACCGACCTGATTCCCGGCCGACCGGGCCGGGCGCCCGAGAGCTGGGCCACCGACAACACCCGAGAAGCGCTGCTGCATCGACGCATTCGGTACGCGATCGCCGATGTGCATGCGAACCCGGCGATCCCGCACGACGACGAGCTCGTCGCGGCGCGCAATCGCCTCGACGACGCGGTCTTCGAACTCGACGACCGGCTCATCGCATCGGCAGACCTCGCCGGCGACGACGCGACCGAGGTGCTCGATCACGCCGAATCGGCGATCAAGGATCTCGAGAAGCTGCCGAAGAAGCTGTGGGAGGCTCCGCGCGAGGACCAACTCGCCGACCTGGACCGCGTCGCTCGCGTCCTCTCTCGCGGCTGACCGCTCAGATCACCGTGGGCCGCGGCGGCGGATCCGGCTCCGCCGGGCGTGGCTGCGGGTCGGGAGCCGGCGGCGGGGTCGGTACGGGAATCGGCGGTTCGGGCGACGGCTCCGGAATGGGCTCCGGCGCCGGCATGGGTTCGGGCGGTGGCGGGGGCGGCGGGACCGGTTGACTCATCTCCGGACTCCTCTCGACGCGAACGTCTGGTTCGTCTGATTTGTCTCGTGACACCTTCTTCGACGCTACGCCCGTCCCGAGCTGCCGGCCACCGTGCGGAGGTCAGGAGCCGGCGAGCTCGAGCAGCTTGCGGACGGTCCGCAGGTTGCGTCCGGTTCCCTGGACGCCCAGGCCACGCGCTATGACCGGTGCGGTCAACGGCGAACGCCCGGCCCCGTCGGCGTATCGGATGTGCAGATCGGACCCGATGACACGGGCGACGTCATCGCCGAAGTCCGTCCGCTCGAATGCGGTCACCTTGTCGGGCGCCGGCTCGCCGGTCAGGAAGTACACGTAGGAGTACTTGTCCTCGACGACGTCGAACGGATGCGCGTCGAGCGCGGCGCGGACCTGTTCGGGAGTGCGGCTGATGACTTCGCGGAACCAGCCGTAGCGTTCCTCCATCGCGGTCTCGAGTGCGCGGTCGAACCGCTCCGGGTCGGCGGGCGGCGAACAGAGCAGGTTCCCCGACGCGATGTAGGTCGAGACCTCGCCGGCACCGAGGTCGGCTGCGATCTGGCGCAATTCGACCATCGGGAGTTTCGCCCCGCCCACGTTGACGGCGCGGATCAGGACGATCCGCCGGCTCACGGACGCACCATCGACAGGTCGGTCCGGACCAGCATCACGTTGTAGTCATCCCAGCGGGAGACGACGAAGTAGAGGTCTCGGCCGGACGATCGCGGATGGATGTACGGGGTGTACAGGCCGCTGGACTGCTTGTTCGAGACGATGACCCGCTCCCCACTCCACGGACCCACCGGTGACGGCGACGTACGCAACATGATCGTCCCGGCGCGCTCGCTCAGCATGACGAACCGGCCGAGGTAGGCGTTGTAGGCCACGGAGATCTCGCTGACCGGGCCGGCGACGATCGGCGCGGCGTCGGCCGGATTCGACGACCATGACGTGCCGCCGCGGAAGTACTGATACCGGGCGAGGTTCAGTATGTCGGCGGGGCGGAATCGGGCCACATGAGCCGAACCGAAACGACCGTTGGGAGTGCCGTACTGGTAGATGTACTCGCCGCTACGGAGGAATGCGCCCATCTGGAACCGGTTGTGTCCGCTCGCCACCTGGGGAACGCCCGGAATCGTCAGGTCGGTGTTCCAGCGTAGGGTGTTGTTGTCGACGGTCCAGGTCTGACCGTTGTTGTGCGACAGTGCGATCCCCGAGTAGTTCGTACTCCACCGGCCCGGCCCCAGCCAGCGATGGATCGACATGAAGCTGACGAATTGGGTGCCGTTGATCGAGATCCCGCCGGTGGGGATCCGACCGACCTCGATGTTGCGCACTCCGACCGCGTTGAACATCGGTTGAGCCCACGTGGGATGTCCCGAGGTCACCGAGGCGCCCGACCGGACCGAGCCGGGTACGGCGTTCGGGAATCGGATTCCCTTGGCCAAGTTGGAGTTCGCATCACTGCGCAGCATTGTGTTGTGTTTCCAGGCCATCTGTCCCGCGCACTTGCCCCAGGTGTCGCCGAAGGCCATCAGGACCTGACCGGAGCCGTTGTCCCACGGCACCCCGACGTCCGTGGCGGTGATCCCGAAACGGGTGTCGGTGCGGGCGGGACTGCGCGGTCCGGTCACCCATGAAACGGCCTTGCTCGCGCCGGTGAGTCTCGGAAGCGGGCCCTGTGGCTTCTTTCCGTCGGCGCGGTAACTGCCGTAGTCGAGGCTTCCCCAGCCGAGCTCACTGGACCCGGAACTTCCGGTGCTGCCGACATCACCTCCGGTGATACCGGTGACGTTGCAGACCGCGGCTTCGGCCGGTGCCGACACGGCAGCCAGGAGGCCACCCGCCAGGGCGGCGGCGGCAACTGTTGCGACGACGCGGCTTCGGGCGTGGCGGACCGTACGCAGACGAGTCCGGCTGCATCGAGGCATGGACGTACCCCCTGAGGTGACGACAGATGGTGTCAGTGTTGCAGAAGTGGCGGGCGGGAGCGTCGTCGATCCCGAACCGAGTCCGTTGCGTGACCCGTCGAGCTACCTCAGGGGCCGAATTCGCAGTTCCGAAGAGCCACCCGCTGGCCTCGAGCAGCGATGAGCGATCGCGACAGGGTGCCGCTATCCGTTGACTGTGCGCCGCGATTCGTTGACTGTGCATCGCAATCCGTCGACTGTGCGCCTCTATTCGTTGGTTGGGCGTCGTTCAGGGGACAGCGGATCTCTGACGCCACCCACTCGACGGAAAAGGACGCACGGTCGACGAAAGAAGGTGCCCGGTCGACGGGAAATGACGCACGGTCGACGGGCGTCCCGGATCAGCGACGAGTGGCCACGGCGAACGTGCGGCGGAAGGGTAGGACCGTGCCCCACTCGCGTCGCGGATAGGCCTCGGCGAAGCGTTCCTTCAGGTCGGCGACGAACTGCTGCCGTAGGTCGCCCGACAGGGCCTGCAGATAGGGACGTGCGCCGGTGCCCGACATCCAGTCGAAAACCGGGTCCTGGCCGTCGAGCACGTGGAAGTAGGTCGTCTCCCACGCGTTGACGTGGTATCCGCGCTCGGCGAAGAAGTCGAGGTACATGTCGGCATCGAGGTGTGGCAGCGCTCGCAGATCGCCGAATGCCCCGATGTACGGCTCGGTCGCGGCGAGGTCGGCGAGTGCGGCGTGGGTGGGCGAGTCGGTGTTGTTGGGCACCTGCACAGCGAAGGCCCCGCCGTCGGAGAGATGCCCGAGCAGTCGGTCGATGACGTCGAGGTGGTCGGGCACCCATTGGAACATCGCATTGGAGATCATCAGGTCGACCGGCCGGTAGGGCGTCCACTGTGAGACGTCGACGGCGTCGTAATTGGCGTGCGGGTCGGTGTTGTCGCGGATGGCCCGGTCGACCATCTCCGCCGAGTCGTCGATGCCCAGGATCTCGGCCGAGGGCCAGAGCGCGCGGAGGTGTTTGGTCAGATGGCCCGGTCCGCAACCCAGGTCGACCACCGACAACGGGTTGGTCGGGATCTGCGCGATGAGGTCGAGAAACGGCCGCGCGCGATCGTCGGCGAACTGCAGATAGCGTGTCGGGTCCCACACAGCCATGTGTCCACCCTAGGTGCCCGGCGCCCGAGATGTCGGGGACGACGTCAGTTTGCCCCGCGGTGAGTGTGCGGCCGGGCGCCGTGGCTGTCGTAGGCTTCCCTGCGTGACAGCTTCTGCGAATCCAGATCCTGACAGTTCTCCGGCCGAACCGGACGCCGGGTCGGCCGTCGTCGAGATCTCGACCGACGGTGCCTGCCTGGGCAATCCGGGCCCGGGCGGATGGGGTGCGGTGCTTCGCTACAAGGGCACCGAGAAGCGGATCTCCGGTTCCGAGCCGGATACGACCAACAACAAGATGGAACTCACGGCCGCCATCGAGGGACTCGCGGCGCTGACCAGGCCGTCGAACGTCATCATCTACACCGACTCCACCTACGTCCGCAACGGGATCATGAAATGGGTCAACGGCTGGCAGGCGAACGGCTGGAAGACCAAGGACCGCAAGCCGGTCAAGAACGCGGATCTGTGGCGTCGGCTGGTCGAGGAGGAAAAGCGGCACCAGGTCGAGTGGCGGTGGGTGAAGGGGCACGCCGGCGATCACTTCAACGAGATCGCCGACGAACTGGCGACCACCGCGGCCCGATCGGTCTCACGATGACCCCGGTGGCGGTTGCCGTCGAACCGGTCCGCGACGAACATCTGGTCGCGGCGGTCGAGGATGCGGGCGGACGGATCGTCGGCCTCGGCGACGCCCGGGTGCTCGTGTGGATCGGGCCGCCCGCGGAGTTCCCGGAACTGCCGGACACCATCGAATGGGTGGCCCTCAAGACCGCGGGGATCGAGGACTTCGTGGCCGCCGACGTCCTCGACGACCGCCGGATCTGGACCAACGCGTCGGGCTTCTATGCCGAGAACGTCGCCGAGCATGCGCTGACGCTGCTCCTCGCCGGGCTCCGGCAGATCAACACCGCCGTCCTCCGGCACTGGGACAAGGAGCGGATCGACACCGCCGTCCGGTCGCTGCACGGTTCCACCGTGGCCATCGTCGGAGCCGGGGGGATCGGCGCGTCGCTCGCTCCGCGTCTCCGGGCGTGTGGTGCCCGCGTCGTCGCGGTGAACAGGTCGGGACGGGAGGTGCCCGGTGCGCACGAGGTCCGCCGATCGGACCAGCTGGACGAGCTGTGGAGTTCGTTCGACCACGTCGTGTTGGCCGCACCGTCGACGCCCGAGACCCGACACATGATCAACGCCGAGAGCCTCGCCGCACTACCCGCGCACGCGTGGGTGGTGAATGTCGCCCGCGGACCTCTCGTCGACGAGGCAGCGTTGTACCGCGCGTTGGTCGACGGTCAGATCGCGGGGGCGGCCCTCGACGTGACCGATCCGGAACCGCCCGCCGCCGACCATCCGCTGTGGTCCCTGCCCAACGTGATCATCACCCCGCATGTGGCCAACCCGGCGTCGGGTCTCACCCGTGAACTCGCGCCGTGGGTTGCCGAGAACCTGCGCAGGTTCGCCGCCGGCGACGAATTGCTGTCCGTGGTGACCACGCACCGCGACTACTGAGGTCGCGACCTGCCGAAACCGGTCGATTTCTAGAACACGTTCTCGTTTTGTGTTCTGACGTGGCATGGTCGACGAGTGATTCTCGACAGATTCCGGATAGACGACCAGGTGGCCATCGTGACCGGCGCGAGCCGGGGGCTCGGGGCCGCGATCGCGGTCGCCTTCGCCGAGGCGGGCGGCGACGTGGTGATCGCGGCACGCAGTGAGTCCGATCTCGAGCAGGTCGCCGAACGGGTCCGTGCGGCCGGCCGGCGGGCGCACACCGTCGCCGTGGACCTCGGCGACCCCGAGGCCGCCGCGGCACTCGCCCAGACCGCGGTCGACCAGTTCGGGCGGCTCGACACCGTGGTCAACAATGTCGGCGGCGCGATGCCCCGGCCGCTGTTCGACACCAGCCCCAAGCACCTGCGGGACGCCTTCGACTTCAACGTCGGCAACGCGCACGCGCTGGTCGTCGCGGGTTCCAAGCAGATCCTCGCGACCAGTGGACGAGGCTCGATCATCAACATCACGTCCGCGGTCGGTCGCCTGCCCGGACGCGCCTACGCCGCCTACGGCACCGCGAAAGCCGCTCTCGCGCACTACACCCGCATCGCGGCGATGGATCTCAACCCGAAGATCCGGGTCAACGGCATCGCGCCGGGTGCGATTCTGACCTCGGCGTTGGAGATCGTCGCCGGTGACGAGGGGATGCGCACCGAGGTCGAGACCTCCACGCCGTTGCACCGTCTCGGTGATCCGGAGGACATCGCCGCAGCGGCGCTCTATCTGGCGTCACCGGCGGGCGCGTACGTCACCGGCAAGATCCTGGAGGTCGACGGCGGGATCATCGCGCCCAATCTGGACCTGCCGATCCCTGATCTCTGATCAGTCCCGCCCGCGCTCCAGCGCGCCCGCGATCTGCCGTTCGAGATGTGCGGCCGCCACCTGCGGAACGTCGATGATGCCGTCGAGTTCGGCACGGACCTTCTTGTAGGCGGCCTGCCTCTCGGCCGGGGTGGCGCCGGCATCGGCTGCGACGTTGATCAGCTTGCGCGCCCGGTCGAGTGCTTCGCGCTCGACCGGGGAGAAACCGGATTGTCTGCGACGTCGCGCTTCTCGCTCGGCCGCGTCGAAGGCTGCGGCGTAGTCGCCGACCGCGTCGCGGTACTCGGTGAAATTCGCCGGGGACATCGACGTTTCGCTCGTAGAGACCCCTGCGGTGCCCGGTTCGGGCCGCAGGTCGTCCGCGCGAACCCGCGCCCGGTGGAAGGCGAGGGTCAGCGGCTCGCGCATGTCGGTCATCAGCGGGTACTCGATCAACGTCGCGAGATCGAGTTCGTACGCGAACCACTTCTCGTTGAGTGCGTCGTGCTGGGTGAGGACGCGGCGCAGCTGGTCGGCCGAGGTCGTCGTGAGCTTCAACTGCTCGGTCTGCGCGTTGGCCTTGATCCGAGCGAGCTCGATCTTGTCCTTGCGTCGCTTCTCGTTGTACTTGCCGATCGAGCCCGCCCACCCGCCGACGACTGCGCCGATCGGGAAGATAAGCCACCAGTTGTCCGTGGCGAAGTTGACGATCTCGTTCACGGCTCAACTGTACCGAGATGAGGACTCAGGTCATTAGGGTTGACGAATGGCCGATCCCGATGCCCCGAAACTGAACGTCGAGACCGTCGATGCGTGGCGAGAGTGGTTGCGCGACAACCACCAGACCTCATCAGGAGTGTGGCTTGTGTTCTGGCGCAAGGGTTCGGGCCGGGAGCCGCTCGATTACGACGAGTGCGTTCGCGAGGCGCTCTGCTGGGGGTGGATCGACGGTCACACCCGCGTGATCGACTCCGAACGTCGCGGCATGTGGTTCACCCGGCGCGGGCGCAACAGCGGATGGTCGGCATCCAACAAGGCGCGCGTCGCCGACCTCACGGCCGCTGGTCGCATCCAGCCTGCCGGGCAGGCCGTCATCGACGACGCCAAGGCGCGCGGCCTATGGACCATGTTCGACGACGCCGAGGCACTGGTCGAATCTCCTGAACTCGCTGCCGCTCTCGACGCCGACCCGATTGCCCGGGCCAACTGGGACGCGTTCCCGCCGAGCGCGCGCAAGTTCGGGTTGTCGCAGATCGCCCTGGCGAAACGACCCGAGACCAAGACCAAACGCATCGGCACCCTCGTCGAGCGGGCGGCGCGCAACGAGCGGCCTGCGTGACCCTTCGTGACGCGCCCTCCGCAAGCTCCGGGCGCTATTTCTGCTCCCTAAGGTGCGAGCGAAGCGAGCCACGAATTGGCATGCAAGCAGACACACCCGGCCCAAAGATGGAACTCGGGATCGCGACAATCCA
>NZ_JBHYNC010000077.1:0-11427 GCF_042743165.1 Gordonia sp. NPDC058843
GCAAAATCGTCTTCAACGCGTGGTTCATCGGCGTCGTCGCGCTCCTCGCCGTCGGGGTGGTGTCGGTGTTCTACCTGCTGGCGACCGGCAACCGGAAGAAGACCGCGGCTCAGGCCGACGTCATCGGTGCACTCCCGGCCATCCCCGCCGACCCCGGTGCGGTTCTGCGAGGTCCGGATACCGGCCTCTACCTCGGCAGCACCATCGCGCCGAGTTGGCAGAACCGGGTGACGGTCGGCGACATCGGCGACCGCGCGTCGTCGGTGTTGACCGAGTTCGACACGGGCATCCTCATCGCGCGCCAAGGCGCGAGCGACATCTGGATTCCCCGCGAGTCGGTCACCGCGGTCCGTACCGAGCGCGGTATCGCGGGCAAGGTGATGACCGCCGACGGCGTCCTCGCGATCCGCTGGGTCCTGCCCAGCGGCACCGAGATCGACTCCGGGCTGCGCGCCGACGACAAAACGATCTACCCCGGTTGGGTGAACGCCTTCGCCGGGACGCATGACAGTGGACATGGGCCACAGGGACAAGGGGCACAGGAATGAACACAGCGGTCTTGGTGCTGGAGAACGGCCAGGTGTTCACCGGCCGGAGCTTCGGCGCAGTCGGCGAGACCCTCGGTGAAGCGGTGTTCTGCACTGCTATGACCGGTTATCAGGAGACCCTGACCGATCCGAGCTACCACCGGCAGATCGTGGTGGCCACCGCGCCGCAGATCGGCAACACCGGGTGGAACACCGAAGACGGTGAGAGCACCGGCAGCGCCGGGAGCACCGGCGTCGATGGCGATTCGGGCAAGATCTGGGTCGCCGGGTATGCGGTTCGCAATCCCACCCGACGTGTCTCCAACTGGCGCGCGACGACCTCGCTCGACGAGGAGCTGGACCGCCAGGGCATCGTCGGCATCCGGGGCATCGACACCCGCACCGTGGTGCGCATCCTGCGCGACCACGGGTCGATGAAGGCCGGGATCTTCTCCGGTCCCGCGCTCGCCGGGACCGACGAACTCGTTGCCCGCGTGCGTAACCAGCCCGACATGAAGGGTGCCCGGCTGGCCGACGAGGTCACCACCGACTCCGGCTACGTGGTCGAGCCGCTCGACCAGCATCGCTTCACGGTGGCCGCCATCGACCTGGGGATCAAGACCAACACGCCGCGGATGTTCGCCGAGCGCGGCGTCCGCACCCACGTGTTGCCCGCGACCGTCGCGCTCGAGGCCCTCGCCGATCTCAAGCCGGACGGGGTCTTCCTCTCGAACGGTCCCGGCGATCCGGCCACCGCCGACGACATCGTCGAACTCACCCGCGGAGTCCTGGGCCAGGACATCCCGCTGTTCGGCATCTGCTTCGGCAACCAGATCCTGGGCCGTGCGCTCGGCCGCTCGACCTACAAGATGAAGTTCGGGCACCGGGGCATCAACATCCCGGTCATCGACTCCGCCACCGGCAAGGTCTCGATCACCTCCCAGAACCACGGTTTTGCGCTCGAAGGTGAGGCGGGGGAGGAGTTCGACTCCGACTTCGGCCGCGCCCGGGTCAGCCACGTCTGCGCCAACGACGGCACGGTGGAGGGCGTCGAACTGCTCTCCGGTCGCGCCTTCTCCGTGCAGTACCACCCCGAGGCGGCCGCCGGTCCCCACGACGCCGCGTATCTGTTCGACAAGTTCGTCACCCTGCTCGAGGGCGACAGTGATCAAGGAGCGAGTGCCTGATGCCGCGCCGCGAAGACATCAACCACGTCCTGGTCATCGGTTCGGGACCGATCGTCATCGGTCAGGCCTGCGAGTTCGACTACTCCGGAACCCAGGCGTGCCGGGTCCTCAAGGCCGAGGGCCTGCGCGTCAGCCTGGTGAACTCGAACCCGGCGACGATCATGACCGACCCGGAGTTCGCCGACGCCACCTACATCGAGCCGATCACGGCCGAGTATGTGGAGAAGGTCATCGAGGCCGAGCGCGACGCCGGACATCCCATCGACGCCGTCCTCGCGACCCTCGGCGGTCAGACGGCGCTGAACACCGCGGTCGCGCTTCACGATCGAGGCTCGCTGGAGAAGTACGGCATCGAGTTGATCGGCGCCGACTTCGATGCGATCCAGCGCGGCGAGGACCGCCAGATGTTCAAGGACATCGTCGAGAAGGTCGGTGGCGAGAGCGCGCGCTCGCGCGTGTGCCACACCATGGACGAGGTCCGCGACACCGTCGCCGAACTCGGCTTCCCGGTCGTCGTCCGGCCGTCGTTCACCATGGGCGGACTCGGGTCGGGAATGGCCTACGACGACACAGACCTCGATCGCATCGCGGGCGGCGGTCTGGCCGCCTCGCCGACGGCGAACGTCCTCATCGAGGAGTCGATCCTCGGGTGGAAGGAATACGAACTCGAGCTCATGCGCGACAACCGCGACAACGTGGTGGTCGTCTGCTCGATCGAGAACCTGGACCCGGTCGGCGTGCACACCGGCGACTCGGTGACCGTCGCCCCGGCGATGACCCTCACCGACCGCGAGTACCAGATCATGCGTGACCTCTCGATCGACATCCTGCGCGAGGTCGGCGTCGACACCGGTGGCTGCAACATCCAGTTCGCCCAGGACCCGCGCGACGGCCGGCTCGTCGTCATCGAGATGAACCCTCGCGTGTCGCGGTCGTCGGCGCTGGCGTCGAAGGCCACCGGTTTCCCGATCGCGAAGATCGCCGCGAAGCTGGCCATCGGTTACAGCCTCGACGAGATCGTCAACGACATCACCAAGGAAACCCCGGCCTGCTTCGAGCCGACGCTCGACTACGTCGTGGTCAAGGCGCCGCGGTTCGCGTTCGAGAAGTTCCCGGGCGCCGACGACACCCTCACCACGACGATGAAATCGGTCGGTGAGGCGATGAGCCTCGGCCGCAGCTTCGCCGAGGCCCTCGGCAAGGTCATGCGGTCGCTGGAGACGAAGGCCGGCGGTTTCTGGGCCGAGCCCAACCGTCCGGACCCGGCCACGGTCGATCTCCCGGCACTCCTCGAGGACATCAAGACCCCGCGCGACGGGCGACTCTACAAGCTGATGCTCGCCTTCGAGGCCGGCGCGACGATCGAAGACCTCTACGAGGCCACCGCCATCGATCCGTGGTTCCTCGCCGAGATCGGTGGTATCGCCGCGCTCGGTGCGGAGATCCGCGACGCCGACACCCTGGACGAGGCGCTCCTCCGCGAGGCCAAGTCCACCGGTTTCTCCGACCGCCAGATCGCTGCTTTGCGTTCGGATTTCGCCGACGAGGCAGCCGTGCGCGCGCATCGGATCGGGTTGGGCGTGCGGCCGGTCTTCAAGACCGTCGACACCTGCGCGGCCGAGTTCGAGGCGAAGACGCCGTACCACTACTCGAGCTACGAGCTCGATCCGGCGGCGACCAGCGAGATCGCCCCGCAACCCGACCGCCCCAAGGTGCTCATCCTCGGCTCGGGTCCCAACCGCATCGGCCAGGGCATCGAGTTCGACTACTCGTGCGTGCACGCCGCGCTCACGCTGTCAGAGGCCGGGTACGAGACCGTCATGGTCAACTGCAACCCGGAGACGGTGTCCACCGACTACGACACCGCCGACCGTCTCTACTTCGAGCCGCTGACCTTCGAGGACGTCCTCGAGGTCTACCACGCCGAATCGCAATCGGGCACCGTCGCCGGTGTCATCGTGCAGCTCGGCGGCCAGACCCCGCTCGGCCTCGCGCATCGTCTCGAGGAAGCCGGCGTGCCGATCGTCGGCACCAGCCCGGCCGCCATCGACCTCGCCGAGGACCGCGGAGAGTTCGGCAAGGTCTTGACCGCAGCCGGCCTCCCGGCCCCGGCGTTCGGCACCGCGACGAGCTTCGCCGAGGCGCGCGACACCGCGGCACGTATCGGATACCCGGTGCTCGTCCGGCCGTCGTACGTCCTCGGTGGCCGCGGCATGGAGATCGTCTACGACGAGAAGTCCTTGGAGGACTACATCTCTCGCGCCACCGAGCTGACCCCGGATCACCCGGTGCTGGTCGACCGGTTCCTCGAGGACGCGGTGGAGATCGACGTCGACGCCCTGTGCGACGGTGACGAGGTCTACATCGGCGGCGTGATGGAGCACATCGAGGAGGCCGGTATCCACTCCGGTGACTCGGCGTGTGCGCTGCCGCCGGTCACTCTCGGGCGCGCCGACCTCGAGATGGTGCGGACCTCGACCGAGGCACTGGCCAAGGGCATCGGCGTGAAGGGTCTGCTCAACGTCCAGTACGCGCTGAAGGACGACGTGCTCTACGTGCTCGAGGCCAATCCGCGGGCGAGCCGGACGGTGCCGTTCGTGTCGAAGGCGACTGCCGTGCCGCTGGCAAAGGCATGTGCCCGCGTCATGCTCGGCGCCTCGATCGCCGATCTGCGCGAGCAGGGCATCCTGCCCGCGACCGGCGACGGTGGTGAGGCACCGGCGACGGCCCCGATCGCGGTGAAGGAAGCGGTTCTGCCGTTCAACCGGTTCCGGCGCCACGATGGCAGCGGCGTCGACAACCTGTTGAGTCCGGAGATGAAGTCCACCGGCGAGGTCATGGGTATCGACGCGGACTTCGGTCGCGCGTTCGCCAAGTCGCAGACCGCTGCGTACGGATCACTGCCGACCGGTGGTGCGATCTTCGTGTCGGTGGCCAACAAGGACAAGCGGGCGCTGATCTTCCCGGTCAAGCACCTCGCGGATCTGGGATTCGACATCCTGGCGACCGAGGGCACCGCCGATGTGTTGCGCCGCAATGGGATCAAGTGCGAGACCGTACGCAAGCACTTCGAGGCCGAGGAGGGGCAGCGCACGATCGTCGACATCATCCGCGCCGGTGAGGTGACGATGGTCATCAACACCCCGTACGGCAATTCGGGCCCTCGCGTCGACGGGTACGAGATCCGGAGTGCCGCGGTGTCGGTGAACATCCCGTGTATCACCACGGTGCAGGGCGCCTCCGCCGCCGTGCAGGGCATCGAGGCCGCGATGACGGGCGACATCGGCGTCCGGTCGCTGCAGAACCGCCACGCAGACCTGGCCGGCCGGTCGTGACCGAGGCGTCCGGCTTCGGCGCCCGTTATCGGCGGGTGGTCGCCGAGCGCGGACGCCTCTGTGCCGGCATCGACCCGCATGCCGAACTACTCGAGGAGTGGGGGCTGCCGGTCACGGCCGACGGCCTGTCGCGGTTCGCCGACATCTGCGTCGCCTCGCTCGGGCCGGTGGCCGCGGTGATCAAACCGCAGGTGGCGTTCTTCGAGCCGTTCGGCGCCGCGGGTTTCGCGGTGCTCGAACGTGTCGTCGCGGGGTGCCGGGAGGCCGGGGCCCTGGTCATCGCCGACGCCAAACGCGGCGACATCGGGTCGACGATGGCCGCCTACGCGCAGGCCTGGCTGTCCGAGTCGTCGCCGTTGTGTGCCGATTCGGTGACCGCATCGCCGTACCTCGGCTACGAATCCCTCCGCCCCGCGCTCGACCTCGCCCGTGAGGGCTCGCGCGGAGTGTTCGTCCTTGCTCGGACCTCCAACCCCGAGGGCGGCGACATCCAGCGGGCGCGGACGGGGGAGCGGACGGTCGCGCAGTCGATCGTCGATGACGCCGCGGCCGAGAACGCCGATGGCACCGCGACTGTCGGGCTGGTCGTCGGGGCCACGCGTGAGCACGGCCTCGATCTCGCGGAACTCAGAGGTCCGATACTGGCTCCCGGCCTGGGTGCCCAGGGCGCCACCGCCGCGGACCTACCGATCGTGTTCTCCGGCGCCGACCCCGCCTGGGTCCTGCCCGCCAGTTCCCGCGGGGTGCTCCGCGCGGGCCCGGATGCGGCCGCTTTGCGCGACGCCTTCGTGCGCACCCGGGACGAGGTCGAGGGCGCTCTCGGCTGAGGTGTCTCAGGGCGTCGCGGGAGGTTCGGCACGCAGTTTCGGCGGACTGACCGTCGCGTCGGGGTAGAGCGGGCCGCCGCGTGTGGGAATCGAGCTGTCGTCGTCGGTATCGATGACTCCTTCGCGGATCCAGCCGTCCGGCCGCGCTGTCTAGATCGACTTTCGGGCGCGCTCGTACTCAGGTTTGGGATCAAGTCTCGGAATCGGTAGGTACCCGGTGGTCGTCAGCGCCAGGGATGCCACCGCGACCACAGCCATCCGACTCACTGCGTCTCCGCCGTAACCAGCCGGAGCACAGGCGTCTCCAGCGAGGTATCCGAGACGAGTGGGTCATGGCGCCAAACCAGTGGATGCCCATCCGTGTCGATCACGGGTCGCGATCCTGCCCCGGCGGCCTGCTTGGGATGGGGGCCGTCGAAGAACACGTAGTGGCCGTTGAATCCCGAATCCGAGTCGCCGCCGTTGAAGCCGTCAAAACAGATTCCGGTCGTGCCCGCCAACTCGTTGAGGTCGGCGCTGCTCGTGCTACCGCCCACAACGACAACGCGATCCCATCGCCCAGACCAACCCGCCCGCCGCGAGACCTTGTCGAGATCGGTTACAGCGCCTGGCGTTGCGGCGATTTCCCGGGCTACTCTCAGAAATTCGTCTGAGGGGCCCAGAGGTTGGTCGTTGCTCCACAAATGGAACTCGCGGGCGCATTCCTCCTTCGGCGCGTCGCGCGGGTGCGGAAGCGGAAGACATCCCACCGATGAAGCCGCCACGAATCCGATCAGAATCGCCGTGGCCACCCGAGGGACGAGCCTGGAATTCGAGTCGTGTGCAGTCACCGGCCGGGAATCTGAAGCGGAATGTCGGTCTTCAGAGCAAACCCGGTTCCGTGTTTCTCGATCTTGTTGCTCCAAGCGATTTGTCCTTTCTCGTCGAGGACAAGCGTGCGACCGTCGGTCACGGCCCGATCCACGAGAACCGCGAGCTCCTCTGGAGTCGCGTTCTCGTGTTCGGTGGCAATCTGTCGTCCCAGTTCGTTGTTGTAAAGATCCATGGACTCACGATGGGCAGGGTTGCCGCCCAACCCTTCATGAGCGGTGGAAAACTTCTCGGTCCAGTCGCTGCCGAACCGTTCAGTCATGAGCGCGTTCCAATACGCGTGACGGAATGCGTCACCATGACCATCAGCCAGGGAGCTTTCTTCCCCTTCGCGGTTCGGGTGCCGTGCGGTGGCGACGGCATCCGCCTTGGACCGGATCTGGAAGAAGTCATAGACCGCCCGCCAGCCGGTCCCCGGTACCGCTCCCATCTCGGCGAGCATCGTGACCTCCTCGGGCGTCATGAGCGTGGGTTTGAACGCGGGATCGAACCTGCGGATCGTGTCGAGAAGATCGCCTGAGGGCCACAGGCGCGCGCCGCCCTTGGACGCGTCGACCTGATACTTGCGGAGAATCTCGGCGAGCTGAGGATCGGAGTGGTGACCGGCCGCACCTGCTTTCACGGAGTCGGGGAGTTTCTCGAGAAGTCGTCGCAGCCCTTCGGACCCGACCTTGTCGAGTTCCTCGATACGACGGAGGGATTCGCGGATCTCCTTGGTGAGGTAGCTCTCCAGCGACTCCTTCTGGACGATCTTGACCTGGTATGACAACTTCCAGGTCTTCAGCCACTCGATGTTCGATTTCGTCGAGTAGACCTCACCGTCACTCGTGACCGCGAGCTCGAATTCGGAACCCAGCGCCTCGGCCCTTTTCGATCTGAGGTTCGCGATCTCGCTTTCCATCGATCCGAGAAGAGAATCGAACTT
This sequence comes from Gordonia sp. NPDC058843, assembly GCF_042743165.1. Taxonomy (NCBI): domain Bacteria; kingdom Bacillati; phylum Actinomycetota; class Actinomycetes; order Mycobacteriales; family Gordoniaceae; genus Gordonia; species Gordonia sp. NPDC058843. Next base: position 7,672 of record NZ_JBHYNC010000077.1, read on the forward strand.
TCCCGCCACCGACTCGATCACCGCGGCGCTCTTGTTGGCGGAGTCCGCGTGGGTGTTCGACGACTGCCGAGCATCGTTGCCGCCGACACTGCGCCAGTAGTCCAACGAGCCGTCGAACGTCGTGGCGGCTGTTCTCGCCACGCCTCTGAGTTCGGCGGACTTCGACGTCAGCCGTCTGCTGACCGTTCTCGCGTTGTCGAAGTCCCAAGCCAGCACTTTCTCGACGGTGTACGCCGTCTCGCCCGACACCGCTCAGCCGCCCGGCTTCGCCGGGACGACGACCGTCGCCTCGATTCCCGCCGCGCCGCGACGGTCCGCATTCGTAGGAATTCGCGGCACGGCCGCACAGATCGGCGTAGCCGATGTAGGTGTCGGCGTGAAAGGCGATCACCTTGTTCAGCGCTTTCGAGGCATCCCTCAGGTTCGCAGCGAGCTCGTTGCCACTCGCGCCACTCGAGGCATCGACGCCGCCGCCGAGTGGGGACAGCTTCCTGACCGCGCCTCCGGTCGCGCGCATCCGTCCACCCAGTTCGCGCACCCGCGCTGGAACAACCTTCATGAACCGCCCCCGATCAGCTACTTCCCCAAAAGTCAGATCATGCTAGCCGCGTGCCCTGACGGCGGCTCGCAACTGTCCCCGGGTGCACTCGGCGGTGTTCGCGACACGCGCGACGCCCCGACTCAATCGCAGAAATTCGGGTCGCACCACTCGCGTCACACCCGTATCACCGGCTGGAGGGCACAGCGCGCAGGTCTTTCGCCTTGCTATCGATCGTTACAGGAAGTCGCACTCCGCTGAACTGCGAAGATGTAACAAAACCCGAAGTCAGAGCGGTGAAACTGACAGTGAATTCATGCTGTGCTCAATTGAACGCACTGCGGGCCCTACAACATGAGAAAACGCCGCGAAAACGGGGGGTCGCACTCGCAAATGCCTGCTCACGTGGGTACGGTCGCATTCGCCGCCAACATTTGATGGCGTCGGTTGGGTGCAGACCCGATCGACAGGCCGGCGATGGCGATCCAGCCGCGGTCGCACGGCAACAGCGCCTCGGACGTCCTGACGGGCGACCGATGCAGTCCCACTCGAGAACGAAAGACGGAGGAACCCCGTGGCCCTTCCCCAGTTGACCGATGAGCAGCGCGCCGCTGCGTTGGAGAAGGCAGCTGCCGCTCGTCGCGTCCGCGCGGAGCTCAAGGAGCGCCTCAAGCGCGGTGGCACCGATCTCCAGCAGGTGCTCAAGGATGCCGAGAACGACGAGATCCTGGGCAAGATGAAGGTCTCGGCTCTGCTCGAGGCCCTGCCCAAGGTCGGCAAGGTCAAGGCGCAGGAGATCATGACCGAGCTCGAGATCGCCCCGACCCGCCGCCTGCGCGGTCTCGGCGACCGTCAGCGCAAGGCACTGCTCGAGAAGTTCAGCTCCTGAGCGTGCGCAACCGAACCGAATACGGTAGCGAAACGAACCCGTGGTCCGAACGGTGATTCACCGGCCGGACAGCGAGGGAACCGGACGCACGAGGGGTCGACTGATCGTTTTGGTCGGCCCCTCGGCCGTCGGCAAGTCCACCGTGGTCGCGAAGGTGTGTGCCGCGGTGCCCGACGTCTACTTCAGCGTGTCGGCGACGACCCGGGATCCGCGTCCCGGTGAGGTCGACGGACGCGACTATCACTTCGTCTCCGCCGGCGACTTCGACAAGATGATCGCCGAGGACGCCCTCCTGGAGTGGGCCGAGATCCACGGCGGGCTGCAGCGCTCGGGCACCCCGATCGCCCCGGTCCTCGCCGCAATGGAGGCCGGGAAACCGGTTTTGGTCGAGGTCGATCTGGTCGGGGCGCGCAACGTCGTGGCCCGACTCCCCGAAGCAGTGACCGTCTTCCTCGCACCGCCCAGCTGGGATGAACTCGTCTCCCGACTGACCGGCCGGGCCACCGAGACACCCGAGGCGATCGAGCGTCGACTGGCCACCGCGCGCATCGAGATGGCCGCAAAAGACGAGTTCGACCACGTCATCGTGAACAGCGAAGTCGACCGAGCCGTGGATGAGTTGGTATCCTTGCTGGTCGGACCTGAACAGCCGGCCGCATCCGCGACCTGACCGGCCCTTTCCGACACCCAGACCTCAACGCAGGAGTTCGTGTGAGCACCCCGACCAATTTCGACATCACCGAGATCGCCGACGCACCGGCCTATGACACGCCGCTGGGGATCACCAATCCGCCGATCGACGATCTCCTCGACCGCGCATCGTCGAAGTACGCGCTGGTGATCTACGCGGCCAAGCGTGCCCGCCAGATCAACGACTACTACAACCAGCTCGGCGACGGGATCCTCGAGTACGTCGGTCCGCTGGTCGAGCCCGGCCTCCAGGAGAAGCCGCTGTCGATCGCGATGCGTGAGATCCACTCCGATCTTCTCGAGCACACCGAGGGCGAATAGTCCCGGCGTCCTCGGCAGTCCGAACAGCGATGACCACACCGACCGGAACCCGACGCCGCGTCCTGATCGGCGTTGGCGGTGGGATCGCGGCCTACAAGGTCTGCTCGGTGATCCGGCATTTCACCGAGGCCGGCCATGACGTCCGCGTCGTGCCCACTCCCGCGGCGCTCGAGTTCGTCGGGAAGGCCACCTTCGAGGCCCTGAGCGGTAACCCCGTCTCGACAACCGTCTTCGACGACGTCGACGAGGTGGCCCATGTCCGTCTCGGCCAGGGCGCCGATCTGGTGGTCATCGCCCCGGCGACTGCCGACCTCATGGCCCGCGCCGCACAGGGGCGTGCCGACGATCTGCTGACCGCGTCGTTGCTGACCGTGCGATGTCCCGTCCTGTTCGTCCCTGCGATGCACACCGAGATGTGGGAGCATCCCGCCACTGCGGCCAATGTGGCGACGCTCCGTTCCCACGGCTCGGTGGTGATGACCCCGGCGTCGGGTCGACTCACGGGTACCGACTCCGGCCGTGGTCGACTCCCTGACCCGCAGGAGATCGCCCTGATCGGCGAGCTGCTCCTCGCCCGGTCCGATGCGTTGCCGTACGACCTCGCCGGTGTCCGCGTGCTGATCAGTGCCGGTGGCACCCGGGAACCGCTCGACCCGGTCCGCTATCTGGGCAATCACAGCTCGGGTAAACAGGGGTTCGCACTGGCCCGCGCCGCGGCGCAACGCGGGGCGAGCGTCACCGTCGTAGCCGGATCGACCACCGACCCGGGTGACCCGGCCGGGGTCTCCATCGTGCGGATCTCCACCGCCGAGCAACTCGCCGACGAGATGACCAAGCGCGCGGCCGATGCCGACGTCGTGATCATGGCCGCGGCGGTCGCCGACTTCCGGCCGATCGTCGTCGCCGACTCCAAGATCAAGAAGGGCGACGAGGGACCCGCGCCGATCGAACTGACCACCAATCCCGACATCCTGCGCGGGCTCGTCATCGCCCGCGACGACGGGCGTATCCCTGGCGAGACCGTGATCGTCGGGTTCGCCGCCGAGACCGGTGACGAGACCGGTGGCGTCCTGGACCACGGTCGAGCCAAACTCGCCCGCAAGGGGTGCGACCTGCTTGTTGTCAACGCCGTCGGCGACGGCAAGGCCTTCGGCACCGAGGACAACACCGGCTGGTTGCTCGCCGCCAACGGCGACGAGACCGCGTTGCCCTTCGGGTCGAAAACACTCATGTCGAGTCGGATACTTGACGAAGTGCGCCAACTGGTGCCTGATGGTCGGGGAGCTCGACCGACCGATTAGGTTGGATGTATTCACCC
>NZ_JBHYNC010000078.1:0-11350 GCF_042743165.1 Gordonia sp. NPDC058843
CCTTCGTGGCTCGGCGCTTGCGCTCCTCGCACCTCAGGGACCAGGGGTTATGCGGTTCTCTCGGATTAGGGACCATGGATGGTGGATCAGGATCGGTGGTTGGTCGCGCCCTCCGCAAGCTCCGGGCGTTAGTTCTGCTCCCTGAGGTGCGAGCGAAGCGAGCCACGAAGGGGCTGGCAAGCTGCCTCACCAGGCCCTTGGAGGCTCGTCGCTTGCGCTCCTCGCACCTCAGGGAGCAAACGGTCGCGCTTGCGCTCCTCGCACCTCAGGGAGCAAACGGTCGCGCCTGCGCTCCTCGCACCTCAGGGAGCAAACGGTCGCGCTTGCGCTCTTCGCGCCTCAGGGACCAGTCCTCAGCTCGCCTCGATGGCTCCGGTGAACTGGCTTTGGTAGAGCCGGCAGTACGCGCCGCGGGCGGCGAGCAGTTCGTCGTGGCTGCCCTGCTCGACGATGTGCCCGTCCTCCATGACGACGATGACGTCGGCGTCGCGCACCGTGGACAAACGGTGCGCGATGACGAAACTCGTACGATCCGACCGCAGGTTCGCCATCGCCTTCTGGATCAGCAGCTCGGTGCGGGTGTCGACCGAGCTCGTCGCCTCGTCGAGGATCAGGATCGTGGGCCGGGCCAAGAAGGCCCGCGCGATCGTGATGAGCTGTCGCTCACCAGCACTCACCCCGCCGCCCTCGTCGTCGAGGACGGTGTCGTAGCCGTCGGGGAGTGTCCGCACGAAGTGGTCGACGTGACTCATCCGGGCCGCGTCGAGCACCGCTTCCCGGGGGGCGGTGGGGTCGCCGTAGGCGATGTTGTCGTAGATGGTGCCGCCGAAGAGCCACGAGTCCTGCAGCACCATGCCGGTGCGCTCGCGCAGGTCGTCCCGCGTCATCTCGGTCGAGTCGACACCGTCGACGCGGATGACCCCGGAATCGACGTCGTAGAACCGCATGATCAGGTTCACCAGGGTGGTCTTGCCCGCACCGGTCGGACCGACGATCGCGACCATGTGGCCGGGGCGCGCCACCAGACTGAGGTTCTCGATGAGCGGCTTGTCCTCGACATAACGGAAGGAGACGTCGTCGAACTCGATGAGCCCCTTGTCGTCGGCGGGCGTCTTCGGCGTCGAGGCGTCGGGCGTCTGCTCGTCGGCGTCGAGGATGTCGAAGATCCGCTCGGCGGACGCGACACCGCTCTGCATGAGGTTGATCATCGAACCGATCTGCGTCAGCGGCTGGGTGAACTGGCGCGAGTACTGGATGAACGCCTGCACCTCACCGAGACTCAGCGACCCCGAGGCCACGCGCAGCCCGCCGACGACCGCGACCGCGACGTAGTTCAGGTTTCCCAGGAACATGATCGTCGGCATGATGACGCCGGAGATGAACTGAGCCCGCCAACTCGACTCGTAGAGTTTCTGATTGCGTTCGTCGAAGGTCGCCTCGATCTCGCGCTGACGGCCGAAGGCGGTGACCAGCTCGTGGCCGGTGAAGGCTTCCTCGACCTGTGCGTTGAGCGCACCGGTCGAGGACCACTGGGCGGAGAAGTGCGGTTTGGATCGCTTGGCGATCACGCCGGTGGCGATGATCGCCAGCGGCACCGTGGCGACGGCGATCAGCGCCAGCAGGGGCGAGATCCAGAGCATCATGACCAGCAGCGCGATCACCGTCAGCACGGAGTTGGCGAACTGAGAGATGGTCTGCTGCATGCTCTGTGACAGGTTGTCGAGATCGTTGGTCACCCGGCTCAACAGCTCACCGCGCGGCATCGTGTCGTAGTAGCGCAGCGGCAGACGATGCACCTTGGCCTCGACGTCGTCGCGGAGCCGGCGGATGGTGCCGACGACGACGATGTTCAGCAGGTAACCGGCCAGCCACGCGAGCAGTGAGGAGACGACGTAGAGCACCAGGGTGATGAGCAACACGCGGCCGACAGCCCCGAAATCGACTCCGACGCCGGGGGTCACGTTCATTGACGAGACCATGTCGGCGAAGGTGTCGTCCCCGCTCTCGCGGAGGCCGGCGACCGCCTGCTCCTTGGTGAGTCCGTCGGGCAGGGTGCGGCCGATGACGCCGTCGAAGACGAGGTCGGTCGCGTAACCGAGCACGCGGGGCGCGATCGCGATCAGCACGACCGAACCCACCAGTGAAGCGAGCGTGACCGTCATCAGCAGGCGGTAGGAGGCGAGTTGTGCGACAACGCGTTTGACCGAGGGCCAGAACGAGCGGGGTTTGGATTCGGGTCCGGCCGCCATCGGCGGACCTCCGGGCCGGGTCATGCGCGCTCCTCCATCGCCATCTGCGATTCGACGATCTCGGCGTAGGTCGGGCAAGACTCCCGCAGCTCGTCGTGCGTCCCGAGGCCGACGACCCGTCCGCGATCGAGGACGACGATCTGCTCGGCGTCGACGATCGTCGAAACCCGCTGGGCCACGACGATCACCGCCGAGTCGCGGGTGGCCGGGCGCAGGGCGGCGCGCAGGCGCGCATCCGTGGTGAGGTCGAGTGCGGAGAACGAGTCGTCGAAGAGGTAGATCGCCGGCCGCCGGATGAGGGCACGTGCGATCGCCAGGCGCTGGCGCTGTCCGCCGGAGACGGTCGTGCCGCCCTGGGACACCTTGGTGTCGAGACCGTCGGGCATCGCCGACACGAAGTCCTCGGCCTGCGCGATGCGCAGCGCCTCCCAGATCTCGTCGTCGGTGGCGTCGGCCTTTCCGTGCAGCAGGTTCGAGCGGACGGTCCCGGAGAACAGATAGGGACGCTGGGGGACCAGACCGACGACCGATCGAAGAGCTTCGGGGTCGAGTCGCTTGACGTCGGTGCCGCCGACCCGCACCGCGCCGGCGGTCGTGTCGATCAGTCGAGGGATCAGTCCGATGAGTGTTGTCTTGCCCGACCCGGTAGACCCGACGATCGCGGTCGTCGTGCCCGACTCGACGCGGAAGTCGATGCCGCTCAGCACCGGATCGTCGGCACCGGGGTAGCGGAACTCGGCGGCGTCGAACTCCACCGTGCCGGGATGCGTGGCGAATCCGATCGGTTCGCTCGGCGGATGGACCGAGGTGTCGGTGGCGAGGACCTCGGAGATCCGTTCGGCGCAGACCGCCGCGCGCGGTGCCATCATCGCGAGGAACGACGCCATCATCACCGACATCAGGATCTGCATGACGTAGCTCATCACCGCGGTCAGCGCGCCGATCTCGAGCGAACCGTCGGAGACCGCGTGACCGCCGAACCAGATGACCGCGACGATGGTGACGTTGGTGATCACCATGACGACCGGGAACATCAGGGCCATCAGCCGTCCGACGTGCAGGGTCGCGTCGGCGAGATGGTCGTTGGCGACGGCGAACCGCTTGCGTTCGTAATCCTCCCGGACGAACGCCCGCACGACCCGGATACCGGTGATCTGTTCGCGCAGGACCCGGTTGACGTTGTCGATGCGCTCCTGCATGGCGCGGAAGCCCGGGATCATCTTCGCGATGATCGCGCCCATCGAGACCCCGAGGATGGGCACGGCGATGGCGATCACCCACGACAGGGCAGGCGCCTCCCGGACTCCCATGATGATGCCGCCGATGCACATGATCGGCGCCATCACCAGGATGGCGCTGCTCATCACGATCAGCAGCTGCACCTGCTGCACGTCATTGGTGGTGCGGGTGATCAGCGACGGTGCGCCGAACGTGCCGACCTCGCGTGCGGAGAAGGAGTTCACGCGATGCAGCAGATCGCCGCGGATGTCGCGGCCGACCCCCAGCGCAGCACGTGCTCCGAAGTACTGCGCGGTCACCGTCACGATGATCTGCGCGATGCTCACCAGCAGCATCCAGCCACCGATACGCAGGATGTAGCCGGTGTCCCCGCGCGCGACGCCGTTGTCGATGATGTCGGCGTTCAGGCTCGGCAGATACAGCATCGCGACGGTCGCCAGCAACTGCAGGACGATGACGAGTACGACGTTGATCCGATACCGCCCGAGGTACGTGCGGATGAGGCGGGTCAGCATCTGACCGCCGGGAGCGGAGCGAACGAGGCGGGTATCACTACGAGCACCTGCGCCAGACTAGTTGCCGTTCGCAACGGACGCCGCAGAGCGTCGGCTGGGCGGGAACCCGGGCACGCGAGGACCGCGGACAGCTGCTCAGACCGTCGGCGGTTCGGTCAGTGCGACAGCTGCCTCGGCGGTGTGGGCGAGGAAGGTGAACGACTCCTGGAAGTAGAGGTTCACCACATCGGCATCGTGCGAGTCGTAGCCGATCGACACGTCCTGCCCGATGGTCAGCTCGAAGTCGCCGCCGCGGGTGCTCATCACGAACGCGCCGGTGATCGCCGGCGCCCACACGATGTCGCCGGTGAAGAGGCGCTGGATGTGTTCGAGGATCGGGTAGCCGTGGTTCGATGTCTCGTTCACCTGGGTGTAGGCCTCGGCCGACAGGGCCACCGCATACGGGCCGTCGACCGACGCCAGTCGTAGCGTGCTCAACGCCTGGCTGACCGCCTCCGGGTAGTCGCGAACGTCAGCGGGCAGCGGGATCGGGGTGGCGGCGGCCTCGGCGCGGATCCCGCTGATCGATGCCGCGGCATAACCCTCGAAGATGGCCCGGTCCTCGGCCAGGGCCAGTTCGCGCGCCGCCTCGACGACCGGGTCCCAATCGGAGTCCTTCGCGCCGCGATCGACGTCGTCGATGGCCTCACGAGACACCGTGAACGGGACCTTGAGCTCCACCAGCGACTGGGTGCGACGCTGGAAGGCGGTGATGCCCTGGGCGGGCGAGTCGATCTTGGTGCGATGCCCGAGGGTCACCGAGGCGGTGTCGGAACCGAGGGGTCCGGTCACGTCGACGAGGCGCCGGCCCGCGACGTTGCGCTTGAACGAGCGGGTGGCCTCCTCCTCGATCTCGGCCCACGCCGCGTCGGAGATCGGAGCGAGTTCGCGATGCAGGTTGTTCATGGTGTCCTCCTGGTGCGGTGGTCGGAAGGTGTCGTCAGTGCAGTGACCCGATACCCAGCGAACCGTCGGAACGGTGCGTCGGGGCCGGAGCCGGTGCGGATGCGGCGTCGGCCGCGGGTGGCAGGTCGTCGAGGAAGTCGAGGGTGGGCGTGAAGAACTGGGCGCCGGTCACTGCCGTGGTGAAGTCGAGGAGGCGGTCGTAGGTGCCGGGCGGGTCGCCGATGAACATCTTGCGCAGCATCTCCTCGGTGACATCGGGCGTTGCCGAGTACGCGATGTAGTAGGTGCCGTTCACGCCTTTGCCGTTCGTTCCCGGGCCGTTGACAGTGCTGCCGGAGACGTCGCCGTAGGGCATGTTGTCGCGGACCACGTCGATCTCCTCGCCGTTCTCGTCCTCGACGACGTTCAGCGCGATGTGAGAGTTCGGCGGCTTCACGTCGTCGGGCATCTCGACGTTGTCGAGCTTGGTACGACCGATCGCGGCTTCCTGTTCCTCGGTGCTCAGGTCGTTCCACGACGACAGGTCGTGCACGTAGCGCTGGACGGCGACGTAGCTGCCGCCGGCGAAGTCGGGGTCCTCGTCGCCGACCGTGATCGCGTCGATCGCGGCCTGCCCGGTCGGGTTCTCGGTGCCGTCGACGAACCCGATGAGATCGCGCAGATCGAAGTAGCGGAACCCGTGCACCTCGTCGACCACGGTGACCGCGTCCCCGAGTGCCTCGGTGATCTTGGCGCCGAGCTCGTAGCACAGACCCATGTCGTCGGACTTGATGTGCACGAGCAGGTCGGCGGGCGTCGCCGGGGCGGTGTGGACCTCGCCCTCATAGGGGACGAACGGTCGAAGCGAGCGGGGTCGGGGGCCGGCGAACAGGCGGTCCCACGCCTCGGACCCGATCGACACGATGCCGGCCAGTGCGGCCTCCGGCGCTCGTGAGGACACCGCGTTGTTCAGGCCGGGGATCGCTTCCAGCGCATCACGTACCGCCTCCTCACCGCCGTCGTCGATGGTGAAGACGAGGAAGATCGCCGCTTTGGTCTTCCGGGTCAGGATTGTCTGGGGGACCGGCACGCTGAACACCCTAGCCCATGCGCAAGTGCCGTGGGGCGGCAGATCGTGCCGCGAATGTGTAGGGCAGGCAACCCTTTTCGACGGCGTCGCGGACTCGGGCGCGACGATCAGCCGCGCGGTGTGGCCCGCGCCACTGCCCGGCCTGCAGCGCGGCCGGAGAAGATGCAACCGCCGAGGAACGTCCCCTCCAGCGCGTTGTACCCGTGGACGCCACCGCCGCCGAAGCCCGCGACCTCACCGGCGGCGAACAGGCCGTCGAAGGCGCTCCCGTCGGGCCGCAGCACCTGGGAGTCCAGATTGGTCTCGAGCCCGCCCAACGTCTTGCGGGTGAGAACGTTGAGCCGCACCGCGATCAACGGACCGTGCTCCGGGTCGAGAAGCCGATGCGGCTTGGCGACGCGAACGATCTTGTCGCCGAGGAACTGTCGCGCATTGGTGATAGCCATCAGCTGCGCGTCCTTGGAGAACTTGTTGCCGATCTCGGCATCGCGCGCGGAGATGATGCGTTCGATGTGCGCGAGATCGAGCTCGGGGCCGCGGGCGATCTTGTTCATCCCGGCCACCAGCTCGGGCAGATTGTCGGCGACCACGAAGTCGACGCCATTGCGCACGAAGGCGTCGACCGGTCCGGCGGCGCCCTTCGCCAGCCGGCTCTTCGCGGTCAGCTTCAGGTCCTTCTCGGTGATGTCAGGGTTCTGCTCCGACCCCGACAGCATGAACTCCTTCTCCACGATCGTCTGGGTGAGGATGAACCACGAGTAGTCGTGGCCGGCCGACAGGATCGCCTTCATCGTCGAATTGGTGTCGAAGCCGGGGAAGTTCGGTGGGGCGAGGCGATTGCCGTTGGCGTCGAGCCAGAGCGACGACGGCCCGGGGATGATGCGGATCGCGTGATCGGGCCAGATCGGGTCCCAGTTGTGGATGCCCTCGGTGTAATGCCACATCCGATCGCGGTTGACGATGTTGGCGCCTGCGGTCTCGCTGATCTCCAGCATCCGGCCGTCGACGTGTGCCGGGACGCCGGAGATCATCGTCTCCGGCGCGGGGCCGAGACGCTCGACCGGCCAGTTCTTGCGGATCAGGTCGTGATTGTGTCCGATGCCGCCGGACGTGACGATGACCGCCCCGGCGCGGATCTCGAAGTCGCCCACGGCATCCCGGTTCGACTCGCGCCCGCGCTCGACGTCGGTCGGAGCGAGTGTGACACCGCGCACGCCGACGGCGGTACCGTCGTCGACGATGAGCTCGTCGACGCGATGCCGGAACCGGAACTCGACGAGCCCGCGCTTCTCCGCCTCCAGGACCGGTTCGGCGAAGACCCGGACCACCTCGGGTCCGGTTCCCCACGTGAGGTGGAAGCGGGGCACCGAGTTGCCGTGGCCGTCGGCGAATCCGCCGCCGCGTTCGGCCCACCCGACGATCGGGGTGATGCGCAGACCGAGGTCGTGCAGATACTGCCGCTTCTCGGTGGCGGCGAAGTCCACATAGGCGCGCGCCCACTGACGCGGCCAGTAGTCCTCATCGTCACGGTCGAAACCGGCCGACCCCATCCAGTCCTGCAGGGCGAGGTCGGCCGAATCCTTGATGCCGAGCCGGCGTTGCTCCGGGGTGTCCACCATGAACAATCCCCCCAGCGACCAGAACGCCTGCGCGCCAAGATTCTTGCGATTCTCCTGGTCGACCACGACGACGCGGCGCCCGGCCTTGGTGAGCTCATATGTCGCGACGAGACCCGCCAGTCCCGCCCCGACGACCACCGCGTCGGCCTCGTGCTCCGCCACCGCATCTCCTCACACCGTCGCCATGTCCGAGCCGCTCCCGGCATGTGCACTCGCAGACGAGGTTAGCCCTGTACTAGAGCGCGATGTCGGCGTACCGGTGGAACCACGGTGCGGCGGCTTCGAGTCCGGCCGCGAGGGCGAGGAGGTCGCCGTCGGCACCGAGGCGGCCGACGAACTGCACGCCGAGAGGGAGGCCGGCATCGGTCCAGTGCAACGGCACGCTCATGGCCGGCCGACCGGTGAGATTCGCGAGCTGTGTGTACGGCACCCAGCCGAGGCTCTCGTAGATGAGTTTGTCGATGATCCCGAGACGCGAGATGGCACGGCCGGACCGTGCTCTCGAGGCGAGTCGCGCCGCCCGCTGCAGGGCCGGTGGCGTGGTCATCGACCCGACCCGGGGCGGCGGCACGGCGAGCGTGGGCGTCAGCAGCAGGTCGTGGGTCTGATGAAAGCGGTCGAGAGCCAGGACGTGGTCGTTGATCCGGTCGAGTGCGGTGAACAGGGGAACGACCCCGGCCGCCCGGCCCAGCTCCGCGAGGGTCAGGGTGTCGGCCTCGAAGTGGGAGTCGGGAGCACCGGTGAGGCGTCGCACCTCGTCGACCTGCGCGGCGCATTTCGCGAACCAGATGTCGAGGAAATCGCGCGCGAGTGCGGCGTCGTCGTGCGGTGGGTCGACCTCCTCGACCTGGTGGCCCAGTTCGGTCAGCACCGACGCGGCGTGTTCGACGGCCGCGACGGCCTCCGGGTGCGGATTCGCGTTGATCGCCGACCTCGTGGTGAACCCGATGCGCAGCAACCGCGGCGGGGTGGCGATCCGGGCGCTGTAGCTCTCGGTGTGCAAGGGGGTCGGGTAGGTCGACGACGGCGTGGGCCCGATCAAGGCGTCGTAGAGGGCCGCGGCGTCGCGGACGGTCCGCGTCACCACCCCTTCGACGCCCATGCCGAAGAGCGGCTCGCCGGTCTGCGGGCCGTACGGCATCAGTCCGCGCGAGCTCTTGAGTCCGAACAGTCCGGTACACGCGGCCGGGATGCGGATGGAACCGCCGCCGTCGCTGGCCCCGGCGGCCGGCACGATCCCGGCAGCCACCGCGGCAGCGCTGCCGCCCGACGACCCGCCCGGAGTCACCTCGAGATCCCAGGGATTGCGTGTCGGACCCCAGAACGTCGGCTCGGTGATCCCCTTCGCCCCGAACTCCGGGGTGTTCGTCTTGCCGAAGATCACCAGCCCGGCGTCGAGGAACCGGCGGACGCCGAAGGAGTGTTCACGGGCGATGTGCGTCGCGAGTGCTCGTGAGCCGCGCGTGGTCGGGTAGCCGCGGTAATCCTGGGCGAGATCTTTGATGAGGAACGGAACGCCGGCGAACGGCCCGGTGAGGTCGCCCCGGACGCGGGCATCGGCCTCGGCGTCCATGCGGATCACGATGGCGTTGAGCGACGGATTCACCGCCTCTGCGCGCGTTCGAGCGAGGTCCAGCAGTTCGGCAGCCGTCACCTCGCCGGAGGCGACGAGACCGGCCAGCGTGGTCGCGTCCGCGGACAGATACTCGCCCATGTGCACGTCCCGACACTAGTTGTTCGGGCGGCGGCCGGAGAGCACTTGAGGCCGACTGGTCGGCGGCGCGGCCGATCGATCCGCCGTCCCGCCCCCGACGGTCACCGTTGCCCGCGCAAAGCGGTAACGGGGTGATCGCGAGTGCGCGGACCAGACGGACGAGGAATCCGCCCCGCGCGCCGCCTATGTACCAAATGAGCTGTTCAGCGTCGACGGGTGTGACATGTACCACCCGGAGATGGCATCACGGGATCCGTTCTGGCCTTTGCCGTGGCGTTATCGTGCCGTTACACTTCAGCACGACGGGTTCCGCTGCCCGGGGGGACCAATACAATCCCTCCTACATACGTCTTCGTATGCAGCCCGCAGCAGTACCCGGTAGGCAAGACCCGCAAGCGGCCGGATCCGGCCGTGGTGATCCAAAGGAAAACTGACGAATGCTGACACGCGCCCGTAAGCGCCTCGTCGCCGGACTCGTGGCTCTCGTGGCCGTCTCGGGTGCGACGCTGGTCGCAGCTCCGCCGGAGGCCGCTGCGGCCAACGGCTGCAATGTCGAGTACGTCCGCTCGAACGCCATGAACCGGACCGTGCCCGTGTGCATCGTCTCGGCCGGCGGTGGCGGACCCAAGCCCACGCTGTACCTGCTCGACGGACTTCGCGCCCCGAGCAACAACAGCGGCTGGCTGATCAACACCGACGTCGCCCGCTACATGGCCGGCAAGGGCACCAACGTCGCCATCCCGTTCGGCGGCGCGGGCAGCTTCTACACCGACTGGCAGACGGCCGATCCCAAGCTGGGCGTCAACAAGTGGGAGACCTTCCTCACCCGCGAGCTGCCGAACTACATGAACCGGGTCCACCAGAGCGACAACCGTCGCAACGGCATCGCCGGACTCTCGATGTCGGGTACCTCGGCGCTGAACCTCGCGTCGCGTCACCCCAACTTCTACAAGGCGGTCGCGTCCTACAGCGGCTACCCGACTGTCACCTTGCCGGGCTTCACCCAGGGCATAATGGCGTCGGTTGCGGAGGTCGGCGGCAACCCGTTCAACATGTGGGGCTTCTTCCCCGCGGGCACCTGGTTCCAGAACGACCCGTTCCTGAGTGCGGGCAACCTGGCGGGCAAGAACGTCTACGTGTCCTCCGGTAGCGGTGTCGGCAGCAAGTACGACTCCTCGGTCAATCCGGCCAGCAGCAACTTCGACCCGGTCAAGTTCGCGCAGATGATCCCGCTCGAGGTCGCCGCGTCGACCAGCAGCCAGCTCTACATCGGTCGCCTTGCGCTCGTCCCGGGCGTCAAGCTCACCACCCGGATCACCCCGGACGGTGCGCACTGGTGGGACTACTGGCAGAGCACCTTCAAGGAGTCGTGGGCCAAGACCTTCCGCCCCGCCTTCTTCTGAGGGACGTGCTGACTTCGCGCACGTAAGACAATCGGCAAGGGCCGGTGACCTTCGGGTCACCGGCCCTTGTTCATGAGGCCTCTGCTCTCTGAGGTGCGAGCTTGCGGGGCCAAACTCCTGCTCCCTAATCCGAAAGAACCGCATAACCCCTGCTCCCTGAGGTGCGAGGACCGCAAGCCGCCGGGCCGAGCAAGCGACGAAGGAGCGCGTCGAGGTCGAAGAGCCTCGAAGGGCCTGGTGAGACACGTTGCGAGACCCTTCGTGGCTCGCTTCGCTCGCACCTCAGGGAGCATGGATTTCGGACACTTACGAGTGTTCTCTCGTGGTCCACGACGGCCGCCAGGCCGCAGCTACTGAGGTGCGCGCTTGCGGGGCCAAACTCCTGCTCCCTGAGGAGCGAGCTCGCGAGGCCAAACTCCTGCTCCCTGAGGAGCGAGCTTGCGAGCGTCACGAAGGGTCTCCGCAACTCCCGGTCGCCGGACCCTTCGTGACGCGCCCTCCGCAGGCTCCGGGCGCTCCTCAGGGAGCAGAGGGGTGGCCCTCCGCAGGCTTCGGGCGCTCCTCAGGGAGCAGACCCGGGGGCGCCCCCCCGGGGTT
>NZ_JBHYNC010000079.1:0-8994 GCF_042743165.1 Gordonia sp. NPDC058843
CGTGGCTCGCTTCGCTCGCACCTCTGGGAGCATGGATTTCGGACACTCACGTGTGTTCTTTCGTGGTCCACGACGGCCGCCAGGCCGCAGATACTGAGGTGGGAGGAGCGTAAGCGACGAGCCACGAAGGGCCTGGTGAGGCACCTTGGGAGCCCCTTCGTGGCTCGCTTCGCTCGCACCTCAGGGAGCATGAATGTCGGACGCCCGCGTCCGCTCCCTGCCTCGAAGGGTCAGAGCTTGCGCTTGACCAGTTTGCCGGTCGGCGTGCGCGGCAACGTGTCCCGGAAGATCACCTCGCGGGGCAACTTGAACCGCGCGATCCGCGGTCGCAGGTGCTCCAGCAGCGCGTCGGCGAGGTCGTCGTCCCCGGTCTGCCCCTCGACGGGTTGCACGACTGCGGTCACCCGCTCGCCGAGATCGGGGTCGGGCACACCGATGACCGCGGCATCGAGCACCGACGGGTGGGCGAGGAGCGCGTCCTCGATCTCCCGCGGGTAGATGTTCACCCCGCCCGAGATGATCAGGAAGGAGTCCCGATCGGTGAGGAACAGGTGGCCCTCGTCGTCGACGAAGCCGACGTCGCCCGTCGTCGTCCAGGTGGGATGGTCGGGATGCTGTGCGGCCCGGGTCTTCTCGGGATCGTTGTGATACTCGAACGGCAGCTGGTCGCGCTCGAAGAAGATCGTGCCGATGGTGTCCGCCGGCACCTCGGCTCCCGAGGGGTCGCAGACCCGGATCGTGCCCAGTACCGCCCGTCCCACGGTTCCCGGATACTCCAGCCACTCCGGCGTGTCGACGATGGTGAGGCCGTTGAGTTCGGTGGACGAGTAGTACTCGGAGAGGATGGGTCCCCACCAGTCGATCATGGCTCGTTTGACGTCGACGGGGCACGGCGCCGCGGCGTGTACCGCGACTCGCAGACTCGACGTGTCGTACCGGCCGCGCACCTCGTCGGGCAGACGAAGCATGCGCACGAACATCGTCGGCACCCACTGGCTGTAGGTGACGCGGTGCTCTTCGATGAGCGCGAGCGCCCGTTCCGCGTCGAATCGCTCCATCACCACGACGGTACCGCCGAGTGCCTGCACGGAGGCGCAGGTCCTCAGCGGCGCAGCGTGATACAGGGGCGCGGGCGACAGATACACCGTGTCGGGCCCGACGCCCCACACCGAGGAGTTCATCGCGGTCATGGTGTCGCCGGGCTCGTCGATCTGCCGATTCGGCAGCTCGGGTTTGATGCCCTTGGGGCGGCCGGTGGTGCCGGACGAGTAGAGCATGTCCGCGCCTCGCGGCTGGTCGGTGGGCGGGTCGGTCGGTTGCGCCGACGCGGCGGCGTCGAGGTCGTCGTGACCCTCGATCCGACCGGAGTAGGCAAAGCGCGTCTCGACGCCGGGGGTGAGCGGGATCAGTTCGGCGCCGACGTCGGCCAGGGCGGCGTCGACGATCAGGGCCTTCGCGCCGCAGTCGGTCACGATGTAGGCGCTCTCCGCGGCGGTGAGGTGCCAGTTCACCATGGTCAGGTAGAGGCCGGACCGCATTGCCGCCCAATAGATGTCGAAGACGCGCGCGGTGTTCGTGGCGAGCACGGCGAGGTGGTCGCCCGGCCGCAGGCCACGGTCGGCCAGGGCCCGGGCGACCTGGATGGACCGGGTCTCCAACTGGGTGAACGTGACCGTCTCGCCGCCGTCGGCCATGATGACCGCTGGGTCGTGCGGGCGGGTGGAGAGGTGAGCTCCGGGGTACATCAACACTCCTCGTCGATGAGTGGGGCGAGTCGATCTAGTACAGGTAGTCCTCGCCGCTGGCGCGCACGGTGACGTCGGAGAGGCTGATGCCCCAGGGCTGGTCGATGACGTGGACGACGGCGTCGGCGAGGTCGTCCGGCTTGATCAGCCAGTACTTGATCGAGTCGACGTCGGTGAGTTCGGCGGGCAGGTCGTCGTTGATGAGGGCGTTGACGTGCTCACCGTAGGACGCGGCCCGCTGGCCGACGAGGCCCATGATCGCGGTGTCGTTGACGATCCAGCTGGCGAGGTTGGTGCCGGTGATACCCGTCGGCTTGACGGTGGTGACCTTGATCTTGCCCTTGGCCTCGATGCGCAGCGAGTCCGAGATGGTGGTGACCGCCGCCTTGGTCGCGCTGTACACGCCCGAACCCTCGATGCCGGCGTTGCCGTAGATCGACGAGATGTTGACGACCTGGCCGCGACCCTGGGAGATCATCTGGTCGTAGACAGCAGAGATGCCGTTGACGACGCCCTTGATGTTGATGTCGATGGCGGCGTGCCACTTCTGCCACGCGCGGGCGTGGTCGGCGAAGTAGGCCAACGGCATGACGCCTGCGTTGTTGACGAGGACGTCGATGGCACCGAACTTCTCGACGGCGGCAGTCGCCGCCGCGGCGACCTGCTCCATGTCGGTGACGTCGGCGACCTGCGCGAGAGCCGAACCGCCGGCTGCGCGAATGCCCTCGACGACGCTGGTGACGTTGTCGGCGTTGACGTCGACTCCGACGACATGTGCGCCGGCGGCCGCGGTCTTCTCCGCGATGAGCTTGCCGAAGCCGCTGCCGGCTCCGGTGATGACGATGACCTTGTCCTTCAGGTACTCGGACATGGGTGTACTCCGTTCTGGTAGAGACGATTCAACGATGGGTCGCGTCAGACGATGTCGACGGCGTCGAGGACACCGGCGACGTGCTGCCGGTCGCCGCCGATGGTGACCGCCGACCGCCAGGCACTGCGGGTGGTGCCCCAGCGCAGGAAGTCGGCGGCCGAGGAGGTGGCGACATCGGCCGGCAGGTCACCGGTCTCGCGCACGGTGACGATCGTTCCGGCGGTGTCGCGGTCGAGGACGAACGAGCGGGTGGTGGCACCGGTGAGATGTAGACCGATGGGTCGCTCGAGTGTGGGATACAGTGCGGCGCCGTTCATCTGCGGCAGCCCGGCGATCATCCAGTCGATGGCGGGATCGATGGCGGCGCTCACCGGCACCTCGGCGGAATCCAACGGCCCGAAGGGCTGCAGGAGGTCGCTGGTCAGGTGCACCAGGTGGTCGAAGGCGACGGCGTCGCTGAGTTGCCGCAGCCGATAGGTACCCAGGTCCAGCATGTCCAGCGGCTGGTCCCGTAGGTCCTCGCCCTGTAGCGCCACCAGAGTGGCGAGGCCGGCCTCGGACTGCGCGCGGTAGTACTCGACGGCCTGCTCTGACGTCCAGTCGGCGCGCTCACGCACCGCGGCGTCGTTGAGCCGCTCGGACTTCCCGCTAGGATTGTCAGGGAAGACCAGGTTGGGGTCGGCGATGAAGTTGAAGAAGAACCCCATGTGGGTGACGACGTCGTGTACGCGCCAGCCGTGGCATGCGCTGTCGGCCGCCCAGTCGGCGGGCGTGAGTCGGTCGAGTAGTGCGAGGGTGTCGTTCACCAGTGCCTTGGCGGCGGTGACTCCGGCATCGGACATGGCCGATCGCCTCCTTGGAAATCGTTGTGCGAGAGGTGTTGTGCGGCGAGTGTGGTTCAGCCGGGCAGGAAGATCGACTTCAGGTTCTGGTAGGCGGCCAACCCCTCGGGGCCGAGTTCGCGGCCGATGCCGCTGGCCTTGACGCCGCCGAAGGGCGAACCCCAATCCAGGTTGAAGTAGTTGACGCCGAACGATCCGGTCTCGACGCGGCGGGCGACGTCGACGCCCCGCTCGGGGTCGGAGGTCCACACCGTTCCGCCGAGTCCGTACGACGAATCGTTCGCGAGAGCGATGGCGGCGTCGACGTCGTCGTAGCGCAGGACGGTCAGGACGGGGCCGAAGACCTCTTCGCGGGCGATGGTCGCCGAGTTGTCGACGCCGGCGAAGACGGTCGGCTCGACGAAGAACCCGCGGTCGACACCCGACGGGGTCCCGCCGCCGGTGGTGATCGTGCCGCCCTCGCTGCGCCCGCGGTCGATCAGGGACAGGACCCGATCCCGGTGCCGGCCACTGGCGAGCGGACCGACCGCCACGGTCTCGTCCATCGGGTCGCCGACGGGAAGCGATGCGCACATGGCGCTGATTGCGTCGAGGTACTCGTCATAACGGCTGCCGGGCACCAGGATTCGGGTGGACATGTAGCAGGTCTGGCCGGTGTTGAGCAGGGAGGCGGTGGCGAGTCCACCGACGGTCTGCTCGAGGTCGGCGTCGTCGAGCACGAGGGCCGCGGACTTGCCGCCGAGTTCGAGGGTCACCGGGCGGATGAGTTCGCCACAGACGCGGCCGATCTCGCGACCGGCCGGGGTCGAGCCGGTGAACGCGACCTTGTCCACGTGCGGGTGCGACACCAGGTGTCGTCCGATCTCGCTGCCGCCGTTGACGATGTTGAGGACGCCGGCGGGCAGCTCGGCGGCGATGGCCGCCTCGGCGAGGACGTAGGCGTCCAGGCTCGTCTCGGGCGACGGTTTGAGGACGACGGTGCAGCCGGCGGCCAGCGCGGGAGCGATCTTGAACATGGAGAGGATCGCGGGGAAGTTCCACGGCGCGATCGCCCCGACGACACCGATGGCCTCGCGGCGCACGATCGTCGAACCGGGCAGCGGTTGGCTGGTGCGGGTCTCCTCGACCGGGGTGGCCTCGACGAGGTCGGCGTAGTACCGCAGCAGCTGGACCGGTGCGGCGCCCTCGGCGAAGCGCGCCAGCGCGATGGGCATCCCGTTCTCGGAGGTCACTGCCGACGCGCGGTCCTCGGCACGCTTGTCGAGTTCGTCGGCGAACCGGCGCAGATGTGCGGCGCGGTCGGCCGGGGAGAGGTCGCGCCAGCCCGACGACCGGAACGCGGTGCGGGCGGCCGCGACCGCTGCGTCGACGTCGGCGGTGGTCGCCTCGGGTACCGAACCGAACTGTTCCTCGGTCAGCGGCGAGATGACCGGGATCGTCGCCGAGCCGGACGGCGCGCGCCAGCCGCCGTCGATGAAGAAACTCGTGCGAACGGTGTCGATGGTGGTCATCTCGGTACTCCTTGCTGCTGTGTCAGCCGTCGAGCGTCCGGCCGTGTGTGTCCATCATCACTCTGACCCGGCTCGGGTTTCTTGACATCTCATGACATCTATTTGACAGTTGGTGCCATGGCCGATCTGATCTGCGCGTCGTCGCTCAGTCAGCTGCCCGAACTGATCTCCGAACACGGCGGCGACGCCCGCGCGATGCTGGCGCGCGTCGGGGTCGACCCGGCGGTCGTCGGTGCCTACGACAGGTTCGTCCCGTTCACCGCTCTGTCCACGGTCATCGGCCTGTGTGCCGCCGAGTTCGGCGTGCCCGACTTCGGGCTGCGCCTCGCTGCCCGGCAAGACCCCGACATCCTCGGACCGGTGGCGATCGCGGCCCGCAACGCCGAGACGGTCGGCGATTCCTTCCAGCAGATCTCCGCCTTCGCGCACGTGTACAGCCCGGCGATCACCGCGCAGATGCACTACGGCGAACGCGAGGTCGCCTACGAATTCGACACGGTGCTCAAGCGGGTGCCGTACCGCCCGCACGTCGTCGAACTCGCGATGGGCGTCACCCGGTCGACGTTCCGCATGACGCTGGGGCACGACTTCCGGGCGTACCGGATCACGCTGGCCCACCCGGCGATGTCCGAGCCGCGCGTCTACACCGACTATTTCGGCTGCCCAGTGGAGTTCGAGGCGCCGGCCAATCTGGTGGTCTTCCCGCGCGGGGTGATGCAGCAGACGCTGCGGCGGGTCGACCCCCTGGCCTACGACGTGGCGATTCGGTTCATGACCGGACACGATCGGGAGACGGCCTTCGTCGATGCGGTGTCGGCGCTGATCGTGCGGGCACTGCCCGCCGGTGCCGCCACGCTCGACGCGGTGTCGAAACTGCTGATGATGCATCCCCGCGCGGTACAGCGGGGTCTGGCCGACGACGGCGCGACGTTCGAGCAACTCGTCGACGACGCCCGCCGCGACCTCGCGGTCTCGCTGCTCGCGAATCGGGGTGTCCCGCTGGCCGCGGTGGCACGACAGATCGGGTACTCCGAGCAGAGCACGCTGACCCGGAGTTGCCGACGCTGGTTCGGGATGCCGCCGCTGGCCAAGCGGCGGGAGCTGACCGCCGTGGGTGTCGGAGAGGCGGGGCGTCAGGCGTCCGCGTCGGGGTCCCGGTTCGACGAGTCGTCGGGATCCATCAGGTCGTTCGGATCCTCGATACGCACGTCGTAGTCGTCGCAGAGGCGGCGGGCCACCTCGCTGATGAGCCGACGGGCAGCGTCGTCCATCACCCGGACGTGAGTGAGGTCGAGAACGATCGACTCGGTGTCGAATCCCTCGCAGGCGCGGCTGGCGACGATCTCCGCCCCGGCGAAGCGCAGGTCGCCCTGGAGTTCGACGACGGTGGCGCCGTCCCGCTCGCTCACCGAACGCAGCGCGGGCCGCCCGGTGGGAGCCACGTGCATCATGTGCAGTTCCATGTCGCGGGACAGACGTTCGAAGACCGCGACACCGCGCACACTGTTGCCCTGCTCGTCGAGTTGCGGCGACCACACCGCGAGCCCGACCTGCCCGGGCAGCACCCCCAGGATCGCCCCGCTGACACCGCTTTTCGCGGGGATACCCACGGTTGCCATCCAGCTGCCACTGCCGTCGTACATGCCGCAGGTCGCCATCACCGACAGCACGTGCCGGGTGATCCAGCCCTCGAGGAGTCGTTCGTCGCCGGATGTCGACAGTCCGCCGTTGGCCAGCACCGACCCCATGACGGCGAGATCGCGGCAGGAGACCCGGATCGAACACTGCGCCGCGTAACCGTCGACGACCTCATCGGGTTCGCAGTCGAGCTTGCCGGCCGAGCGCAGCAGATAGGCCAGGGCCGTGTTGTGGTCGTCGGAGGCGAGTTCTGCGCGGTGGACCTCCTTGTCGACCGCGACCCGGCGGCCGGCGAGGGTGCTGATGAGATCGATGACGCGGTCGGCCCGGTCGGTCGCGTCGGAGCCCTCGATCATCCCGTGGACGGCGACCGCGCCCGCGTTGATCAGTGCGTTGCGCGGCCGACCGGTTTCGGCCTCGAGGGAGATCTCGTTGAAAGCGTCTCCGGACGGCTCGGTGTCCACGCGTTCGAGCACGGTGTCCAGTCCCCGGTCCCGCAGGGCCAGCGCGTAGGCCGGCACCTTGCCGATGGACTGGACGGAGAACTCGTGGTCGGCGTCGCCCGCGGTGTACACGGTGCCGTCGATGGTGGCCAACGCGATTCCGAACGACGACGGGTCCGCCTGTCCGAGTTCGCGATTGCCGGTCGCGATCTCGCCCCCGTCGTCGTCGCGGCAGTCACTCAGAACTCGATGGAGGTAGTCGTCGATGGGGGAGCGCATATCCCACGGTATCCGCCGGACTCAGTTCTGGCGGTACGGCATGTACTGCACGGCCCAGTGGTTGCCGTCCGGATCGTCGAAAGACACGAAGTGGCCCCAGGCCTGCTCGTCGACCTCGCCGGGGTCGACCCCCGCCGCGAGGAGCTGCTCGCGGGCCTCGTTGATGTCGGTGACCACGACCTGCAGACCCTTGACCGACCCGGGTTCGGCGTCGCTGAGGCCCTTGCCGAACGCGATGGAACAGGCCGACCCGGGCGGGGTCATCTTGACGAACCGGATCTCGTCGGAGACGACATGATCGTGGTCGAGGTCGAAGCCGATCTTGGAGTAGAAGTCGCGCGCCCGGTCGACGTCGCTGACCGGCAGGATGACGAGTTCGAGTGTCCAGTTCACGGTTCCTCCTGAGGTTGTGGTGTGACACCAGCCTCTCAGGAGATGCGGACAGATACGGTCCTTATTCGACGACGTTTTTGTCGCCCGCCCCCTGAGGAGGCCCGGAGCTTGCGGAGGGCCGTCACGAAGGGTCATCCCGGCGTCGGAGGCCACATCGAACCCGGCGGCGATGAGGCGAAGCCTCACGATCGACTCGGTCCCCGACTGCCGAACCTGCTCACGGGGACGAGATTTCCACTCAACCGGCCGAGAATCGGACCGCGGCCCGGACCTGGGCGGCGACAGCGCGCCCGGCGCCGAGGGGCCAGCGGTGCATGACGTAGTCGGCGGCCTGGTCCACGGTGAGCTGACGGGTGGAGTTGCCTGCGCGCACCCAGAACTCGGGCGGAGCGTTCTTGCCTGCCCTCAGATAGACCGGCCGCGGCGACGGCGAGCACGTCACGCGGCACACCGGAACGCTCCCCGCTTCGCCGGTCCGCGTGACCGACTCGACGGCGATCCCGACAGCCGTCGCGGTGTTCTGGCCCAGGGTCGTCGTCAAGAGGTCGCGAAGCCACAGTTCGAACCGGTCGGCGTCGGGCACCTTCAGGGTCGCGAAGTCGGGTTCGAGGCCCAGGGGCGTGCCGTCGTCGGCGACGCCGATGAGGAGGGTTCCACCGTCGGAGTTGAGGAACGCCGACACCGTTTTGACGATCACCTGCTCCATCCGGGGATCCTTCTCTCCGTTGCGCAGGTTCACCCGGGCGGTCGACTTGAACTCCAGACGATCGGACTCGACCTCTGAGAGCAGTTGCGCGAGAGTCGCATTGCGCTGTCGCTGCAACCGGGCGGCCACTGCTCCGTACGCAGCGACCGCGACGACCGAACTGACGAGTCCGAGCACCACCGTGGTCACGCTCCACACCCGGAGATGCTTGTCGACGAGGCCGGCGATGTAGAGGCCGAGGGCGGTGGCCAGGATCGACAGCACCATCGCCGTCGTCGCGTCGAGGCGGGCGCGTCTGCGCAGCAGCCATCGGGCCACGACGCCGAACACCCACGCGACCACCAGCACCAGTACCAGCGCGGTGGCCGTCGCCCAGACCGGTACCGCGAATTCGAGTCCGCCGATCGTGCCCACACCGTTTTATAGCCCGAAGCCGCGAGTACCGCGGCTTCGGGCTATCGATTCGGGCGAGGGGTCAGACGGCGTCGCCGCCGTCGATGCTGCCGAAGTCGCCGACCTCGACGTTGCCCTCGTCGTCGACGGCGGTGTCGAAGGTGCCGTCGCCA
>NZ_JBHYNC010000080.1:0-8215 GCF_042743165.1 Gordonia sp. NPDC058843
TGGGCTGGTATTTGTTTATAAGAGACAGCCCTTGGTGGCTCGCTTCGCTCGCACCTCAGGGAGCATGGATTTCGGACACTCACGAGTGTTCTTCCGTGGTCCACGACGGCCGACAGGCCGCCGAAACTGAGGTGCGAGGAGAGATAGCGAAGAGCCACGAGGGCCCGGCGAGGTTCGTCACCATGCCCGTCGAGGTTCGCTTCGCTCAGGGAACAGGGACAGGCCGCAGAAACTCCAGGTGGAAGTGGCGATTTGCCGGCCCAGTCCTGGGACGTGACTACGCTGGGCACACGACCCCGGACCGCTCGTCAGGCCGGTGCGGGGCAACCGACCAGGGAGGGCCTCATGGCGATCGATCGGGACAAGAGCAGAGCGCTGTCGGAAGTCGTGCGTGAGCACCCGGTGATGAGTCTGGTCGCGGTGTCGCCCGGCATCGCCGTGTTCGCGACTCTGCTGCTGCTCGACCAGACCTTTCTGGCGATCCTGTTCTTCGTCCTCGCCGTCGGCGGGGGCGCATACCTGCTGACGCGCAAGCGCTGACGGCGTCGCCCGTTCGGAGCCCACGTCGAGGTATTCGACGCGGCTACAGTGGTGCCCAATGACTGTCCGCGAGAGCTGAGAAACGCGGTGTACGGGTCGAGGTGAGCGGTGAAGGGAGTCGGCGTCGTGGTCGCTGAACGGGGTCGAGACGCTCCGGCCGGACGTGTTGCCGCGTTCGGGACGAGTCGGCTGGGCGGCTGACCATGTCCACCCGCGTCGACGCCTACATCTGGGCCATCCGTCTGACCAAGACCAGATCGGCCGCGGGCGCCGCCTGCCGTGGCGGACACGTCCGGGTCAACGGGGTGACCGCCAAACCGGCGCAGCCAGTGGTGCCGGGCGACGAGATCCGGGTTCGGCTGGCCGGCCGCGAACGCATCATCGAGATCACCAGGACGATCAGCAAGCGGGTGTCCGCGCCGATGGCTGCCGAGTGCTTCGTCGACCGGTCGCCACCACCCCCGCCCAAGGAGATCCTGGCGAGTCAACCGCGCCGCGACCGTGGAGCCGGCCGTCCGACCAAACGTGAACGGCGGCAACTGGATCGAGTGCGAGACAGCACCTTCCTCATCGCGGTGCTGGCTGTGGTCGTGCTGGTGGTCGGTGCCTGCTCCGGCGATGAGCCGACGGCCGACCCGAACAAGCCGAACACGCCCGAGGCGCCCGCCCAGGCCGGTTCGGGACCGTTCTTCGGCGAATGCGGCGGCGTATCCATGGAGGATGTCGTCCGCATCACCGGTTTCGGTGGGCTCACGGAGACCGTGAACAACACCTCGGTGTGCGAATGGGACACGACCGGTTCGAGGACGGGCGCCGTCGCCTCGTTCAACTGGTATCGCGGGTCGCCGATCGGACGCGAGGAGGCGAACGTGAAGCTGTCGCGCGATGTCACCGACAAACTCGAGATCGACGGGCACCAAGGATTCATCGGTTACACGCAGTCGGGTCAGATCTGCGAGGTCGGCATCGGCTTCGGCGCGGACTTCTTCGAGTGGTCGATCCGGGGCGACGCCGCGACGCCCCGGCCGATCGAAGAGATCTGCGATGCCGCACGCGAGCTGGCGACGATGTCGATCGAGCGTGCGTCGTGAAGCGGGTTCTCGTCCTGCTCGGCGCCGTCTTGCTGACCCTGACCGCGCTCGCCGGGTGTGCGCGCACCGTCGACGGTGAGGCGGTGCCCCTCGGGGCCGCGGATCAGTCCGGCAGCAGCGACATCGACACCGACCAGTTCGACCGGCTGTTGCTCGAATGCGACGTGCTGCCGGACGCCATGATCGCCGACGTCGTCGCCGGTGGGGGATTCGCCGAACGGTCGTTCAGTGGGGCCATCTGCCGGTGGCTGGTCTCGGGAACCACCGACGTCGTGAGCGTGACCTTCAACTGGTTCGAGTGGGGCAATGTCAACGTCGAGAAGGAGACGGCGAAGAAGCTCGGTTTCGAGACCGAGAACATCAAGGTCGCCAGTCAATCGGCGTTCACCCAGCGCAGCCCCGACCGTCCGGGAGTGTGCGGCGTGACGGCCCGGGCGCCCAGTCGCGGCATCTTCACCTGGTTCGTCGAGCCCCGCGGTGCACCCCAGGGTGATCCGTGTGCGGCGCCGGTCAAGCTGATGGAGCTGCTCCTACAGGGCGGTCAGTGAGCCTGCTGGTTTCAGTGTCAGGCTGGTGTGCCACCTGGTGACCTCGACGGGCGCGGTGGCCTCGCTGCGCTCGGTCGACGCTGCTCGGCCAGCGGGTGGTCGAGCGTGCCGAAACCCACTCACGCCGGGAGCGGTCCGACGACGACGCTGGCCGCGACGACGAGCTCGTCGCCGGTGCCCGGCATCATCAGCCACACGGTCAGCCGGTCGCCCTCGCGCACCCGACGCAGGATCAGCCGCGTGCCCGGGACGATGGGCCGCAGGTATTCGATGACCACGCGGTGCGGACCGTCGACCAGGTCGGGATGCTCGACGAGTTCGTCTTCGATGGCCTCCAGGTAGGCGGCATTGTTCAGGTGCTTGAACGGGTCGAAGTCGGTGATGCGCAGAACATGCTCGCGGTCGGGGAAGTCGATCTCGTCAGGATCGGGGGCCTTCTCGGGATTCATCGACCGCCAGCGGAGGCGGTGCTCGTCGGTCATCGCCGACAGCATCGAGAACGCCTCGTCGGACAGGCGTGACGGCACGCCCTTCTCGTTGACGTTGATCCAGAACGCCTCGGTCTCGATCCGACCCGGAGCACGCGGTCGGGGGTTGAACCGATTCGTCTCGTGTTCGGCGGTGAGGCGCACGCGCATGTTGGTCCAGCGCGTCGACAGGGCGCCGCACCAGCGCTGCGCGGTCACCGCCCCCGGCCAGGTCAGGGGCTCGATGACGTCGATGATGGTGCGCCGCACGATCCAGAACGGGTCGGTCGCACTGAACTCGGTGGCCTCGAGGTTGTCGTTGGCGACATCCTGGAGGTAACGGGCGACGGCGTCGAGTCGAACCCGCATGTCCTGGTCGACGTCGCCGGTTCGGACGCGATAACCCACCTCGTAGAACTGGGATCCAGGCTTGCGGTCCGGAAGTGATCCAACCGACACTGCTGGCGTAACCTGGCTCACTCGAGTCCCTCCGATAGGTCACCGGTATCTTTGCAGCTAAGATACATTCAACCGGAAAAATAGAACACGTTCTACGTGTCGGATTACGAGGAAACAGCAGATGGCGCATGTGATTACCCGCCCATGTTGCAACGATGCCAGTTGCGTGAGCGTGTGTCCGGTGAACTGCATCCACCCCACGCCCGACGAGCCGGAGTTCTTGACGGCGGAGGCCCTCTACATCGATCCGGAGACGTGCATCGACTGCGGGGCCTGTATCGATGAGTGCCCGGTGGAGGCGATCATCCCCGACGATCAGCTGGAGGAGCGCGACGAGCCGTACCTCCAGATCAACGCCGACTATTACAAGGACCACAGCGTCGAAGGCGGGCTCGTCCCGCCGCGTAAGGCGCCTGCGTTGCCCGACAAGGAACTGCACGTGGCGGTCGTGGGCGCCGGGCCCGCCGCGTTCTATGCCGCCGAGGAACTCGTCCGCAAACCGAGCATCAAGGTCGACATGTTCGATCGGTTGCCGACGCCGTACGGACTCGTGCGCGCCGGGGTCGCGCCGGACCACAGCGCCACCAAGGGTGTGGAGAAGACCTTCGCCTCGGTCGCGGCGAAGAAGAACTTCGCCTACTACCTGAATGTCGAGGTCGGCAAGCACATCAGCCACGACGAGCTCGTGGCGCGCTACCACGCGGTCATCTACGCCGTGGGTGCCGCGACCGACAAGCGGCTGGGCATCGAGGGTGAGGACCTGGCCAACTCGGTCGCCGCGACGCAATTCGTCGCCTGGTACAACGGCCATCCCGATTTCGCCGACCTCGATGTCGATCTGTCGTCCGAGCGGGCGGTCGTTGTCGGCAACGGCAATGTCGCCCTCGACGTCGCGCGCATCCTCGTCACCGATCCCGACGAGCTCGCGAAGACCGACATCGCCGATCACGCGCTCGCGAAGCTGCGGGAGTCGAATATCTCCGAGGTCGTCCTCCTGGGGCGCCGCGGCGTCGCGCAGGCGGCCTACACCAACAGTGAGTTCCTGGCGCTGGGTGAGGTCGAGGGCGTGGACGTCGTCATCGACCCCGATGAGCTGGTCCTCGACCCGGCCGCCGAGGCCGCTCTGTCCGACGACACGCTCGACTCGACGATCGCCACCAAGATCCGGCTCGCCCGCGAATTCGCCGAACGGCCGCAGACCCCGGGCAACAAGCGCATCGTGTTCCGATTCCTCACATCTCCGGTCGAAATTGCCGGTGACGGGGAAGTGGCTACGCTTGCCTGCGTGCGCAATGCCTACGCGGACGCGACCGGAAGGGTCGCGGTGACACCGACCGACGAACGTTTCGACCTCGAGACCGGACTGGTCCTGCGGGCGATCGGCTACCGCGGTGTGCCCGTCACCGACCTGCCGTTCGACGAGGGACACGGCGTCGTCCCCAACACCGAGGGACGGGTCCAGACGGCGGCCGGTGGCGACGTGATGCCGGGGCTGTACGTGACGGGATGGATCAAACGGGGAGCCACGGGGGGCATCGGGATGAATCGCATCTGCGGTCAGGAGACCGCTCAGGCCGTCGTCGCCGACTTCGTCGCCGCCGCATTCGACGATCCGTCGACCTCGCGGGACGATGTCGCCGCTCTCGTCGCCGACCGCGGCGCCAACCGCATCGACCTGACCGGGTGGAAGGCGATCGACGCGGCCGAGAAGTCCGCGGGCAAAGCCGCGGGCCGGGTCCGCGCGAAGTTCGTCAGCGTCTCCGAGTTCGAGGCGGCCGCCACCGCCGGGGCGCAGTGACCGTGCGTATCGCACTGCTGTCCTACCGCAGCAAGCCGCACTGTGGCGGACAGGGCGTCT
Organism: Gordonia sp. NPDC058843; assembly: GCF_042743165.1. Classification (NCBI taxonomy): domain Bacteria; kingdom Bacillati; phylum Actinomycetota; class Actinomycetes; order Mycobacteriales; family Gordoniaceae; genus Gordonia; species Gordonia sp. NPDC058843. The sequence continues at coordinate 4,964 of NZ_JBHYNC010000080.1, forward strand.
ACGTCCGCCACCTGTCGCGTGAACTCGCCCTGCTGGGTCACAGCGTCGAGATCTTCTCGGGTCAGCCGTATCCGGAACTGGACCAGGTGACCATCGATGCCGGTGTCACCGTCACCAAGGTGCCCAGCCTCGGTCTCTACGACGAACCGGACCCGTTCCGGACGCCCCGGCCGTCCGAGTACCGCGACTGGATCGACGTCCTCGAGGTCGGTTCGATGTGGTCGGCCAGCTTCGGTGAGCCCCTCACCTTCAGCCTCCGGGTGGCACGCCTGCTGAAGGACCGCCGCGACGACTTCGACATCGTGCACGACAACCAGTGCCTCGGGTACGGGTTGCTCGACATCCAGAAGGCGGGCTTCCCACTGATCGCGACGATCCACCACCCCATCACCCGCGATCGCACGCTGGCGGTCAAGGCAGCCAAGGGATGGCGCAAGATCAGCGCGTGGCGGTGGCACTCCTTCCTACGGATGCAGGGACGAGTCTCACGCCGGATCCCGGAGTTGCTCACCGTGTCCCGGAGCAGCGAGGTCGACATCCGCAAGGCGTTCGACATTCCGTCGGGTCGCATCACCACGATTCCGCTGGGGGTCGACACCGAGATCTTCACGCCGTCGGCCACGCGGGTGCCGGGTCGCATCGTCTGTGTTGCCAGCGCCGATGCCCCGCTGAAGGGTGTGTCGTACCTGCTCGAGGCGGTCGCCAAGCTGTCGTCCGAGCGGGACGTCGAACTGGTACTGGTGTCCAAGTTGGACCCGAACGGCCCGTCCGCCAAGATGATCGAGGATCTGGCGATCTCGGATCGGGTCTCGGTGGTGTCCGGGCTCGAGGACGAAGAGATCGCCGGCCTGCTCGCTTCGGCCGAGGTGGCGTGTGTGCCGTCGCTGTACGAGGGATTCTCGCTGCCGGCAGTCGAGGCGATGAGTTGCGGTACGCCGCTCGTCGCCACGCGAGCCGGCGCGATCCCGGAGGTCGTCGGCACCGCCGAGGAAGCCGCACTCCTGGTGCCGCCGAGTGATTCCGGACGTCTGGCTCAGGCCATCGGTCGGTTGCTCGACGACGCCGACCTGCGGGCGCGCCTCGGCGACGGTGGTCGTCGACGCGCCGAGGAGAACTACAGCTGGGCAGCGGTGGCCGCGAAGACGGCGGCTCACTACGAAACCGTGCTCGCCGGACACCGGCGGGCAACAGAAGGGACATTGAGTGCTCACAGTTGATTTCGACCGGCTTGGCGTTGGACCGGGCACCAAGGCGATCGACATCGGGGCGGGGCAGGGTAGGCACTCGTTCGAGATGTTCCGGCGCGGCGCGGAGGTGATCGCCTTCGACATGTCCGAGAGCGATATGTCCGACGTCGGGGAGATGTTCGACGCGATGATGGCCGAAGGGCATGTGCCCGCGTCGGCCAAGGCCCGTGCCGAGGTCGGCGACGCGCTTCGTCTTCCGTACTCGGACAACAGTTTCGATGTCGTCTTGATGAGTGAGATCCTCGAGCACATCCCGACCGACGAGGGCGCGATCACCGAGATGGTGCGCGTCTTGAAGCCGGGAGGCGTCGCCGCGGTCACCGTGCCCAGGTACTGGCCGGAGAAGGTGTGCTGGGCACTGTCCGACGAGTACCACGAGGTCGAGGGCGGACACGTCCGTATCTACAAGGCATCCGAGCTCGCAGGCAAGTTGCAGCGCGCCGGACTCGAGGTCACCGGCACCGACCACGCGCACGCGTTGCATGCCCCGTACTGGTGGCTGAAGTGTGCGGTCGGAGTCGAGAACAACGACAACGTCCTGGTGAAGGGCTACCACCAGCTACTCGTCTGGGACATGATGAGCAAGCCGTGGCTGACCAGGGTCGGGGAGCAGGTGCTGAACCCGCTCATCGGCAAGTCGGTTGCCCTGTACCTGCGCAAGCCCGAGACCGCCGCCACGCCTTCATGACGGGCCCCTCCGGGACGGGAGCCCCATGACGGCCGCCCCGGCGGTCCCAGGTGTGGTCTCGGCCGAGCAGATGCTCGCCACCGGTGCCGCGATCGTCGGCATGCAGGAGGAATCCGGGGCGCTGCCGTGGTTCCCTGGCGGGCAGACGGACCCGTGGGACCATATCGAGTCCGCGATGGCGTTGTCGGTGACCGGGTTTCATGCCGAGGCCGAGGCTGCGTACGAGTGGTCGCGCCGTAAGCAGCGCGACGACGGCTCGTGGCCCATCCGCACCGTCGTCGGAAAAGTGGAGGACGCGGGTACCGACAGCAACTTCTGCGCGTACATCGCGGTCGGTGTGTGGCATCACTACCTGATCACCGGTGACGACGCCTTCCTGCAGAAGATGTGGCCGGTGGTCTGGTCGGCGATCGACTGTGTCCTGCGATTCCAGCGCGAGGACGGTGCGTTCCGCTGGGGTGGCGACCACCGGACCGGCGCGATGTTCGGTGAAGCGCTGATCACGGGCAACGCCAGCATCTTCCAGGCGCTGGACTGTGCCATCCGGATCGCGGGCGAGATGGATCAGCCCGACGAGGCCTGGATCGCGGCGCACAGCGTGCTCGGTGACACGATTCGTGCCGACGTGCCCCGCGAGAAGTGGCAGATCTTCACGCCGCCCTCCGAGCACTCGATGGACTGGTACTACCCGATTCTCGGCGGTGCCGTCCGCGGGCGCGACGGACAGGAACTCATCGCGCGACGTTGGGAACAGTTCGTGGTCCCCGGCAAGGGGGTTCGGTGCGTCGACCATCGTCCCTGGGTCACCGGAGCCGAAACGTGTGAGCTCGCACTGGCGCTCGATGCACTCGGCGACACCGCCGACGCCATCGAGCTGATCGCATCGATCCAGCACCTGCGCGACCCGGACGGATCATATTGGACCGGACTGGTTTTCGCCGACGGCAAACGCTGGCCGGTGGAGAAGAGCTGCTGGACCTCAGCGGCGGTGATCCTGGCCGCCGACGCGGTGAGCCGCACGAGTGTTGCCAACGGGATCTTCCGGGACGTCCGCCAGCGGCTCGTCGCCCCCACTCCCTGAGCCACCTCGCTCCCTGAGGAGCGCCCGGAGCTTGCGGAGGAGTTCTTTCGTGGTGCACGACGGCCGCCAGGCCGCAGACACTGAGGTGCGAAGGAGCGATTGCATGCCCTTTGCTCCCTGAGGGGCGTGAGAAGGCTCCCTTGCTCCCTAATCCGAAAGAACCGCATAACCCCTGCTCCCTGAGGTGCGAGGAGCGCAAGCGACGAGCCTCGAAGGGCCTGGTGAGACACGTTGCG
>NZ_JBHYNC010000081.1:0-2219 GCF_042743165.1 Gordonia sp. NPDC058843
CCTGGAGCGGTGTTTGGTCCATTAGCTTGGTCCTCAGGGAGCGGGGGGCGTTGGCTTCGCTCGCTCCTCAGGGAGCAGGGGGCGTTGGCTTCGCTCGCTCCTCAGGGAGCGGGGTTCTCGCGAGGAGCGCACGACGCACCCCAACTGCTCCCTGAGGTGCGAGGAGCGCATGACGCACCCCATCTGCTCCCTGAGGTGCGAGGAGCGAAAGCGACGAGCCACGAAGGGCACACCGAACCACCTCTACGACAAGGAGTTCCCATGAGCACCACCATCACCGCGGCCGGTACCGGGACCACCACCGGTGCCCGCGAACACGCCCGCGCCCAGGCCGGCGCGATCACCGACAGTATGCCGGTGGTGCCGGCGTCGAACTGGCCCACGCCGCCCGCCGACGTGTCGGCGGCCGCGCTGACCTGGGCGGAGACCGTTCCCGGCGGCCGGTACGCCAGCAAAGTTTTGGCTCGGGGAACCCGGCTGCGGTTTTCCGACGTCGCCGGGGCGGCGTGCGCACACGTGCTGCTGTGGCGGGCTGATGCGCCGTGGGAGCGACTCAACGTCGCTGACACCGTCAAGGTCCCGTGGCAGGCCTACCTCGGCGAGGGTCATCCGCTGCTCAGTGATCAGGGCCGGGTGCTCGCCACCGTCGTCGCCGACGACTCCGGTCGCCACGACGCGCTGTGCGGTACCTCGACTCTTGCCGGCAATGCGACGAAGTACGGTGCGGGCGAGGTGCATTCGGCAAGCCCGGCCGGTCGCGAACTGTTCACCCTGGCCGCGGCGAAACACGGCCTCACGCCGGCGGATGTCGCCCCGTCGCTGTCCTTCTTCCACGGTGTGACCGTCGATGCCGACGGGACCTTGCGTTCGACCGGGAGCGCAGGCCCCGGCCGGACGGTCGATCTCATCCTGCACCTGCCGTGCACGGTGGCGATCGCCAACACCGCGCATCCGCTCGACCCGTCGCCCGATTTCGGCACGACCTCGCTGGAAGTGCTGGCGTGGCAGGCGCAGAGCGATCTCGACACCCTGCTGGCCGAGATCTCCGCCACCGACCCCGAGTACCAGCGCGCCGTCGCCAACTCCGAAGACGTCTGGGCCGCGGCTCATCGCTGAGCCGTCCAGTAGAGAGGATCACTGATCGTGACCGAGACAAGCATCGCAGTCATCACAGATTTCGCGTCGGCGCCCGCCACCGACCTCGCGCTCGTCCCCGGCATCGTCGTCGAGGACGCGCGTGTGGGCGAGCGGGCACCATGGTCGGGTGTTGTCGCCGCCGGCGACGTGCTCACCATCGTCGACCTGCACGGCAACCAGGCCGTCGACACGTTGTTCTATGCGGCCGCCGACACCTCGCAACGGTATTCGGCCCAGGCGACGATCACCGCGCAGGGCAACATCTTCCTCACCACCGGCAGCGTGATCCGCGACCACGACTCCGCTGCGCTGATGACCATCGTCGCCGACGAGGTCGGCAATCACGACACCCTCGGCGGCGCATGTTCGCAGGAGTCGAACACGCTGCGCTATGGCCACCACACGAAGCACCAGCACGCCTGCGTCGAGAACTTCCTCATCGAGGGCAGCCGGCACGGTCTCGGCAAGGCCGACCTCGTCGGCAATGTCAACTTCTTCATGAACGTGCCCGTCGACCCCGACGGCTCGCTCGGCATCGTCGACGGCCTGTCCGCGCCCGGCAAGCGGCTCGCCCTGCGTGCTGAGGTCGACACCCTCGTGCTCATCTCGAACTGTCCGCAGATCAACAACCCCTGCAACGGATTCGACCCGACCGCGGTCCGTGTCATCGTCACCCGGCCGTCCTGACATCCGCCTCCATCACGCCCCCGGGCGTCGACACCTGCGATGAGGAATCAACCATCATGCCTGCCACCACCCCGGCTGCCGTGACCGTTCTCCGGTCCGGTCCGCTCACCACCATTCAGGACTGGCCCGGCCGGGTCGGGTATTGGAAGGTCGGTGTACCGCCGTCCGGTCCGATGGACGACCTGTCCTTCCGGCTCGCGAATCTCGCTGTCGGCAACCCGGAGACCGCGGCCGGCCTGGAGATCACCCTCATGGGCCCCGCCCTCCGATTCGAACGGACCGCGGTCGTGGCCCGGACCCGGGGCCCCGGGTGGGCGGCCCGGAAACGGGGGGCCGTGGCCGCGGGGGGGTCGGTGTGGGTGGGGGGGGGGGGGGGTGTAGGAAAAGGGGCGAGC
>NZ_JBHYNC010000081.1:2229-7910 GCF_042743165.1 Gordonia sp. NPDC058843
GCGGTGCCGCAAACCCGGACCCCGCGGCCGCGTTGTACAACCCCCTCTGGGCCCCCCCCCTCGTTATCCACCGGCCGGGGGCCTGCCCCCACCCGGGGCCCCGGGTCCGGGCGACCGTCAACGGAGCGACTGTGCCGCAGTGGGTTCCGTTGAGGATCGAGGAGGGTGACGTTCTCGACATCGGCTCGATCGGCGCCCTGGGCATGCGGGCGTATCTCGCGGTGTCGGGTGGGCTCGACGCCGCCGATCATCTCGGGAGCAGGTCCACCTTCACCATGGGCCGGTTCGGCGGACTCGATGGGCGGGCGCTGGTCGCCGGCGACCGTCTAGAACTGCTGGATGGTCCGGTCGGCGCGCCGCGTCGGATCCTCGGCGACGAGCAGCCGGCTTTCACCAACGCATGGCAACTGGCGGTGACCGTGGGACCCCACGGGGCTCCGGAGTTCTTCACCGACGAGGACATCGCCGACCTGTTCGCGACCGACTACGAGGTGCACTTCAACTCAGACCGGACCGGCATCCGTCTGATCGGGCCCCAACCCCGTTGGGCGCGCAATGACGGCGGTGAGGCCGGGCTGCATCCGTCGAACATCCACGACACCGCGTACTCCGTCGGCGCGCTCGACTTCACCGGGGACACGCCCATCCTGCTCGGCCCCGACGGCCCGAGCCTCGGTGGATTCGTCTGTCCGGTCACGGTGACGACCGCGCAGCGCTGGAAGCTCGGCCAGCTGAAGCCGGGCGACACGATCCGATTCGTGGCGGTACGAGGCGATCGGGCCGCGTCGCCCTCCGAGCTCGGCCTGGGCCGGCGGGCCAGCTTCGTCGACGTCTTGTCGTCGGGTGGCGATGCCGACAACGGCATCCTGGGCACCACGACGACTGCCGACGGATCGACCTCGGTCACCTATCGCCGGTCCGGCGACGACAACATCCTGGTGGAGTACGGCGAGATGCAGCTCGACCTGGCCCTGCGCGCACGGGTGCACGCTCTCGGTGAACGGATCGCCGCCGAGAAGCCGCGCGGGCTCATCGATCTCACCCCGGGTATCCGGTCCCTGCAGGTGAAGGCCGATCCCGACGTGTGGTCGCAGGCGCGGATGCTGGAGTGGCTGACCGAATGCGAGAGCCAGCTCCCGGCGGCCGAGGACCTCGTGGTGCCGAGCCGCACGGTGCACCTGCCCCTGTCGTGGGACGACCCGGCAACCCGTGAGGCGATCGAGCGGTACATGCTGGGCGTCCGATCGGATGCACCGTGGTGCCCGTGGAACATCGAGTTCATCCGGCGCATGAACGGACTGGACTCGGTCGACGAGGTGTACCGCACGGTCTTCGACGCAAGCTACCTGGTACTCGGCCTCGGAGACGTCTATCTCGGTGCACCGGTGGCCGTTCCGCTGGATCCGCGGCATCGCCTCGTCACGACCAAGTACAACCCCGCCCGCACCTGGACACCGGAGAACGCGGTCGGTATCGGTGGCGCGTATCTCTGCATCTACGGCATGGAGGGTCCGGGCGGTTATCAGTTCGTCGGCCGGACAACACAGGTGTGGAATCACCGGCATCCGCTGCCGGCGCCGGGATTCGACCCCGAACATCCCTGGCTCCTCCGGTTCTTCGACCGAATCCACTGGTACCCGGTGAGTTCGGCGGAGCTCCTCGACATGCGGGCCGACGTCGCGGCCGGGCGTGGGGACAGCACGAAGATCGTCGACGGCGAGTTCTCGCTGGCCGCGCACCAGAGCTTCCTCGACGAGCACGCCGCCGACATCGCGACCCGGCGGGCGACGATGGAGGTCGCTCGTGCGGAAGAGCGTGAACGGTGGTCGCTACAGGGGGAATTCGCCGCGAAAGCGGTGGGGGCGAGCCTCGCCGATGCCGGGGCCGCGGGGATCGCAGACGAGAAGGAGCGCGTGGCATGAGCCGGATCGACGAGGTGTACGCGCGGATTGCCGAGGCAGACCGTTCAGAGGTGTTCATCACGCTGCGGCCCCAGGCCGACGTGGCGGCCGACTACGAGCGGTCTGTCGCCGACGGCGGTCCGCTGGCCGGTGTACTCCTCGCCGTCAAGGACAACGTCGACGTCCACGGTCTCCCGACCACCGCGGGGTGTCCCGGTTTCGCGTTCGCCCCCGAGTCCGATGCCCCAACGGTGGCCGCGTTGCGTGCCGCCGGCGCAGTGGTGGTGGGCAAGACGAACCTCGACCAGTTCGCCACCGGTCTGGTCGGTACCCGCAGTCCCTATGGGGCGGTTCGGGATTCGCGGCGGCCGGACCGGATCTCGGGCGGATCCAGTTCCGGATCGGCCGTGGCGGTCGCCCTCGGTTTCGCCGACATCGCAATCGGAACCGACACCGCCGGGTCGGGCCGGGTGCCGGCCGCGCTGCAGGGCATCGTCGGCATCAAGCCGACCGTCGGCGTGGTCTCCACCGCGGGAGTCGTGCCCGCCTGTGCGAGCTACGACGTGGTCACCGTCTTCGCCGCCGACCTGGCGCTGGCCGACCGATCGATGGCGGTGATGGCCGAAGCCGTTGGCCCGAGGCCGTTCCCGGAATCCCGACCCTGTGCCGCGCAGGAGCGCCCGGTCGTGGCCGTGCCCACCGAACTGCCCGGCCTGGACGACCGGTGGCGGGCCGCTTTCGGCGAAGCGGTGCACCGCGCCGAAGCGGCGGGGTTCACGATCAAGACCATCGACCTGTCACCGTTCCTCGAGGCCGCCAGGCTCCTCTACGACGACGCGCTCGTCGCCGAGCGGTACGACGCGGTGGGGGACTACCTGGATTCCGTCGCGGACCCCGTCGCCGCCGGGCTCGATCCGACCGTGTCGGCGATCATCGGTGCGGCGAACAGGTTCTCGGCCGTCGACCTGTTGCGGGCCCATCGTCGTCTCGCGGACCTGCGCGCCGAGGCGATGGAGCAGTGGGGTGATGCGTCGGTCCTGATGGTGCCGACCGCGCCCACGCATCCCACGCTCGCCGAAGTGGCCGCGGATCCGGTGGGCGTCAACTCACGGATGGGCATCTACACGAACTTCTGCAACCTCTTCGACCTGTGTGGGCTCGCGGTACCCGCCGGGACAGTCGGCGAAGAGGGCAGCGGCACAGCGCAGTTCGGCATCACATTCCTCGGCCTCGGACATACCGACGCCGTGCTCGTCGATGTGGCACGTCGCTTTCTCGGCGACGACGCGGTGGCGCCCTCGTGGGCTGAGCGCGACGACGCGGTCGAGCTCGCGGTGTTCGGGGCACACATGCGGGGCGGTCCGCTGACCCACGAGCTCAGCGACCGCGGCGCCCGATGGTCGGGCGAGGTCACCACGACCCCGTCGTACCGCCTGGTCGCGCTCGATACGACGCCGCCGAAGCCGGGGTTGATCCGCGATCCGGTTGCCGCCCGCGCGATCCGGGGTGAGGTGTGGACGCTGTCTCCGGCCGCGCTCGGCGGCTTCCTGGCCGCCCTTCCCGAACCGATGATGCTCGGCAAGGTCGAGATCGCCGCCGGCGAGACCGGCCCCACCCGCTGGATCGTCGGCTTCGGTTGTGCCGCCGATGCCGGTGCCGCGGGGGAGCGCCTCGACCGGGACCGCTGGTAGGTGCGCCGGCGGCGTCGTCCCCCGACGGAAACGACCGCGCATGAGCGGGATTCGACATCGAGAGTTCAGGCAGCCGAACTCGTCTGTGCCGGAACTCGTCTCGCATCCCATCCTGGACGCCTGACCAGAACGGCCGTTTCGTGCCATTTCCCCCGATCAGCTACCGGGTTGCCGACCGTGATGATTCACTTACTGAGCTCGGGAGGTCGGGGAGAAGAGAGTTGGACGGATGACCAGGGTGGGGCGCAACGGAATCCAGCGATCTGAGAAGGTCGCTCGACGCGAGAACCGGAAGCAACGACGGCAGCACCGCGCGATCGCGGGGGCGGCCGCGCTGGCCACTGTTGCTGCGATCGGCGCGGGGCAGGTGGCGGAACCGGCGGTCGCCGAGGCGTCACCGATCAGCGATGCCGTCAACAGTTTCACCAACCTCCAGAATCAGTACGGAACCAACCCGCTGGGGTCGTTGCTCGCGGACCTGAGCAACGACGGTCTGGCGGAGGTGGTCGAGGCATGGCGTATCGAGATGTGCGCCTCGGGTGCATCGAACGGAGAAGCGGACTGCTCCGGATCGAGTACGGATATGGGCGGCTTCGGGGTTGCGGTCGTGATGCCGGGAAGCCTTGAACTCGTCCCGGTAGGCATATACGGCACTGTGCAGGATGCCTACGCGGCGATACCTTCGTGGGTCAAGGATGCCGCCAATATCATCCTCGTCCCGCTCTTCGGCTCCGGGCTGCCGGACTCGATTGAGGATGAGCCGACGACGGAAGGCACGTCGACGGTGATCGGCAACGGCTTTCAATTTGCGATGGCTTATCGGAATGGCGACGCTACGGCAGTCTCGTATCTGCCGGTCAGTTTGGCCACCGCAGGCGCGAGCGACGGTCGCAAAGCATTCTCGTTCGCGGTCATCGGGACTGCCCACGCTTGGAATACTGATCCACTCGACGTGACACTTCTCGGCAACAAGGTTGCCCAGATCCCAGGAGTGAAGGGGGTCGGTTGCTACGGCGGCTTGACCGCTGCCCACGCCGATGGAGTCGGCGCCTGCGCAAACGTGGCAGGAACGTTCGACTTCCGGTGGAAGCAACCCAATGGTGAGGTTCAATTCGGACTGACGGATCCGACCGCGCTGCTAGCGGACCCGGGCGGTGTGCTCGGCGATGCCGGCGGTGAAGTCCTGAGCGGCCTCGTATCTGCGCTCCTCGGTGGCGAGGACATCGACTTCGACAGCGACTGGTTCTCCCTCTCCAAAGACTTCGCACGCCTGAGCATCGGCGGTGACCACGATCTGTTCAGCGGGAACTTCCTCCGGCTGACCAGCGATTACGGTTTCACCGGTCCGATCACGGTCGACTGGCTGGGTTCCAAGGTCACCTTCCGCCCGCTGGTCGAGGTGAACGGTGAACTCCGGCCGAACCGCCTGGGACTGCCGGTCATCGAGTTCGGGCAGCTCGACACCGGTGAGCTCGTCCCGGTCATCCGCATCCCGGCTTACGAGCTCCCGTTCGGTCTGCCTGCGAGCGATCCGATCGACACCGGAGCGTCGAACATCCCGGCGCGCGCGAGCCTTTCGTCCGATGCCGCGTCGGTGGAGCAGTCCGCCACCACGGCCCTCGACACGTCCGAGGTCACCACCGGCGACGAGACCGATGTGGCCGAGAGCTACGTCGGCAAGCACCGCTCGGCGGAGGACAGCTACGTCGGGAAGCACCGCGCGCCGGGGACTTCTGACGACAGCGGATCCGGCGGTTCGGACTCCGATGACTCCGACGCGCCTGATTCGGAGACCCCGGACACCGGCATCCCGGATTCGGACGGTGCAGACTCCGGTGCCGCTGATCCGGACACCGCTGATTCCGGCGACGCCGACACCGGGAGTGGTTCGGACTCGAACGAGGATTCCGGAGATGCCGCGGCCTGATCCGAATTAACCGCATAACCCCTGCTCCCTAATCCGAAAGAACCACAGAGCCGCTGGTTCGCTCTGCTCCCTAATCCGAAAGAACCGCATAACCCCTGCTCCCTGAGGTGCGAGGAGCGCAAGCCGCCGGGCCGAGCAAGCGACGAAGGAGCGCGTCGAGGT
>NZ_JBHYNC010000082.1:0-7618 GCF_042743165.1 Gordonia sp. NPDC058843
CCTCAGGGAGCATGGATTTCGGGCACTCACGAGTGTTCTTTCGTAGTCAACGACGGCCGCCTGGCCGCAGATACTGAGGAGCGAGCTTTACGAAGGGTCTCGCTGACTCGGCCGCCAGACCCTTCGTGACGCGCCCTCCGCAAGCTCCGGGCGCTCCTCAGGGAGCAGGGGTGGGTCGCTTCTTTTGGACCAGGGACCAGTGGCTGTGCAGTTCTCTCGCCTCAGAAATCACACTGGCGAGGACGGCTCAGAACAGCCCCACCGCGCGGCCGATCAGACCGAGTGCGACCAGGAGGAAGACGATCGCCGCAATCCCGATCACGATCACACCGCCGGTCCGCCCGCGTTGCGGCGGCTCGTGCTCGTCCCCCCCGACCGCGGACTCGGACGGCGGGGTGTCCCCCGGCGCGACTCCGCCTCCGGGCTCGAGACCCGCCGTGCTCGACGGATCGGGGTTCTGCGCGTTGAACGGTTTCCGAGCAGGGTCGTTGTCAGACATGAGGCCGGTGTACCCGGAATGGCGGCAACTCACGCGTCAGCGGTCAGAGGGCCTCGGCGAGGACCGGGTACATGACGGTCAGGTCCTGCGCCCAGTACGGCCACGCATGGGTTCCGATGGCACGGAAGTGGGTGGTCGGCCGCAGACCTTCGGACCGCATTCGGTGCGCGAACTCCCTCGAGCACGCGTTCACCGAGCTCTCCAGTACCGCTCCCGTTGCGATCTTCTCCGACCGGTGTCGACCCGGGTCGAGCCTGGTGCGCTGGTCGAGGGGCCCGGGGGCGCCGGACCCGGACGAGATGAAGACGCGCATCCCGGCGAGGGCACGTAGACGGTAGCCCGGGTCGTGGTCGGCCCACCCCGGGCCATTCCAGGGGCCCCACATGTTGGTGGGGTCCCCGCCGTCGCGGATGACCGCGGCGCGGATCTGCGACTCGTGCACTGGACCGGTCGTGAACGGGCATCCGCTGATGGAGCCGACGCCCGTATAGAGCCCCGGCCGGCGTGTCGCGAGCGTGAAGGCGGCTTGTCCGCCCATGGAGAGACCGGCGATCGCATTCCTCCCGTTGCCGTGGAACCGCCGGTCGATCAGCGGAGGGAGCTCGACGGTCAGAAAGGTCTCCCACTGCGGACGACCGAATCCGGTGTCGACGTGCCGCCAGTTCGTGTAGAACGCTCCCTGGCCGCCGGGCAGCACCACATTGGTGCCCTTGCCGGCGAAGTAGCGGTCCGCGTGTGCCTCCCTGATCCAATCGCTGACCGCGGTCTTCTGACCGCCGCCGTCGAGGAGGTAGAGGGTCCCACGCGAACGAGCATGTGCCGGGTGCAGCACGCTCACCGGCACATCCCGTCCCATCGCGGGCGATCGGACGAGCACGTCGTGCCGGTGCTGCCCGATCGCCACACTGCTCACCAGCGACGCCGACGCGGGTGCCGGTGCCGGTGCCGCCGAGGAGATTCCCTGAACACCCGAGAAGATCACTCCCACAATGATCGTGATCGAGAGGAACCCGACGGTCCGGCGCCGCGCACGCCTCATCCCGGAAGAACTCCCAACTGTCCCAGGAAGTCGAGCTGGTCGAAGTACAGGTGTTCGGACAGCAGCTCTGATCCGTCCACCTGGTAGGTCGCGCTCCACCTGAACGAGACAGTGCGTCCGGTGGGGCCGATCGGACCAGACGGACTCTGCAGAACCCCGTCGTGAACCCCGTCGAACGTGCCCTCCACCGAGGCGTTGTCGGCATCTATCACGTACGAGCCGACGGTGAGGCGACCGTCGCTGAAAGCACCCTGGAACACTGACAGGAAACCCAACACGCCCTCTCGTCCGGTGAACACTCCACCCGGCGAGCTCAATTCGGCGCTTGCCGCCCACGGTTCCTGATCCGGGATGCGATTGTTGAACGCATCGATGTGCGTGTCGATCACAGCTCGTGCATTGCTCATGACGGGCCTCCTCGGGTTGTCGTCGGCCGAACGCCGGCGAGGTCTTGTACGCGAACAGCTTTGTCGCAGTATTTATGTCGTCAGTAGAGAACGTACGTCGCCTTCATGGCGGGTCCGAGACGGTCGAGCCGTGCCACGACGCGGTCACCATGGGTCGCACCGGTGTTGCCGAGGGTCGTGATGGAGAACTGGTGATCGAGACTCATCCGAAACTGCCATCTGGCGGAACGGTATCCGCCGCTGTACCGCACGTGGGTGGCCATGTGGACCGGATTGCTCGACCACGCTCGGACCACCTCGGTCTGATCGGGCATGATCCACGCCGCCGGTGGATCGATCCACCGGTCAGTACTCGAACTGCCCGACCACACGTCGGTGGCGGGAGACCTGTCGAGTGTCAGCGGCGCCCCCGACAGGTTCACGATCACCATGGTCGCGCTCGATCCGCCCGGTGGTAGCGGGCGCGCGGCGACCTCCGCGGGGATCGCCGCTGTCATACCGAGGGTGATTGCAAGACAGCTCAATACGACGACGAGGCGGCGGGCCGGCCGATTGGGCGAACGGCGGCCACGGCCGGGAAGATCCGGGAGGGACATGTGCTTCTCCTTTGATGGTTCCGACGGCCTGTCCGCGTTCGGCGGGACAGACCTCAATTCTCCGAACGTCGGCGATCACGGCCGAGGGTCACGCGATCGAATTCCGCGATGAGCGTGGCAGCCGGGTCGTAGTCGGCCATCGCGCTCGCCATCTGCCGGCACCGGGCGGTCAGATCGTCGTCGGCCAGGATTCGGCGCACCGCGTCGGTGATGACATCGGCGGCCGGGCGTCGGGTGCCCAGACTCGTCCCGACCCCGAAATACGCCACCCGGGCGGCGACTTCGGGCTTGTCCTCGCCCCCTGGTGCGACGATCACCGGCACTCCGTGACGCAGCGCCTGGAGGACTCCGCCGTAGCCCCCGTTGGTGACCAGAACCGAGGTCCGCGGCAGCAGCGCGTCGTAGTCCAGGTACTGCGCGATCCGCGTGTTCGCAGCGCGCGGCACCGGATCCGGGTTCGCTCCGCCGGTCGTGACGACGACCTGGACGTCCAGCCCGGCCAACCCGGCCACCGCGGGTTCGACGAGTTGCGAGAAGTCGTCGTTGTCGAGCGTGCCCTGGGTGACGTGTACGACCGGCCGGTTGTCGGCGAGCATGTCCGACCACCACGGCGGCAAGGCCGGTGACCTGCCGGCCGTGGGCATCGGTCCCGCGAAGACGGTGTTCGGCGCGAGATCGGCGCGCGGGTATTCGAACTCGGCGGGTCCGAGTTGAACGAAACGGTCGAACGCCCTCGAGAGGTCCAGGACGAAATGATCGAGTGTGCCGCCCGCCCGTCGGGCCAGCTCTCGCGCGGACCTCTGCGTGGGCGCGAACAGCACATGCCGAACAAGGAGGTGGGCCAACCGATTACGCATCCTGCCCAGTGGTCCGCCCATCGGCGTCAGGCCACTGTTGAACGGCGCCACATCGGGACTCGACTGCGCCAGAGGCATCGTGCCGATCCCGATCACCGGCGGCCGCCGGTCGCGAGGTCGCGACAGCATCGGGATGATGCCGGCAAACGTGCCGTCGCACAGGATCGCGTCGACCTCACGGTGTCCGGCGACCGCGTCCACCGCGGCCGCCTGGTCCGGCAAGGGAGCGATGAACGTGCGCTCGACTTGGTACCGCGACAGGGTCAGCCCGCGGTATCGGTGCCGGTCCGGGGTGAAGCTGTCGGGGTCTCGCTCGTCGAAATCGGCGATCCCACCCAGCGGATGGAGGCTCAGTCCCGCGCCGGCCACCTGCTCGGCGAAGCGCGAGCCGGTCACCATCGTCACCCGATGGCCTCGTTCGACCAGCACCCGCCCCACGGCGACGAGCGGACCGACATGCCCGGCCAACGGCGTCCCGCACATCAGTATCGTTGCCATCACGCCTTCCACTTTGGATAGAGCCAGACTCTATCCAAATTTTCAGCGAAGGACGTGCTTTCCGCTCATCGGTCTCATCTTTGCAGTTCACGTGCCGCTCCTCCGGCAACCCGTCCAGACCGGGGTCGACCGCGACTCCCCACCCCGCGCTACCATCAATGCTGTTCGAGTCCGACCGGAGCGGAGGCCGGTGTGAGTAAACGCCCCTACACACCGCGCAAGCGAGCGATCAGCGCGGCGCATACGCGGTCCCGAATCCTCGACGCGGCGCAAGCGCTCTTCGTGCAGCACGGGTACTCACGGACCACGGTGCAGCAGATCGCGGAGCACGCCGGGGTGGCCGTGGGCACCGTGCATCAGGCAGGGTCCAAGGCGTCGCTCATGATGGCTGTCCTCGAGCGCGGTTTCACCGGTGACGAGAAGTTCGTCTCGTTGCTCGAGCGACCCGAGTTCATCGCGATCATGAGCGACGCCGACACCGACCGAGCCATCGGCCGATACGTCGATCACGTCATCGCCGCGAACAGCCGGATCGCCGACCTCTGGCATGCGGCGACGCTGGCGGCCGACACCGACCCCGCCATCGGCGAACAACTCGAACGATCCGAACTCCGGCGCCTCGACGATGTGCACACCGGTTGTCATTGGTTCGTTCACCGCAACCTCATCGCCGACACCCGAATCGATGAGTTCGCCGACATTCTCAGCTATCTCACCGCGCCCGCGACCTACCGCTACTTCACCGTCGAGCGGAACTGGAGCTCCGCGCGACTACGCAGTTGGTTGCTCACCAGCATCGCTGCGGCGATGAACTGAGCGCGTCTCGCTGTCCGCAGTGAGCGGCGGCCGGAGGACCAGCACGACGACGATCGCGATGAGGAACACGGCGGTCAGCGCGAACGGTACCGGGATGACCGGGTCGAGCAAGACCAGGACGGCACCGACCGGCACCACGGTGTTCACCACGCGATCGGCGTTGGCGCGGAGCGCGATCCACCAGATGCCGATGATGAAGATCGCGATCGGGATCGTGACCGTGAACGACGCCTGGGTTTCCGACAGCTCGCTGTGATGGGTCAGGGCATCGATCTCGACCTCGATGCCCGCCGAGAATGCACCCGCCGCGGCGAAGACGAAGTAGTGGACGTAGCCGTAGCGGAGCGAATCGGCCAGCGAACCGATCGCCCGATGATGCGGCGGCCAGAAGTAGATCCACCACAGCGCGGCGGTTGCGATGAAGGTGAGAATCGCGATCGAGATCAGCGGCGCGAGTTCCTGATCGTTGTGCAACGCCTCGATGATCGCGTTCGACGAGGCGAGCAGACTCTCGCCGAGGAGGATGAGCGTGAACAGACCGTAGCGTTCGGTGATGTGGTGAGGATGCCACGGCGTGTTTCCCTGACGCTCGGCGATCGCCGGGACCGCCAGCTCCGCTGCGACGAGCGCCACGAACCCGATCGTCGCAGCAGTCCCCGACGGGACGAGAAGCCACAGGAGCCACAGCACCTGGACGAACGCGATGCCGGCGGCGTAGTACTGCGTGGTTCGTCGACGGGTCCCGGCCGAGCGCGAGGCACGCAGCCACTGGGCGACCATCGCGACGCGCATGATCACGTAACCGACGACGACCAGCCCGAATTCGCGGTCGACGAATGCCGGTTCGATCCCCGCCGCCAAGACCAGCACGCCGGCCATCTGCACGAATGTGAGGACCCGGTAGAACCAGTCATCGGTTCCGAAAGATGTCGCGAACCAGGTGAAGTTCATCCACGCCCACCAGATGGCGAAGAAGACGAACGCGTACGACACCACGCCGTCGACGATGTGGTTCTCGGTGAGCGCATGATGCAGCTGGACCGCCGCGATGCTCACCGCGACCACGAAGACCAGATCGAAGAAGAGCTCGAGGGTGCCCGCCGTCCGACCCGGTTCGTCAGGGTCCCGCGGGCGCATGGTGCTCAGGTGAAAACGTGTGGACATCGTTACCAACCCCCGATCGTTGCTGCGTGCTCACGAGATCATGCCACCGGAACAACTGGGGACGCGCGCGGTACGCCGGGGCGGGATGTCCCGACGCGGCCGACGGCCGGCCGGATGTCGGCGCACGCCGCCTGACCTCGACGATCCGCGCAGGTGACGGGCGGGATCGGCCCGGCGTGGCACAGTGAAGACGTGCTGCTGCCCACCCTGACCCCCACCGCACCGGACGACCCTGCCGTGATCCGCGTCGGCGACGACAAGCTGTCGCGTGAAGATCTCGTCGGGGCGGCGACCGCGGTGGCCGAACGGATCGCCGGCGCACGGACCGTCGCAGTCCTGGCCACGCCGACGGTGGAGACAGTGCTGGCGGTGGTCGGCGCACTCATCGCCGGGGTACCGGTGGTCCCCGTTCCGCCCGATTCCGGCCCTCGCGAACTCGAACACATCCTCGCCGACTCGCAGGCACAGGCCTGGTTGGGGCAGGCCCCGTCCGAACCGACCCTGCCGGTCATCCCGGTCCGACGGTATGCGAAATCGTGGCACCGCCACCCCGAGCCGCACGCCGACTCGACCGGACTGATCCTCTACACGTCCGGCACTACCGGCCTCCCCAAAGGCGTGCCGCTCACCCGTCAGGCGATTGCCGAGGGACTCGATGCACTCGCCGACGCCTGGTCGTGGACCGCGGACGACACTCTGGCACACGGTCTGCCGCTGTTTCACGTCCACGGGTTGATCCTGGGAGTCCTCGGGCCTCTCCGACGCGGCGGACGACTGATCCACACCGTCACACCGACAGCCGACACCTATGCCGCCGCCGCGGGAGCCGGTGCGAGCATGTTCTTCGGGGTGCCGACTGTCTGGAACCGCATTGCCGCCGATCCGGCTGCAGCGCAGACACTCTCGTCGGCTCGTGTCCTCGTGTCAGGAAGCGCCCCGCTACCCGTCCCGGTGTTCGATCGCATCCACGAACTCACCGGGCACCAGATCGTCGAGCGCTACGGCATGACCGAAACGCTGATCACGGTGAGCACCCGCGTCGACGGCGAGCGCCGACCCGGTTGGGTGGGAGTGCCCCTCGCCCACGTGGAAACCCGCCTGCAGGAGAACGGCGAGCCGCTGCCGCACGATGGCCAGAGCGTCGGCGATCTCCACGTCCGCGGCCCGATGATGGCTTCCGGGTATCTCGATCGCCCCGATGCGACCGCCGAATCATGGCTTCCCGACGGCTTTTTCGCGACCGGCGACGTTGCGGTCATCGACGCCGACGGGATGCACCGCATCGTCGGACGACGAGCGACCGACCTCATCAAGTCCGGCGGATTCCGCATCGGAGCCGGCGAGATCGAGACCGTCCTGCTCGCACACCCCGCGGTCCGCGAGGCGGCCGTCATCGGCGTGCCCGACGACTACCTGGGCCAACGGATCGTCGCCTACGTCGTCGGCGACGCCGTCGCCGACACCGAACTCATCGAGTTCGTCGCCGGTGAACTGTCGAATCACAAACGTCCACGCGAGATCCGGTTCGTCGAGTCCCTCCCGCGCAACGCCATGGGCAAGGTCCAGAAGAAGCTGCTGGGCTGAGCTGAGGCAGAATGCGCCCCAGAGAAACGCCCTCTGGGTAAGCGCCGACGACATATCGTCGATGGCAGGTTCAAGTGGTCAGCGCAACAGCCTGACTGTTGAGGCTGGTGTGGCGTGGAGGTTTGTGGAGGGTTTTGGGAGGCGATTGATGCTGGTGG
>NZ_JBHYNC010000083.1:0-3470 GCF_042743165.1 Gordonia sp. NPDC058843
TTGTGTTCGGCGGTGTCCTACTCTCCCACACTGATTAGGGTGCAGTACCATTGGCGCTGGAGGGCTTAGCTTCCGGGTTCGGAATGGAGCCGGGCGTTTCCCCTCCGCTATGGCCGCCGTAACTTTATGAAACAGTGTCACAGACTGTTTGTTTGAACAGTTGTGTGTTGTTTCAGAGGTGCATAGTGGATGCGATCAACGATCAGAAACACACTGTTGTGGTGTGTGGTGATGTTGTGGGTGTTGTTGGTAAGTCCTCGGCCGATTAGTACCAGTCACCTGAACACATTGCTGTGCGTACAGTTCTGGCCTATCAACCCCATGGTCTGTAGGGGGCCTTAACCCCGCTGAGGGGGTGAGAAACCTCATCTTGGAACAGGCTTCCCGCTTAGATGCTTTCAGCGGTTATCCCTTCCGAACGTAGCTAACCAGCGGTGCCCCTGGCGGGACAACTGGCACACCAGAGGTTCGTCCGTCCCGGTCCTCTCGTACTAGGGACAGGTTTCCTCAAGTTTCTTACGCGCGCGGCGGATAGAGACCGAACTGTCTCACGACGTTCTAAACCCAGCTCGCGTGCCGCTTTAATGGGCGAACAGCCCAACCCTTGGGACCTACTCCAGCCCCAGGATGCGACGAGCCGACATCGAGGTGCCAAACCATCCCGTCGATATGGACTCTTGGGGAAGATCAGCCTGTTATCCCCGGGGTACCTTTTATCCGTTGAGCGACACCGCTTCCACTTGCCGGTGCCGGATCACTAGTCCCGACTTTCGTCCCTGCTCGACATGTACGTCTCACAGTCAAGCTCCCTTGTGCACTTACACTCAACACCTGATTGCCAACCAGGCTGAGGGAACCTTTGGGCGCCTCCGTTACCTTTTAGGAGGCAACCGCCCCAGTTAAACTACCCACCAGGCACTGTCCCTGAACCCGATCAGGGTCCGAGGTTAGAAGTCCAATACGATCAGAGTGGTATTTCAACAACGACTCCATGAACACTGGCGTGCCCACTTCACAGTCTCCCACCTATCCTACACAAACCGAACCGAACACCAATACCAAGCTATAGTGAAGGTCCCGGGGTCTTTTCGTCCTGCCGCGCGTAACGAGCATCTTTACTCGTACTGCAATTTCGCCGAGTCTGTGGTTGAGACAGCAGAGAAGTCGTTACGCCATTCGTGCAGGTCGGAACTTACCCGACAAGGAATTTCGCTACCTTAGGATGGTTATAGTTACCACCGCCGTTTACTGGGGCTTAAATTCTCAGCTTCACCACCGAAGTGATTAACCGGTCCTCTTAACCTTCCAGCACCGGGCAGGCGTCAGTCCGTATACATCGTCTTACGACTTCGCACGGACCTGTGTTTTTAGTAAACAGTCGCTTCTCTCTGGTCTCTGCGACCCACACCAGCTCAGACCGTAAAGATCGTCACCAGAATAGGTCCCCCTTCTCCCGAAGTTACGGGGGCATTTTGCCGAGTTCCTTAACCACAGTTCTCTCGATCGCCTTAGTATTCTCTACCTGACCACCTGTGTTGGTTTGGGGTACGGGCCGTGTACCAACTCACTAGAGGCTTTTCTCGGCAGCATAGGATCATGGAATTCACCTCAACGGCTACGCATCACCTCTCAGGCATCATGAGTGACGGATTTGCCTACCACTCGCCCTACAGGCTTACACCAGTACAACCACTGACTGGCCCCACTACCTTCCTGCGTCACCCCATCGCTTGCCTACTACCAGCCAAGGTCCCATGCATCACCCCAACCCGGCACCCGAAGGTGCTCTCGTGGAGATCAGGATGGTTAGTACAACTGATTCAGCATGGGCGCGGATACACGGGTACGGGAATATCAACCCGTTGTCCATCGACTACGCCTGTCGGCCTCGCCTTAGGTCCCGACTCACCCTGGGCGGATTAGCCTGGCCCAGGAACCCTTGGTCATTCGGCGGCAGAGTTTCTCACTCTGCTTTCGCTACTCATGCCTGCATTCTCACTCCCACACCCTCCACCACTAGATCACTCTGTGGCTTCCACGGATGCAGGACGCTCCCCTACCCACCCACACACCTGGTTGACTCTCCGTAGAAAACCAACGGGCTATTGTGTGAGTGCCGCGGCTTCGGCGGTGTACTTGAGCCCCGCTACATTGTCGGCGCAGGATCACTTGACCAGTGAGCTATTACGCACTCTTTCAAGGGTGGCTGCTTCTAAGCCAACCTCCTGGTTGTCTTCGCGACCCCACATCCTTTTCCACTTAGTACACGCTTAGGGGCCTTAGCCGGCGATCTGGGCTGTTTCCCTCTCGACTACGAACCTTATCGCCCGCAGTCTCACTGCCACACTCTCACTTACCGGCATTCGGAGTTTGGCTGACGTCAGTAACCCTGTGGGGCCCATCGGCCATCCAGTAGCTCTACCTCCGGTAAGAAACATGTGACGCTGCACCTAAATGCATTTCGGGGAGAACCAGCTATCACGGAGTTTGATTGGCCTTTCACCCCTACCCACAACTCATCCCCTCCATTTTCAACTGAAGTGGGTTCGGGCCTCCACGACGTCTTACCGACGCTTCACCCTGGCCATGGGTAGATCACTCCGCTTCGGGTCTAGACCCGGCGACTCCAACGCCCTATTCAGACTCGCTTTCGCTACGGCTACCCCACACGGGTTAACCTCGCCACCGAGCACTAACTCGCAGGCTCATTCTTCAAAAGGCACGCCATCACCCACAGCCACAAGGACTCACAGGCTTTGACGGATTGTAAGCGTCCGGTTTCAGGTACTATTTCACTCCCCTCCCGGGGTACTTTTCACCTTTCCCTCACGGTACTTGTCCGCTATCGGTCACCAGGAAGTATTCAGGCTTACCGGGTGGTCCCGGCAGATTCACAGCAGATTCCACGAGCCCGCTGCTACTTGGGGACACCGTCACGCAAGACCATGTGTTTTCAGCTACCGGACTCTCACCGACTACGGCAGACCATTCCAGGCCACTTCACCTAACACACGATTTTCTGACTCACGCTTCCACAGGCAGATGGAAGAAGACGAACCCCACAACCCCACACACACAACCCCTACCCGGTATCACATGCGCATGGTTTAGCCTCATCCGCTTTCGCTCGCCACTACTCACGGAATCACAATTGTTTTCTCTTCCTATGGGTACTGAGATGTTTCACTTCCCCACGTTCCCCCCACACAGCCTATACATTCAGCTGGTGGTAACACGACATCACTCGTGCTGGGTTTCCCCATTCGGACACCCTCGGATCACAGCTCGTTTGACAACTCCCCGAGGACTATCGCGGCCTACCACGTCCTTCATCGGCTCCTGGTACCAAGGCATCCACCGAACGCCCTTACACACTTCCAACAACACCTACAAACAACCCCCGAAAACGAGGATCGAATGTAGACATCAACACAACACTACAAAAATCTTTCTGCTAAATCACAGACCAA
>NZ_JBHYNC010000084.1:0-2696 GCF_042743165.1 Gordonia sp. NPDC058843
ATCCTACACAAGCCGAACCGAACACCAATATCAAACTGTAGTAAAGGTCCCGGGGTCTTTCCGTCCTGCTGCGCGAAACGAGCATCTTTACTCGTAGTGCAATTTCACCGGGCCTATGGTTGAGACAGTCGAGAAGTCGTTACGCCATTCGTGCAGGTCGGAACTTACCCGACAAGGAATTTCGCTACCTTAGGATGGTTATAGTTACCACCGCCGTTTACTGGCGCTTAAGTTCTCAGCTTCGCCACACCGAAATGTGACTAACCGGTCCCCTTAACGTTCCAGCACCGGGCAGGCGTCAGTCCGTATACATCGCCTTACGGCTTCGCACGGACCTGTGTTTTTAGTAAACAGTCGCTTCTCGCTGGTCTCTGCGGCCACCCCCAGCTCACCGAGTAAATCGGATCACCAGACGTGGCCCCCCTTCTCCCGAAGTTACGGGGGCATTTTGCCGAGTTCCTTAACCATAGTTCACCCGAACGCCTCGGTATTCTCTACCTGACCACCTGAGTCGGTTTAGGGTACGGGCCGCCATGAAACTCGCTAGAGGCTTTTCTCGACAGCATAGGATCATCCACTTCACCACAATCGGCTCGGCATCAGGTCTCAGACTATGTGCCAGGCGGATTTACCTACCTGACGTCCTACACCCTTACCCCGGGACAACCACCGCCCGGGATGGACTACCTTCCTGCGTCACCCCATCACTCACCTACTAACCGCTTGGTTCAGCGGCTCCACCACTCCCCTTTGCCCGAAGGCTCCAGGGCGGCTTCACGGCCTTAGCATCACGATGCTCGATGTTTGACGCTTCACAGCGGGTACCGGAATATCAACCGGTTATCCATCGACTACGCCTGTCGGCCTCGCCTTAGGTCCCGACTTACCCTGGGCAGATCAGCTTGACCCAGGAACCCTTAGTCAATCGGCGCACACGTTTCTCACGTGTGTATCGCTACTCATGCCTGCATTCTCACTCGTGAACCGTCCACAACTCGCTTCCGGCGCTGCTTCACCCGGCACACGACGCTCCCCTACCCATCCACACAGGCGTTGGCCCTATTGTGTGAATGACACGACTTCGGCGGTACGCTTGAGCCCCGCTACATTGTCGGCGCGGAATCACTAGACCAGTGAGCTATTACGCACTCTTTCAAGGGTGGCTGCTTCTAAGCCAACCTCCTGGTTGTCTGTGCGACTCCACATCCTTTCCCACTTAGCGTACGCTTAGGGGCCTTAGTCGATGCTCTGGGCTGTTTCCCTCTCGACCATGGAGCTTATCCCCCACAGTCTCACTGCCGCGCTCTCACTTACCGGCATTCGGAGTTTGGCTAAGGTCAGTAACCCGGTAGGGCCCATCGCCTATCCAGTGCTCTACCTCCGGCAAGAAACACACGACGCTGCACCTAAATGCATTTCGGGGAGAACCAGCTATCACGGAGTTTGATTGGCCTTTCACCCCTAACCACAGGTCATCCCCCAGGTTTTCAACCCTGGTGGGTTCGGTCCTCCACGAAGTCTTACCTCCGCTTCAACCTGCCCATGGCTAGATCACTCCGCTTCGGGTCTTGAGCGTGCTACTGAAACGCCCTATTCGGACTCGCTTTCGCTACGGCTTCCCCACCCGGGTTAACCTCGCAACACACCGCAAACTCGCAGGCTCATTCTTCAAAAGGCACGCAGTCACGAGACACCAGCAAGCTGATGTCCGACGCTCCCACGGCTTGTAGGCACACGGTTTCAGGTACTATTTCACTCCGCTCCCGCGGTACTTTTCACCATTCCCTCACGGTACTATCCGCTATCGGTCACCAGGGAATATTTAGGCTTAGCGGGTGGTCCCGCCAGATTCACACGGGATTTCTCGGGCCCCGTGCTACTTGGGTGTCTCTCAAACGAGCCGCTGATGTTTCGACTACGGGGGTCTTACCCTCTACGCCGGACCTTTCGCATGTCCTTCGCCTACATCAACGGTTTCTGACTCGCCCCACGGCCGGCAGACCGTAGAAGAGAGATCCCACAACCCCGCATGCGCAACCCCTGCCGGGTCTCACACGCATACGGTTTGGCCTCATCCGGTTTCGCTCGCCACTACTCCCGGAATCACGGTTGTTTTCTCTTCCTGCGGGTACTGAGATGTTTCACTTCCCCGCGTTCCCTCCACTTGCCCTATGTGTTCAGGCAAGGGTGACAGCCCATGACGACTGCCGGGTTTCCCCATTCGGAAACCCCCGGATCAAAGCCTGGTTGACGACTCCCCGGGGACTATCGTGGCCTCCCACGTCCTTCATCGGTTCCTGGTGCCAAGGCATCCACCGTGCGCCCTTAAAAACTTGGCCACAGATGCTCGCGTCCACTGTGCAGTTCTCAAACAACGACCAACCACCCATCACCCCGAGCCAGCAGCTCGAGTGCACTGGGGCCGGCACTGAAGGAAGTTCATTCCCTCAGACACCCAACAGCGTGCCCGACACCCTCACCGCTTCCCTCATTCGTTCCACGCTCTGACGAGCAGTACTGGAAGGAGAAGACGATCAAGTGTGCCGAGTAGTCAACGTTCCACCCATGAGCAACCAGTGCGAGACGTTCGCCCGCATGCTGGCCTCTGACCAACCGGAGTTGGTGAGAAGTGCTCCTTAGAAAGGAGGTGATCCAGCCGCACCTTCCGGTACGGCTACCTTGTTACGACTTCGTCC
>NZ_JBHYNC010000085.1:0-2125 GCF_042743165.1 Gordonia sp. NPDC058843
GTGTGGGTGAGTTGGAGTATGTGGGGCGTGTTGATTTTCAGGTGAAGTTGCGGGGGCAGCGGATCGAGTTGGGGGAGGTCGAAACCGTCCTCGCGGGTGCGGACGACGTGGTCGCCGCGGCGGTCGTGGTGCGCGATGATCGCCTGGTCGCCTACATCGCCGGTCCGGACGAGTCGGCAGTACAGCGGGTTCGCGAATACGCCGGCCGCCGCCTCGCGTCGTACATGGTGCCCGACACCGTCGTCGTGCTGGATGAGCTGCCGTTGAACACCGCTGGCAAGGTCGACCGCAAGGCGCTGCCCGCACCGGATTTCGTCTCTGCGGGTCGCGCCGAACCCGAGACCGACACCGAACGAGCCGTCCGGACCATCGTCGCCGATGTGCTCGGGCGCGTGCCGGATGCTGCGGGAATCTCGGTGACGGACAGCTTCTTCGAGATCGGTGGGCACTCGCTGTCCGCGACTCGGGTCGCCGCGCGGATCGCGCACGTCTTCGGTGTCCGGTTCGGTGTGCGCGAGTTGTTCGACGCCCCGACGGTGCGGTCGATGGCCGCCCACGTCGATGCCGCGCGGCACTCATCCGTCGACGGGCCGTCGGTCGAGGCAGTGGAGCTCGGGTCCGTCCCACGCCCCGCGCGCCCGCCGTTGTCGACGGCGCAGCAGCGTATGTGGTTCATCAACCAATTCGACCCGACCTCGTCCGCCTACAACATCCCGTTCGCCTTGCGCCTTCAGGGACGTCTCGACGTGGTCGCGCTGCGGGCGGCGCTGGCCGATGTGATCGAACGCCACGAGGTCCTGCGGACGCGTTACCCGCAGAGTTCCGACGGCCGGCCGTGGCAGGACGTCATGCCGGCCGCGGAGGTCACCGTCGATCAGTGGTGGCGGAGTGGCGGCGTGGGCACACTGTCCGCCGAACCGTTCGACGTGACAAGAGACTTGCCGATCCGTGCCGGGCTTTTCTTCCCCGGCCCCGGCGAAGGTCATCCCGACGAGCATGTCCTGGTCGTCGTCGTACACCACATCGCGGCCGACGGTGAGTCCCTGGTGCCGCTCGTCGACGACCTCCTGCAGGCGTACCGGTCTCGACTCGACGGGAATGCGCCGGTCCGCCCGGCGCTTCCGGTGCAGTACGCGGACGTCGCCCTGTGGCAGCAGCGGACCCTCGGCTCGTTGGACGACCCGGCCACCGAACTCGGCAGGCAGGCACGGTGGTGGCGAGAGCGACTCGCCGACCTCCCCGAGGTCCTCGAACTTCCCACCGACCGTCCGAGGCCGCCGGTGGCGTCCCATGACGGTGCGTTGGTCGAGATCGATCTGCCCGACGACCTCGCGCCCAGGATCGAGGATTTCGCCCGCACCCACGGCGTGACCGTCTTCATGGTGTTGCATGCATCGGTCGCCGTCGTTCTCGCACGCCTGTCGGGCACTTCAGACATCGCCGTCGGTTCACCGGTCGCCGGACGGGGTCGCGCCGAACTCGACGCCCTCATCGGGATGTTCGTCAACACCTTGGTGCTACGCACACCTGTCGACTCCGCGGCGACCTTCGGTGAGGTGGTCCGGCTGGTGCGTGACACCGATCTCGATGCGTTCGCTGCGGCAGACGTGCCCTTCGAGTATCTGGTCGAGACGCTCGCACCCACCCGCAGCGAGGCGTTCGCGCCGCTGACCCAGGTCTTGCTGACCCTCGAGCAGACGTCGGTGGGGGAACTGTCGGCGCCGGGCCTGACGATCACACCCGTCGACACCGGGTCGCCCGCTGCCCGGTTCGACCTGATGATCGGGATGAGCGCCGACCGCGACACCCACGGTGCCCTCACCTCGCTGACCGGCCGGATCGTCTACGCGACCGATCTCTTCGACGGCCGCACGGCACAACGCCTCGGGGACAGGATCATCGACGTTCTCGACGCGGGTCTCGCCGATCCGGACGTGGTCGTCGGCGACATCGACCTCGTCGATGCGGACGAACGTGCCGCCATCGAGGGTTGGTCGCGTGGTGTTGGGGTGGGGTTGGGGTGGTCGGGCCGTTCGGTGGGGTCGGTGGTTGCTGAGCGGGTGGGGTTGTCGGTGGGTTCGGTGGCGGTGCGGGTGGGTGAGCGGGTGGTGTCGTATGGGGAGTT
>NZ_JBHYNC010000086.1:0-1538 GCF_042743165.1 Gordonia sp. NPDC058843
CTCGCACCTCAGTATCTGCGGCCTGGCGGCCGTCGTGGGGGTCGAAGAGTTTGTGCTGGTCACCACGGTGTTGGGGGTCGATAGTGGAGGGGTGGGATGCGGCGACCTTGAATTCCTCCCTTGTGCCCAAGAGCCAGTACCTCAGTGTGAGGCGCGGGGCCTGCCACGGGAATCGTGGATTGTTGCTACGAGCACGCGGATTAGACTCCTGCAAATTTGTTCGCCCCGTCCGCAGCCCACTTTCGAGGACTCGGAAGGAGACCGAGATGGAAGTGCTACATCCCCGATGCGCCGGGATGGATGTCTCGAAATCGGATGTGAAAGTCTGTGTCCGCCTGGCTAGTCCAGGCCGAAAGACCGTGCAGAACACCACGACCTGGTCGTCGATGAGCGGCGACATTCTCCGGTTGCGGGACTATCTGATCGCCGAGCAGGTGACGTGTGTGGTCATGGAAGCCACCGGCGACTACTGGAAACCGTTCTACTACCTCCTCGAAGACGCCCCCTTCGAGGTGATGCTGGTCAACGCCCACGACGCCAAAAACCTCCCGGGCCGCAAAACCGATGTGTCGGATGCGGCGTGGCTGGCGCAGTTGGCCGCCCACGGATTGCTGCGTGCCTCGTTCGTGCCACCCGAACCAATCCGACGGTTACGTGATCTGACCCGGACCCGCACCGCGATCACCCGCGAACGCAGCCGCGAAATTCAACGGTTGGAGAAAGTCCTCGAAGACGCCGGCATCAAACTATCGGTGGTCGTTTCCGACATTAACGGGGTCTCGTCGCGGTTCATGCTGCAGGCGTTGGTCAACGGTGAACGCGATCCCGCCACGTTGGCGGAGTTGTCGGTGAAACAACTCCGCCGCAAGATCCCCGTGTTGACCCAGGCGTTGCAGGGCCGCTTCACCGACCACCACGCGTTCCTGGTCGAGTTGCATCTGGATTTCATTACCGAACACACCACCCGGATCGAGGCGTTGACCGAGCGCATCGAGAAGGTGATGGCGCCGTTTCAGGCCAAGCGGGACCTGATCTGCACCATCCCGGGTATCTCCACCACCACCGCCGATGTGCTCATCGCCGAGACCGGCGCGGAGATGGCCCAGTTCCCCACGCCAGGGCATCTGGCGTCGTGGGCGGGGGTGTGCCCCGGCCAGCACCAGTCCGCGGGACGGGTGAAAAACGTCAAAACCCGTCCCGGTAACCGTCACCTCAAAGGTGCTCTCGGGGCGGCAGCGTTGTCGATCGCCAGTCACAAAGGCACCTTCCTCAACGCCAAATACCGGCGCCTGGTGCGTTCTCGCGGCAAACCCAAAGCGATCGTCGCGCTCGAACACAGCCTGCTCACCGTGGTCTGGACCATGCTCACCGACAACGCCGTCTACGACGAACCCGGCGCCGACTACCACCAGAAACGCCACCCCGAACGCACCAAAAACCGCGCCCTCAACGAGCTCCACCAACTCGGATACAACGTCACCATCACACCCCACGGAGCGGCCTGAGCAGCCACCTCACCTAACTCTTCGGATTAGGGA
>NZ_JBHYNC010000087.1:0-1515 GCF_042743165.1 Gordonia sp. NPDC058843
ATGCGCATCGAACTCGGCGATATCGAAACCGCCCTACGCGCATGCCCCGGCGTGAATGCCGCTGTCGCTACCGTCCACCACAGCACCGGAACCGGCGACGGGACCGAGTCGATTGCTCACCTGATCGGCTACATCACCTTGGACGCCGCGGCGGGCCTGGACCATGGCGACGCCGTGGAATCTGAGGTCGTCGGGGAGCGCGAGGAACTCTACGACGACTTCTACCACGACTTCTACTCAGGACGGGACGCCGTTCACCGCCGGTTCGGCGAGGACTTCCTTGGTTGGAACAGCAGCTACACCGACGAGCCCATTCCAGTCGCTGAAATGCTTGAGTGGCGTGACAAGACGGTCGACCGGATTCTTCGCGCGCGCCCGAACCGGGTCCTCGAGATCGGTGTCGGCACAGGGCTCCTGCTGTCGCAGCTCGGACCCGCGTGTGACGAGTGCTGGGCCACCGACGTGTCTTCAGTAGCCGTCACCAATCTGCGCCGCTGGCTCGACGACATGGCATTGCCTTGGCGGCACCGCGTCCAGCTGTCCGCACAGCCCGCACACGTTGTCGACGGGTTGCCGACGGAATACTTCGACTCAGTGGTCGTGAACTCGGTGGTGCAGTACTTCCCGGACGCGGGATACCTCATAGATGTCCTCGACAAGGCGATGGGCCTGCTCGCCCCCGGTGGTGAATTGTTCCTGGGAGACGTGCGCAACCATGCGCTGCAGCGAGCATTTGAGACCGGCGTCGCCCTGGCTCGGGTCGACACCGCAGCCGATGACACCGACGTGCGGGACCAAATCCGGCGCGCCGTCGTCGGCGAGCCCGAGCTGCTTCTCTCCCCTCAGTTCTTCACGCTCTGGGCGGCAGACCGCCTCGACGTCGGCAGTCTGGACATTCAGCTAAAGCGCGGACACGCAGCCAACGAACTCACCTGGCACCGCTATGATGTCGTGATCCGCAAGGGATCGGTCCGCACTCCGGCCCTCACCCCGACATCGGTGTGGGTGTGGGACGACCAGTGGAGCCTGTTAGAACTCGGCGACCGACTCAGAAAAGAACTGCTGAGTGCGGTCCGAGTAACCGGGATCCCCCGCACGGGACTGATCGGCGACATACGCGCCGATCACGCCCTGCACAGCGGGTTGCCGATATCCGATGCGCTAGCCGAGCGATGCACAGACGACACTGCGGCCGCAACACCCGAACAACTACATTTACTCGGCGCAGAACATGGCTACCGCACCGCAGTCACCTGGTCCTCACGTTCCGACGCGATGGATGTTGTGTACGTCTACGACGAGAATCCCGGCTCGGCCCCGCTCCAGTGGACCGACGTCTATCTCCCACCGGCTCGACCGGGACCTCTGTCGGTGTATGCCAACGACCCGCAGGCAAACGTCCGTGTCGCCGACGTCCGCGCTGCGGTCGCTGCGGCGTTGCCTGATTACATGGTGCCCGCGCAGATTGTCGTGCTCGATGCCTTGCCGTTGACCGGTTCGGGCAAGGTTGATCGG
>NZ_JBHYNC010000088.1:0-1439 GCF_042743165.1 Gordonia sp. NPDC058843
TGTTTGATCATCCGACGCCGGGTGGGTTGGCTACGTGCGTGGAGTCGGTGGGTGTTGTGCGGCCGGCGTTGGTGGCGGGGGTTCGGCCAAGCCTGGTGCCGCTGTCGTTCGCTCAGCAGCGGATGTGGTTCCTTAACCAGTTTGAGGACGGTGCTCCGACGTACAACATGCCCGCGGCGTTTCGGTTGTGCGGTGCTCTGGATGTCGCGGCTCTGCAGGCGGCCATCGACGACGTGATCATCCGCCACGAGAGTCTGCGGACGGTGGTCGTCGATGTCGATGGGATGCCGGTGCAGCACGTGCTCGCGACTCCTGACGGTCGGCACAGTTTGTTACCGGTCGACGTCGAACCCGACGCGCTCGGTCATGTGCTGGCCGACTTTGCCCGTCACCGCTTCGACATCTCCACTGATATTCCGTTTCATGCTGCTGTGTTCCGCTGCGGTGTCGACGATCATGTCCTCGCGATCGTGATGCACCACATCGCGTGCGACGGATGGTCGCTGCGGCCGCTGACTCGTGATGTGTTGACGGCTTATCGAACACGGTGTCGCGGTGCGGGCCCTGACTGGGATCCCTTGCCGGTGCAGTACGCGGATTACGCAGTGTGGCAACGTGAACTGTTGGGTCACGAGTCCGACCCGGACAGTTTGATGGCTCATCAGTTGGCGTATTGGGGTGAACAGCTCGACGGATTGCCCGAGACGCTGGCACTGCCCCTGGACCGGCCCCGGCCTCCGGTGAGCAGCTACCGCGGCGATGCGGTCGACGTGCATATCCCCGCCCCCCTGTGGGCTGGGGTCACCGCCCTGGCCGCTCAGCATAACGTCACCGCGTCGATGCTGTTGCAAGCGCTCACCGTGGTCCTGCTGCACAGAGTGACCGGTGAGGAGGACATCGCGGTCGGTGCCCCTATCGCGGGGCGGATGGACGACGCTCTCGACGACCTGGTGGGTTTTTTTGTCAACACCTGGGTGCTGCGGGCGCGAGTACGGGCCGGCGACCGGTTCCTTGATGTGCTCGACCAGGTTCGCCGCCGGGCACTGGACGCTTACAGCAACCAGGACGTCCCTTTCGAACGTTTGGTGGAATGGATCAACCCGACCCGTTCGGCGGCATATCACCCGCTGTTCCAGGTCGCGATGGCCTTCCAGAACAACCTCGGTTACCACGTCGAGCTCGAGGACATCGTCGTCGAGGAACTCACCGTCACCACCGGCACCGCCAAATTCGACCTCGACTTCGACATCGCCGAGACCTTCGATGAGCACAGTGCGCAACCTTCGGCCACTGGGACGTTGGCTTACGCCACCGACCTGTTCGACCGCAGCACCGTTGAACGCTTCGTCGCATGGTTGCTCCGCCTGACCGAAGCGGTGGTCACAGACCCCGCGGTAGTGATCGGTGACGTCGACCTGCTCGACCCCACCGAACGCGAC
>NZ_JBHYNC010000089.1:0-1417 GCF_042743165.1 Gordonia sp. NPDC058843
GAGCGGGTGGCTCGGACGCCGGAGTCCATTGCCGTGGTGTGTGGTGATGTGGAGTTGTCGTATGCGGAGTTGAATGCGCGGGCGAATCGGCTGGCGCGGGTGTTGGTGGGTCGTGGGGTGGGGCCGGAGTCGTTGGTGGCTCTGGTGTTGCCGCGGTCGGTGGAGTTCGTGGTCGGGATGCTGGCGGTGTTGAAGGCCGGTGGTGCGTATGTGCCGGTGGATCCTGAGTATCCGCGTGAGCGGGTGGCGTTCATGTTCGGTGACGCCCGGCCGGTGTGCGCGGTCACGACCACCGATTACGCGGATGTCGTGCCGGATGGCGTGGATGTTCTGACCCTGGACGCTTCGGAGACGGTGGCGGCACTGGATGGGTGCTCTGCCTCGAATGTTGCCGATGGTGAGCGGCTTTCTGTTCTGTCGTTGGGGTCTCCGGCGTATGTGATTTATACGTCGGGGTCGACGGGGCGGCCGAAGGGTGTGGTGGTTTCGCACGCGGGTCTGGGGAATTTGGTGGCGTCGGCGGTGGACCGGTGGGGGACGGGTCCGGATTCGCGGGTGTTGCAGTTCTCGTCGCCGAGTTATGACCCGGTGGTGATTGAGATGTGTGCGGCTTTCGGGGCGTTGGGGACGTTGGTTGTTCCTGATCGGGGGCCGTTGGTGGGTGAGGTGTTGGCGGGGGTTTTGTGTGAGGGTCGGGTTTCTCATGCGGTGATTCCGCCGTCGGTGCTGGGGACGGTGGAGGTGGTGGATTTCCCGGATTTCGCCACGGTGGTCGCTGGTGGTGAGGCGTGCACGGTGGATGTGCTGCGGCGGTGGGCTCCGGGCCGGCGGTTGCTGAACGGGTATGGGCCGACCGAGGTGACGGTGGCCTGTGTGACCAGTGGGCCGGCTGATCCGGAGGAGGGGTTGCCGCCGATCGGGCGTCCGTTCTTCAACACGCGGGTGTACATCCTTGATGCTGCGTTGCGGCCGGTGCCACCGGGTGTTGCGGGTGAGTTGTATGTGGCCGGTGTGGGTGTGGCGCGCGGGTATCTGGGCCGGGCGGGTCTGACGGCTGGCCGGTTTGTGGCGGATCCGTTCGGTGCGGCTGGTGAGCGGATGTATCGGACGGGGGATCGTGGCCGGTGGCGTGCGGACGGGCAGATCGAGTTCCTGGGCCGGGTGGATGGTCAGGTGAAGATCCGGGGGTTCCGGATCGAGCCGGGTGAGGTGGAGGGGGTGCTGGCCGGGCATGAGGCCGTGGCCCGGGTCGCGGTGGTGGTGCGGGAGGACCGGCCGGGGGACCGGCGTCTGGTCGCCTATGTGGTGCCCGAGACCGGGGGTGCAGCCGGTCTGGCGGGGGTGTTGCGGGAGTACGCGCGGGGGGTGCTGCCGGACTATCTGGTGCCGGCGGCGTTCGTGGTGATGGATGCGTTGC
>NZ_JBHYNC010000090.1:0-1376 GCF_042743165.1 Gordonia sp. NPDC058843
GCTGCGCATCTCCTTCTGGTGCTCCAACGGGCACGAGACACAGCCGAGCTTCGCGAGCGACGCGCAGGTGCCCGATATCTGGGACTGCCCCCGCTGCGGATTCCCGGCCGGACAGGACCGCGACAACCCCCCGGACCCGCCGCGCACCGAGCCCTACAAGACGCACCTCGCCTATGTGCGGGAGCGGCGCAGCGACGCCGACGGCGAGGCGATCCTCGCCGAGGCGCTCGCCAAACTGCGGGGCGAGATCTAGACCGATCCGCTTCGGATTCCTTCAGTCTTCTTCTTCCGTCGTGTTCACCGCTGATCAATTAGGTTGGGGACAGCGGGGACACCCAAGGAAGAAGGCTGAAGTCCGAGATGAACGCAGACGGTCGTACCAGGCTCAACCGGACGCCCGAGTGGACCGCACTGGCCAAGCACCGTGAGGAGCTGGGCGAGGTGCGGCTGCGCGAGCTGTTCGCCGCCGACCCCGGCCGCGGCACCGGGTACACCCTCCGGGTCGGTGACCTGTACGTCGACTACTCCAAGCACCTCGTCACCGACGACACCCTGCGTCTGCTGCGCGAACTGGCCGTCGCCACCGACGTGTCCGGGCTGCGGGACGCCATGTTCCGCGGCGAGAGGATCAACACCACCGAGGACCGGGCGGTACTGCACACCGCGCTGCGCGCCCCGCGTGACGCGGTGATCGAGGTGGACGGTGAGAACGTCGTCCCCGGCGTGCACGACGTGCTCGACAGGATGGCCGGCTTCGCGCAGCAGGTCCGTTCCGGCGAGTGGACGGGCCACACCGGCAGGCGCATCCGCAACGTCGTCAACATCGGCATCGGCGGCTCCGACCTCGGCCCGGCGATGGCGTACGAGGCGCTGCGCGCCTTCACCGACCGGGACCTCACCGTCCGCTTCGTCTCCAACGTGGACGGCGCCGATCTGCACGAGGCGGTCCGGGACCTGGACCCGGCGGAGACGCTGTTCATCGTCGCGTCGAAGACGTTCACCACCATCGAGACGGTCACCAACGCCACCTCCGCGCGGAGCTGGCTGCTCGCGGCGCTGGGTGACGAGAAGGCGGTGGCCGCGCACTTCGTCGCGCTGTCGACCAACGCGGAGAAGGTCGCGGACTTCGGCATCGACACGGCGAACATGTTCGAGTTCTGGGACTGGGTCGGCGGACGCTACTCCTTCGACTCGGCGATCGGCCTGTCGCTGATGATCGCCATCGGCCCGGACCGCTTCCGGGAGATGCTCGACGGGTTCCGGATCGTCGACGAGCACTTGCGGTCACCGTTGTTGATCACCGCGTCCAGCACGGCCAGCCGGCGCAGGCGGGGATCGTCGGCGTGCACCAGCAGGGCCG
Source organism: Gordonia sp. NPDC058843 (assembly GCF_042743165.1). NCBI lineage: Bacteria > Bacillati > Actinomycetota > Actinomycetes > Mycobacteriales > Gordoniaceae > Gordonia > Gordonia sp. NPDC058843. The sequence goes on from NZ_JBHYNC010000090.1 coordinate 1,361, forward strand.
TCCGCCCCTCCCCCAC
>NZ_JBHYNC010000091.1:0-1293 GCF_042743165.1 Gordonia sp. NPDC058843
ACATCTCCACCAGCGCCAGCATCGGAGCCGACGTCCACCTGATGGCAGCCATCCACCCGATCAGCGCAGCAAGCCGAGAACTCGCCGAAGCGCAATGCAACGGCCACAACATGGAGCTTCTCGTGCTCGACAACCTCCGCGTACCTACCTCTTAAATCTGCAGTAGCTGCCGCTGCAGTCATGGAGAAGACCAAGGACCTGCCGACTGGCAAGGAGTTCCCCGCCCTCTGGGCACAGTGCGGGAGATCCCCCTTCCCGCCCGTACCAGCCTGTCCCAACTGGGTGTCAAGCCCACTCAAGGAGCCGCCTCAAGCTTCAGCGGTCCCACGTGCGACAAAGAGCCCCAGCAAGGCGCTGCAGGCGTACCAGCGCGGCCTGACAGCCTCGCCCGCCCCAACCGCCGTGCGGGTGAGATCTGTTGCGCTTGGCTGACAAACGGCAGGCCCGGATCGGACACTGAGGACCTGTGTCTGATGCGAGGAACTGCGGGCGGGTGTGCGGCCTGGCTCGGGGACGAGGCAGGCGAAGTGACGGGGGGTGCGGGAATGGCGGGGTCGGGTCATCGAGGGCTGTCGCGGGGTGCGCTGATCCGGCAGCGTGCGAAGGCGCGGTTCGTAGGCCGGCGGGCGCAGTTGGCGCTGTTCACGTAGAACTTGGCGAAGGATCCGCACTCCGAGGAGGATCCGGCGGAGTTTTTGTTTCATGTGCGGGGTGTGGGTGGGGTGGGGAAGTCCACGCTGCTGCGGCAGTGGCAGGAGGCGGCCCGGCGGATGGATGCGGTGACGGCGGTGGTGGACGAGAACGATGTCCACGGGGTGCAGCAGGCCCTGGTCGAGCTGGCGAGGCAGCTGGCGGAGCAGGCCGGCCCGTGCCAGGAGTTCGACAGGGCGATCGAGCAGTTCGGCGGGAGCAGGCGGCGCAGGGGGAGCCGATGCCGGTGGAGGACCAGGCGTCGGTGTCGAGCCGGGTGGTGACGCAGGCCGCGTTGGGGGCGGCGTCGCTGCTTCCGGGGGCCGGTGTCATCACGGCGATGGAGAACCCGGATGCCGCGGCCCAGGGGCTGGACCGGCTGCGGTCGGCCTCCCAGGCTCGTGCCCGGCGGCGGGGGGGGGCGGGAGTGGCGACGGACTGTGTTGTAGCGGTGCAGCCAGCGGAAGAGGTCAAGGTGAGCATCGCGCTCGGTGTCCCAGGCCTGGCGGCCCTGAAGAGTCTCCCGTTTGCAGGTCGCGTTGTACGGAACCGGTCCCGACAACCTGTGGGCGCTGTCTGGGGACCGACATGCTGTTACTGAGC
>NZ_JBHYNC010000092.1:0-1275 GCF_042743165.1 Gordonia sp. NPDC058843
AGCAGCTGACTCTTAATCAGCGGGTCCGGGGTTCGAGTCCCTGGCGGCGCACACCGAAGGGCCTCTCGTGGGAGCGAGAGGCCCTTTTGCGCGCTCGGGGTCAGAAGGTCACGTCCGAGCAGGCGTAGAACGCGTTGCCCGTGTCGTTCACCGTCCACACCGCGAGGATCACGTGGTGCCCGCTGAGCCCGGACGGCAGCCGGCCGCTGTGCGAGAGGGTGGCCGGCGGACGCTGCCCGTTGTAGGGCACCGTCAGGAACGGGGTGAGGTTGAGGTCGGACCGGGACAGGTTGTGGTTCTGGTTCCAGCCCGCCTTGGTGACGTAGTACTTGAAGTCGGTGGTGGCGTGCATGGCCGTGAACTGCCACCGGAAGGTGTAGTTCTGGCCGCCCGACACCTGGGTGGTCGGCCAGGCGCCGCCCGAGGGGGTCTTCGGGCTGTCGAGCTGGGCGAAGCGCGTGTTGTTGGCCGAGCAGAGCTGCCCGTCCGCGGGACCGGAGGCGGGGAAGCCCTTCGGGCCCTCGACGCTCTGCGGCTCCCACTGGATGGATCCGCAGTTCGCCACCGCGCCGTTCTGGCAGAGCTTCTGCCGGCTGACCGGCAGGTCCGTGTAGCCGTGGCCGCTGGCACCACCGGAGGAGAGCACAAGCGCTCCGGTCGTGGCCAGTCCCACCGCGGCTGCGTACATCTTGGTCCGTGTGCGCATGCTGCCCCCGGCGAGGTCGCCGACGCGGAGGTGCCCGAGTTCCTGACGGCCGCCGGACTGACCGTGCTGGCGAGCGGCACCCTGCCGCTGACCACCACGGAGTACGGCCCCGACGGCACCCGCATCGAACTGCCGTCCACCTGGCACGTGACGGGACGCGCCGCGTAGGGGCCGGCGCCGGCCGTGGACGACAGGGCCCGGACCGCCGGCGTCCGGGGCGTCGTTCCGCATGCCGGTGACCGGTGCCAGTGGTGTGGACCTATGACTGGGGGATGGCCCCTGGCCAGCATATTCGGCGCCATGTAGCGTCATACGCATGAAGATCCTCATCAGCGCCGACATGGAGGGCGCAACCGGTGTCACCTGGCCGGCCGACGTGCTGCCGGGCCATCCCCAGTGGGAGCGGTGCCGGTCCATGTTCACGTCGGATGTCAACGCCGCCGTCCAGGGCTTCTTCGACGGCGGTGCCGACGAGGTGCTGATCAACGAGGCCCACTGGACGATGCGGAACCTGCTGCTGGAGCGGCTGGACGAGCGGGCCGAGATGCTCACCGGGCGACACAAGGCCC
>NZ_JBHYNC010000093.1:0-1252 GCF_042743165.1 Gordonia sp. NPDC058843
CGTCTCCTCCGCCCACTGCGTCACCGGCAGGACCACGTCGGCGAGCGCGGCCGTCTCCGACAGGACCACGTCGCACACGGCCAGGAAGTCCAGCGAGCGGATCCGCTCCTCGACGTGCGCGGCGCGCGGCGCCGACACCACCGGGTTGGAGCCCATCAGCAGCAGCGAGCGGATGTCCGTGCCCAGCGCGTCGAGCAGCTCGTAGGCGCTGCGCCCCGGCCCGGGAAGGGAGTCGGGGTCCACGCCCCACACCCCGGCCACGTGCGCCCGCGCCGCCGGGTCGGTGAGCTTGCGGTAGCCGGGCAACTGGTCGGCCTTCTGGCCGTGTTCCCGTCCGCCCTGCCCGTTGCCCTGCCCGGTCAGACACCCGTACCCGGACAGCGGCCGGCCCGCCCGCCCCGTCGCCAGGCACAGGTTGATCCACGCGCCCACCGTGTCCGTGCCCTTGGACTGCTGCTCGGGCCCGCGCGCGGTCAGCACCATCGCCGCCTCCGGCTCGCAGAACAGCCGTACCGCTTCCCGCAGTTCGGGCACCGACACACCGGTGATCCGCTCCACGTACTCCGGCCAGTGCGCCATCGCCGCCGCCCGGGTCTCCTCCCAGCCGGTGGTGCGCTCCCGGACGTACGCCTCGTCGGTGCGGCCCTCGGCGACCACCAGGTGCAGCAGGCCCAGCGCCAGCGCGAGGTCGGTGCCGGGGCGCGGGGCGAGATGCAGGTCGGCGTGGTCGGCGGTCTTCGTGCGGCGCGGGTCGACGACGATCAGCGTGCCGCCGTTCTCCCGCAGCTCGGTGAAGTAGCGCAGCGACGGCGGCATGGTCTCCGCCGGATTCGACCCGACGAGGATCACACAGCCGGTCCGCGGGATGTCCTCCAGCGGGAACGGCAGCCCCCGGTCCAGACCGAACGCCGTGTTGCCGGCCGCGGCCGCCGACGACATGCAGAACCGCCCGATGTAGTCGATCTGCGAGGTGCCCAGCACCACCCGCGCGAACTTCCCCAGGGAGTAAGCCTTCTCGTTGGTCAGCCCGCCCCCGCCGAACACCCCCACCGCGTCCGCGCCGGACTCCGCACGCGTCCGCCCGAGCTCCCCGGCGACCCGCTCCAGCGCCTCCTCCCACGAGGCCGGCACCAGCGCGCCCCCCGCGGACCGCACCAGCGGCGAGGTCAGCCGCACGCCCGGGGAGAGCACGGCGGCCGCCGTACGCCCCTTCCCGCACAGCGCGCCCCGGTTCACCGGGAAGTCCGCCCGC
>NZ_JBHYNC010000094.1:0-1250 GCF_042743165.1 Gordonia sp. NPDC058843
GTCGCTTGCGCTCCTCGCACCTCAGGGAGCAGGGGTTATGCGGTTCTTTCGGATTAGGGAGCAGGGGTTATGCGGTTCTTTCGGATTAGGGAGCAAGGGGTTATGCGGTTCTCTCCGATCAGGGAACAGTTGGAACGCCTCTCGGAAACGCGTACCCCTTCATCCGGCCGGTCCTAGACTGGCCGGATGTCCGGGAGATGGTTCCATTGGCCCTTGCTCGCGACGCTCGCGGTGATGATCGCGCTGGTCGGTGCAACTCCACCCGCGGCCCTCGCCGCGCCGGCCACCGGCGCACCTGGGGCCGTGTCGTCGTCCGACATCGCCACCGAATGTGCGGGCAAGCCCGTCCGGGTCGCTGCCCGCTGGTACTTCCCACCCGGTCAACCCACGGCGCTCGTCTGGCTCCAGCACGGCTTCTCCCGGACCGCGGCCAACCTCGACGCCCTGGCCCGCTCGTACGCCGATGCCGGCTTCCTCGTCGTGAGCCCGACGCTGGACTCGGTCAACCTCGGCGGGTGCGCCGTCGCGTACAACGTCGCCGACAACGCAGCGTTCGCCCGAACCATCGGCGGGGTGTTCGGGTCGGGACGGGAACTCGACAGTCCGCTCGCGGCGAGCCTTCTCCGAGCCCGGGATTCCGCCGGGCGTCCCGACGTGACGATGCCGTACCGGATGGTCTTCTCCGGACACTCGGCCGGTGGCGAGTTCGTCGTCGTGGCAGCCGACTCGCTCCGTCGCGCCGACCCGGTCGCCTACCGTCGCCTGGCCGGACTCATGCTGTTCGATCCGGTGAACTCGTTCTTCGGCGTCAACTTCGCCTCTGCCGCAGCGTCTCTCGGCGCCGACCGGCTACCTGTCCGGGTGATCGCCTCGCAGCCCTCGGTGTCCAACAACTTCGGGCAGGGCGTGTCCGTCCTCGAGCAGACGACGCAACAGCGGTTCCTCGGCTCTCGTCTGGTGACCGGCATCCACATCGACGCCGAAGGCGAGTCGACCGACCTCATCGGCGAACTGTCCGAGCTCGCCGTGCCGCGCCCCCGTAACGGTCGGGTCATCCGGGCTCTCGCCAACGGATGGTCGTCGGACATGGTGGCCGGAACGGTGACCGCGACCTACTACCCCGGTGGCCGCTACTACGACCTCCTGCTCGAAACCCGCACCGTCACCACACTTCCCGTGCGCTGACGCCACCTCCGCAGACAGAAACGACGCGGCCCCCGCCCTCGCGCTGAGTGCGGGGGCCGCGTCGG
>NZ_JBHYNC010000095.1:0-1214 GCF_042743165.1 Gordonia sp. NPDC058843
GTCCCCGCTGTGGGCGTCCGCCGTCGGCATGTGGCGCGAACAGCCGGTGACCGGGGTGGGGCTGAAGAACTTCCCGGAGTACCGCGACGAGCGCGGCCTGCTGCTGGAGAGGATCGCTCCGCATCTCGTGCGGCCGGTGCCGTTCCTGTACCCGCTGCAGCACAAGGGCTGGGAGCGGCTGTACGCGGGAGCGGGCGTCGCGCTCTACGACACCATGTCGATGGCCCGCGGACACGGGCGGGGCCTGCCCCTGCACCGCCATCTGAGCCGCCGTCACGCGCTGCGGGTGGCACCCTGCTTGAAGAAGGACGCGCTGGTCGGGGCGTTGCAGTACTACGACGCGCAGATGGACGACGCCCGGTTCGTGACGACCCTCGTCCGCACGGCGGTGGCGTACGGCGCGAAGGCCGCCAACGGGGCGCGGGTCACCGGCTTCCTGCGCGAGGGCGAGCGTGTCGTGGGCGCCCGGGTGCAGGACGTCGAGGGCGGCGGCGAGTACGAGATCCGCGCCAAGCAGGTCGTCAACGCCACCGGTGTGTGGACCGACGACACCCAGGCGATGGTCGGCGAGCGGGGGCAGTTCCACGTCCGTGCCTCGAAGGGCATCCACCTGGTCGTCCCCAAGGACCGCATCCACTCCACGACGGGGCTCATCCTGCGCACCGAGAAGTCGGTGCTGTTCGTCATCCCCTGGGGCCGGCACTGGATCGTCGGCACCACGGACACCGGCTGGGACCTCGACAAGGCGCATCCGGCCGCGTCCAGCGCCGACATCGACTACCTGCTGGAACACGTGAACTCGGTGCTCGCGGTGCCGCTGACGCGGGACGACGTGGAGGGCGTGTACGCCGGTCTGCGCCCGCTGCTCGCCGGGGAGTCGGACGCCACCAGCAAGCTCTCCCGCGAGCACACCGTGGCACATCCCGTGCCCGGGCTCGTCGTGGTGGCCGGCGGCAAGTACACGACGTACCGGGTCATGGCCAAGGACGCGGTGGACGCGGCGGTGCACGGGCTCGACATGCGAGTCGCCGACTGCGTCACCGAGGACACGCCGCTGCTCGGCGCCGAGGGGTACCGGGCCATGTGGAACGCGCGGGCCAGGGTCGCCGCGCGCACCGGCCTGCACGTCGTACGCGTCGAGCACCTGCTGAACCGATACGGCGCCATGGCTGTGGACGATGCGCGAGTGCCTCGAGTTCCGGCGCCGCAGCCGA
>NZ_JBHYNC010000096.1:0-1170 GCF_042743165.1 Gordonia sp. NPDC058843
GACCGCCGTCGGCGGCCCGGTTGATGTCCTCGAAGAAGACGCCGTACATCGTGTCCTCGATCGCCGCGCCCCTGGCGTCCGGGTCGACGGTGATCGTGTAGTCGGTGGTGTCCTCGGCGTGCGCGGGGGCCGGGACGAGGGCGGCGGCCGTCAGGAGCGCAGTGGCGGTGAGACCGAGTCTGAGGCGGGCGCGGTGGTGCGCGGTGCGTGACATGGATACTCAGCGGCTCTCTCTAGGAGTGGGGTGACTCTAGGAGTGTTCGACATATCGGCCAATGGTCAGCACTTCGAACGGCAAGATAGGGAGGAGGCAGGGGCACGTCAATGGGGCGTGCGACACCGACGACCACGCGGGAACGAGGCGGGATGGGCGGGTTCTGGCCGGTACCCGACGTACTGGACTACCTGAGCGGCCGGTGGCGGGCGGAGCGGACCGTGCGCGACCTGGCGGGCGGCGACCGGGGGCGCTTCGAGGGGACGGTCGTTTTCGGCCCGCTGGAGGGCGGCGGTCTGCTGCAGCGGGAGTCCGGCGACTTCACCTGGCGGGGCGTCACCCGGCCGGCCGAGCGGACCCTGCGCTTCCTGCCCGGCCCGGGCGGGACCGCGGACGTACGGTTCGCGGACGGCCGCCCGTTCCACGCCCTCGACCTCACCACCGGCCGGTACGTCGCGGACCACCCCTGCTCCGCCGACCTCTACCGGGGCGAGTTCACCGCCCGGGACGCGGACCACTGGCGGACCCTCTGGCGGGTCCGCGGCCCCGCGAAGGACCTGGAGCTCACCACGGACTACGCACGCGCGGACTGAGCGAACACGCCTTCGAGGCGCAGCTTCCAGCGGCCCGCCCGGCCGGCCACACCGACCGTCGACAACGGCCGCACGTCGATGTTCCAGTACGCGGCGGGGGGCGCCTTGAGCACGTACAGCAGGGCCGCGCGGATCACGGACGGCTCGGCCACGGCCACGACCCGGCAGTTCTCCTCGGCCGGCCGGGTGTCCAGCCAGCCGCCGACCCGGCCGATGAAGTCGAGCAGCGACTCGCCGCCGTGCGCAGTGGACCTCGGGTCGGCGAGCCAGGCGTCCACCGCCTGCGGCTCCCGCGCCATCGCCTCGCCCAGGGTCAGACCCCGCCAGCGGCCCATGTCGCATTCCCGCAGGGCCAGTTGCACC
>NZ_JBHYNC010000098.1:0-1104 GCF_042743165.1 Gordonia sp. NPDC058843
GTTGCGGCCTGATCCAAAAGAAGTGACGGCCCCCTTGCTCCCTAATCCGAAAGAACCGCATAACCCCTGGTCCCTGAGGTGCGAGGAGCGCAAGCGACGAGCCTCGAAGGGCCTGGCGAAACACGTTGCGAGCCCCTTCGTGGCTCGCTGCGCTCGCACCTCAGGGAGCATGGATCTCGGACCCTTACGAGTGTTCTTTCGTGGTCCACGACGGCCGCTAGGCCGCAGCTACTGAGGTGCGAGGAGCGAAGCGACGAGCCTCGAAGGGTCAACCGCCACAGTTCACAGGACATATCGACGCCGATGAGTTTCCCGGCGGAGTCGGGTCTGACATCGTGACGCTCACAGTGAAGAGATGAGAGGCAGTGCAATGGGAAAGATCCACGTCCACGAATTCATCACCCTCGACGGCAGCTACGAGGACCCGAGCTTCACGATGCCCTACGGATTCGCCGACGGGATGGGCGAGCTGCTCGGTTCTTTCATGTCCGATTGCAGGGGGATTCTGCTCGGACGCAATACCTTCGAGATGTTCGCCCCGGCCTGGTCGACCCGGACCGTCGACGACGATCCCGGCGCCCCGTTCTTCAACGACACCACCAAGTACGTCGTGTCGTCGACCCTCGACGAGGCGACCGCCTGGCAGAACTCGGAGATCATCGGTGCCTACGACGCCGCTCGGATCCGCGAGCTCAAGAAGGACAAGGATCTCTATATCAGTGGTAGCGGAACACTCGTGCGAGCACTGCTGCGCGACAAGCTGATCGACGAGCTGCACCTGCTGGTGTACCCGGTGGTCCTCGGCAGCGGTGCCCGCCTCTTCGACGGCCTGGACGATCTCCCGCTCACACTCGTCGGCACCGACGTCTTCGACAACGGCGTCGTGCACCTGTCGTACAGCTCGACCGACTGAGCTCGGCCCCTGCGAGCGGAGCGACGCCGGTTGTGCTCCCTGAGGTGTGAGCGGAGCACGCCGGTTGTGCTCCCTGAGGTGTGAGCGGAGCGACGCCGGTTGTGCTCCCTGAGGTGCGAGCGAAGCGAGCCACGAAGGGTCTCGCAACGTGTCTCACCAGGCCCTTCGAGGCTCGTCGCTTGCGCTCCTGT
>NZ_JBHYNC010000099.1:0-1082 GCF_042743165.1 Gordonia sp. NPDC058843
GAGTTGAGTTATGGGGAGGTCGAGGCCCGGGCGAATCGTCTGGCGCGGAAGTTGATCGGGCGGGGTGTGGGCCCGGACTCGGTGGTGGCCCTGGTGTTGGAGCGTTCGCCGGAGTTGGTGATCGCTGTGCTGGCGGTGTTGAAGGCGGGCGGCGCGTATGTGGCCGTTGACCCGGGACAACCCGCCGATCGGATCCGCTTCGTGATTGAGGACGCCTCACCGGCCTTGGTGATCGACAACCTGAATTTCCTCGCGGAGACCGAGGACTTCGACGACTCTCCGGTCACGGATGCCGACCGTATCTCCCCCCTCCTCCCCTCCCATCCGGCGTACGTGATTTACACGTCGGGGTCGACGGGTCGGCCGAAGGGCGTGCTGATCTCTCATGCGGCGTGTGTGAGTTATGTGGCGAGTCATGTCCGGTATGGGGTGGGTGAGGGCAGTCGGGTGGCGCAGTTCGCGTCGGCGGGGTTCGACGCGTTCTGTGAGGAGTGGTGGCTGGCGTTGCTGGGGGGTGGGGCGCTGGTGGTGGTGCCGTCGGAGCGGCGGCTGGGTGAGGAGCTGGTGCGGTTCCTGCTGGAGGAGCGCGTGACGCATGCGACGCTGCCGCCGGCGGTGGCGGTGCTGATGCGGGAGGAGGAGCTGGGCCCGGGGTTCGTGCTGGATGTGGGGGGTGAGGTGTGCCCGCCGGATCTGGTGGACCGTTGGGTGGCGGGTGGCCGGACGCTGTTCAACAGTTACGGGCCCAGTGAGGCGACGGTGAATGTCACCGTCTGGCAGGCAGTGGACGGGAGTGTGGGCGCCGGGGTGCCGATCGGTCGTCCGGTGGGCAACACGCGGCTGTACGTGCTGGACGACGGATTGCGTCCGGTCCCGGTCGGTGTGCTCGGCGAGTTGTACGTCTCGGGCGTGCAGCTGGGGCGGGGCTATCTCGGACGTGCGGGCCTGACGGCGGAGCGGTTCGTGGCGTGTCCGTATGCCTCCGGCGAGCGGATGTACCGCACCGGTGACCGGGTGAAGTGGAGCGCCGACGGTGAGTTGGTGTTCGCGGGGCGTGCGGACGACCAGGTGAAGGTCCGGGG
>NZ_JBHYNC010000100.1:0-1074 GCF_042743165.1 Gordonia sp. NPDC058843
GATCAGCCTCAACGACCGCATGGTGCTGTATCTGTTCGGCGCGCCCGGACAGCAGCGCTTCTGGTTCCTGTGGGACCGGCTGTTCTCCGGCACCCTGGGCGCCGTCGTGCTGGTCGACACCCGGCGCATCGACGACTCCTGGTACGCCATCGACCGGCTGGAGAGGCACGGCACGCCGTTCATCGTGGCCTGCAACGACTTCGGCGGGGACACCTTCACCCCGCAGCAGATACGCGAGGCCCTCGACCTCGACCCGCACGTGCCGCTGGTGAACTGCGACGCGCGCTCCCGGGAGTCCAGCAAGATCGTGCTGATCACGCTGGTGGAGCACATCCAGAGCCTGTACGCCGACCCGGCCCGAGCCCCCCGTCAGGAGCTGGTGTGAGTCCCGCTTCCGTTCCCAACGCCGTCCGCTTCCAGGGGTCCCTGCTCCAGGACGACCCGGCCCGCGTGTACCGGGAGCTGCGGCGCGAGCACGGCAGCGTCGTCCCGGTGGTGCTGGACGGGGACGCACCGGCCTGGCTGGTGCTCGGCTACCGCGAGCTGCACCAGATCACCGGCGACCCGGGGCTGTTCAGCCGCGACTCCGAGCTCTGGAACCAGTGGGAGAACATCCCCGACGACTGGCCGCTGCTGCCGATGATCGGCCGCAGGCAGCCCTCGATCCTCTACACCGTCGGCGACCGGCACCGCGAGCGGGCCGGGATGCTGGTGGACGCGCTGGAGGCGGTCGACCCGTTCGAACTGCGCGGCTACGCGGAGAAGTTCGCCGACGAACTGATCGACGGGATCTGCGCCAAGGGCACCGCCGACATCATCGGCGAGTTCGCGATGCTGCTGCCGGTGCGGGTGCTGGCCCGGCTGTACGGGTTCCCCGACGACGAGGGCCCGGCCCTGGTCACCGCCCTCAACGACATGGTCAACGGGCGGGAGCGGGCCCTCGAGGGCCAGATCCACCTGTTCACGTCGATGACGGCCCTGGTGGCCGCCCGTGGGGAGAGTCCCGCCGAGGACGTCACGTCCCGGATGCTCGCCGACACCGCGGGATTCACCCCGGAGGAGGTCTGCCAGGAC
>NZ_JBHYNC010000101.1:0-1067 GCF_042743165.1 Gordonia sp. NPDC058843
AACTAGAACAAGAGTACATCGAAGCCAAAGAAATATTGGATAACTGGCAGAATAAAGACCACCCACTTTATGAACGTCATCAAAGTTGTGTGGATGGTCTTATTACAAGGATTGAGCGTATAAAACAACAACTAAACAAATGCGAATAATCAGAAAAAATCTGTCTCGCCCTATGAGATAGTGTTTTCATCCTGATTGCTTTTAGATCGTTTTGACCGTAGCTCGTTTGCTTTATTCATCATCGAGCCAGCCATACGTCCACCAGTCGTAGAACCACTTAAACGACTACCAAGGTCACTTTTTAAAGCAGAACTCATATTCATGGCCATATTACCAGCCATAAAACCAGCTTTACCCATTGCACTCGATGGGCCTGTGCCAGTTGCTTGAGCCGTTTTAAGCTGTTCACTTGCCAACGCTCCAGCGCCTTTTGTAGCCATAGACGCACCAGCTGCACCAGCAGCAGCGCCAGCTGTCGCAGCAGCCACAGCACGTAGGGCAGAAGTTAAAGCAGCACCACTTCCAATAGATGAACCGTTAATCACACCTTGGAGCATATCAGGCACAATTTTGGTTAATGCCAGCAGTACCACACTACAGCCAATCATACCCACCAAACTTACATTGTCTTCAACATTAAAGCCCGTAGCCCACTCTTGGATAAAAGTAAGTCCAAGACCTGCAATCAATTGTAAGATAAATATTTTTGCACCGACTGAAACAGCATATTGAATAGTTTTCAAGGCATAGTCTTTCGTCCATTGCGAACCTGCAAACCCCATCATTAAGACACTAGCTGACACCACGATATACATTTCAACCAACGCCAAAACCAAGAACGCACAAATCAAGGCAAATGCAATCATGATAATGATTGAAGCAATCAGCATCCCCAATGAATCAATAGGCGACCAAGCACTTACCGAGTTTAAAATCTCTTGGACGATCTTCCAGCCGTTCACAAAAAAATCTGAGGGTGTAAGCAGACTGTAGCCACTGGCGGTAGATGCAGCCTGCCTGAAGCTATTTACAATCGCTTCAGCGAACGTTGCTGAGTTCATCAAAAG
>NZ_JBHYNC010000102.1:0-1067 GCF_042743165.1 Gordonia sp. NPDC058843
GGCCCAAAGTCACAGCCACTCGCTGATGGTCGCGACCAGCACGGTCGCCTCGTAGCGGACGGCGAGCTTGTCGTATCGCGTGGCGACAGCACGGTGTCTCTTGAGACGGTTGATCCCGCACTCGACCGCATGGCGCTGGCGGTAGTCGGCCGGGTCGAAGCGCGGCGGCCGACCGCCGCGGGAGCCGGGCTTCTGGCGGTTGCGTGCCTGGTCGGCCTTGTCCGGGATGGTGCATCGGATTCCGCGTCGGCGCAGGTAGGCGCGATTGTTGCGGGAGGCGTACACCTTGTCAGCCCGCACCCGATCGGGACGAACGCGTGGCCGACCCGGCCCGAGGCGGGGCACGCGAACCTTCTCCAGCACCGGTTCGAACTGCGGCGAGTCTCCACGCTGCCCTGCCGTCACCACGATCGACAGGGGCTTCTGACCCTGTTCGACGGCCAAGTGCAGTTTGGTGGTGAACCCGCCGCGCGAGCGTCCCAGCCCGTGATCACGAGGCTCGGTGAACACGCCACCCGGCGGTTCCTTCTGCAGATCACCCTGCCTGCGAGCTCCGGCCGCATGCTGGTGAGCGCGGCAGACCGTGGAGTCGACGCTGAGGTCCCACGTGATTGCGCCCTTCGCATCGGCCAGGGACTGGAGGCGGGTGAGGATGCGGTGCCAGGTGCCGTTCCGCTGCCATCCACGGAACAGGTCGTAAACCCGGTTCCAGGGCCCGTACTCGACAGGGATGTCCCGCCACGGCACACCGGTCCGGACACGGAACCGTATGCCGTCGATCAGCTGCCGCCGAGGCCACACAGGCGGCCGCCCCACCTTCGTCCCCTTCGGCAACAACGGCCCCAGCACCGCCCACTGCTCGTCCGTGAGATCTCCCCGACCCATGAACCGTGATCATTCACAGCCCCAAGATCCACTTTCGACACACGGCCTAGAACGGAAGGGGTGAGGGCCTTCCGTTCCTTCGTGAGGCGCTTCCCCGGAGCGCGTCGGTCGCCAGGCGGTGTGTGTGGGAGGGGAGGCCATCGTCCGGCACGCTGCGGTTGGTCTGGCCCTTGCCGTGGATG
>NZ_JBHYNC010000103.1:0-1045 GCF_042743165.1 Gordonia sp. NPDC058843
GCCTTCGTCCGGCCTGATCACCTGGCACGCGCATGTCCTCGCCCCCACCCCGGAATTTATTTCTCTCGCGAGCGAGATAAACTGCCAGAGGCCGGGCCACTCGGTGCGCAGGCATCGCACGCCCGGAGGTCTCGCACGCACTTGGAGGACTGCCGTGCCCCAGCCCGCGCTGTCACCGCCCGCCTCGCCACCGCGGCCGGCCATGGAAGGGCGGCGCCGCTCGCCGGGCCGGGCCGTGGTGGCGATGCTGACCACGACCGACCACAAGCGGATCGGCACCCTCTATCTGGTCACCTCGTTCGTCTTCTTCTGCGTCGGCGGGCTGATGGCCCTGCTGATGCGCGCCGAACTGGCCCGGCCGGGTCTGCAGATCATGTCGAACGAGCAGTTCAACCAGGCGTTCACGATGCACGGCACGATCATGCTGCTGATGTTCGCGACGCCGCTGTTCGCCGGGTTCGCGAACTGGATCATGCCGCTGCAGATCGGCGCGCCCGACGTGGCGTTCCCGCGGCTGAACATGTTCGCCTACTGGCTGTACCTGTTCGGCTCGCTGATCGCGGTGGGCGGCTTCCTCACCCCGGACGGGGCGGCCGACTTCGGCTGGTTCGCCTACTCGCCGCTGTCGGACGCGGTCCGCTCGCCGGGTATCGGTGCCGACATGTGGATCATGGGTCTGGCCTTCTCCGGCTTCGGTACGATCCTCGGCTCGGTCAACTTCATCACCACGATCATCTGCATGCGCGCGCCCGGCATGACGATGTTCCGGATGCCGATCTTCACCTGGAACGTGCTGCTGACCGGTGTGCTGGTCCTGCTGGCCTTCCCGGTGCTGGCGGCGGCGCTGTTCGCGCTGGAGGCGGACCGCAAGTTCGGTGCGCACGTGTTCGATTCGGCCAACGGCGGTGCGCTGCTCTGGCAGCACCTGTTCTGGTTCTTCGGGCATCCAGAGGTGTACATCATCGCGCTGCCGTTCTTCGGCATCATCAGTGAGGTCATCCCGGTCTTCTCCCGCAAGCCGATGTTCGGCTACATGGGTCTGATC
>NZ_JBHYNC010000104.1:0-1043 GCF_042743165.1 Gordonia sp. NPDC058843
GCGCACGCTGGCCCGGTCCGTCCGCGAGACCGCCTGAGCGGGGCGAACACCCCCGCGCAGGCACCACTGAGCAGGAAAAGAAGAGAAAGGCACTGCCCCACCGTGATCGTCCGATCTTTCAGTGACATCGAGAACACCGACCGGCACGTCAGGTCCGCTTCAGGTACCTGGGAGAGCAAGCGCATCGTGCTCGCCAAGGAGAAGGTGGGCTTCTCGCTCCACGAGACCGTGCTGTACGCGGGTACGGAGACGGACATGTGGTACGCGAACCACATCGAGGCCGTCGTCTGCACCAAGGGCGACGCCGAGTTGACCGACCGCGAGACCGGGAAGACGTACCACATCACGCCCGGCACCATGTACCTCCTGGACGGCCACGAGCGGCACACGCTCAAGGTCAAGGAGGACTTCCACTGCATCTGTGTCTTCAACCCGCCCGTGACCGGACGGGAGGACCACGACGAGAACGGCGTCTACCCGCTGCTCACCGAGGAGGTGTGAGTCAACGTGACCACGACCACGCACGTCACCGACCTCTATCCGACCCGCGGTGCCACCGAGGTGGCAACCCCCCGGCAGGACCCGGTCGTCTGGGGGTCCCCGGACACTCCCGGCCCCGTGACCGCGAGTGATCTGCAGTCCCTGGAGCGCGACGGCTTCCTCGCCGTGGACCAGCTCATCGGACCGGACGAGGTGGCCGAATACCGGCGCGAGCTGGAGCGGCTCACCTCCGACCCGGCGATCCGCGCGGACGAGCGCTCGATCGTCGAGCCGCAGTCCAAGGAGATCCGGTCGGTCTTCGAGGTCCACAGGATCAGCGAGGTGTTCGCGAGGCTGGTGCGCGACGAGCGGGTCGTGGGACGCGCCCGGCAGATCCTCGGCTCGGACGTGTACGTCCACCAGTCGCGGATCAACGTCAAGCCCGGTTTCGGCGCGAGCGGCTTCTACTGGCACTCGGACTTCGAGACCTGGCACGCCGAGGACGGCCTGCCGAACATGCGCACGATCTCGGTCTCGATCGCGCTCACCGAGAACTTCGACAC
>NZ_JBHYNC010000105.1:0-1040 GCF_042743165.1 Gordonia sp. NPDC058843
ATCCTCGCCTCCTGAGCAGTTGTGATACCGCGATCGCTCACGCGGCGACCCGCTCGGCACCGTCCGCCGTGATGCCCTTGGTGGAGGCGATCACGTTCTTCAGCTTCTTCGACAGTGCCTCATAGAACATGCTCAGCGGAAACTCGTCCGGAAGCACGTCATCCACGAGTTTCCGGGGCGGCAGCGTCAGGTCGAGGGCGTCGGGACCCTTGGCCCACCTGGAGCCCGGGTGCGGGGAGAGATAGGTGGAGACCAGCTCGTACCCGGCGAACCAGTGGACGAGCTTGGGACGGTCGATGCCGTCGCGGTACAGCGTCTCGATCTCGGCGCACAGCTGGTTGGTGACCTGCGGGGCGCGCTCCCAGTCGATGGAGAGCTTGTTGTCGGTCCAGCGGACGACGTCGTGCTTGTGCAGGTAGGCGAAGAGCAGCTGACCGCCGAGGCCGTCGTAGTTGCGCATCCGCTCACCGGTGACCGGGAAGCGGAACATCCGGTCGAAGAGCACCGCGACCTGCACGTCACGGGCCTGCGGGACGCCGTCGCCGGCCAGCTTCACGGCCTCCCTGAAGGCGGTGAGGTCGCAGCGCAGCTCCTCCAGTCCGTACATCCAGAACGGCTGGCGCTGCTTGATCATGAACGGGTCGAAGGGCAGGTCGCCGTGGCTGTGGGTGCGGTCGTGGACCATGTCCCAGAGCACGAACGCCTCTTCGCAGCGCTTCTGGTCGTGCACCATCGCGGCGACGTCCTCGGGCAGCTCCAGGCCCAGGATGTCGACGGCGGCCTCGGTGACGCGGCGGAAGCGCGCGGCCTCGCGGTCGCAGAAGATGCCGCCCCAGGTGAACCGCTCGGGGGCCTCGCGCACCGCGATGGTCTCGGGGAAGAGGACCGCGGAGTTGGTGTCGTAGCCGGAGGTGAAGTCCTCGAAGGTGATGCCGCAGAACAGCGGGTTGTCGTAGCGGGTGCGCTCCAGTTCGGCCAGCCAGTCGGGCCAGACCATGCGCAGCACGACCGCCTCGAGGTTGCGGTCCGGGTTGCCGTTC
>NZ_JBHYNC010000107.1:0-1002 GCF_042743165.1 Gordonia sp. NPDC058843
CGCGCCGGCGGCGCGCCGCCGCCCGGTCAACACCTGGGCTAACTGCGCGGCTGTCGACAACTGGGCGTGGTGCTCGTGCTCGGGGTCGTCGAGGATTGTGGTGACCTGATCGTGGGTGATCGCCACGCACGATCCGGCGGCTAGGACCTCGCGCCCGAGGCCGGCCAGAGTCACATCGCCGTCGGCGCTCACCCGGAGGCGGATGGTCAGGGCGTCCCGATCCTGGGTGGCCGAGAGGGTTGCGGCGTGCTCGAGTTGCGCCCCGAGCATGGGCAGTGTGCCCTTGGCGCGGTAGCGGGTTTCGACCCGGGTTGCTGCGGTGCGGTCTGCTGGCGACCCGGCAGGTACTAGATCGGCGACGTTGGCCACGAACACCGTCACGTCCCATCCCGTGGTGGTGGGGGTGACGGTGATCGCGTCATCACGGTCCCGGGTGGTGGACGCGTCGATCATCAACGCGGACTGCGGTACCGGTCGATCAGCGGCCATGTGGGCGGTCGTCCTCAGGCGCTGCGGCGCGCACGGCGTTGCGCGAGGTCGTCGGCGGCCGCCGCTGCGGTGGGGGTGGCGTCTTCGGCGGGGAATTGGTGCACGGTGCCGGCCAGGTCGGTCAGGGTGTGGCCGACGGCGATGGCGAACACGCCTTGCCCGCCGTGGAGCAGATCAATGATCTCGGCATCGGACGTGGCTTCGTAGACGGTGGTGCCGTCGCTGATCAGGGTCGTGCGCGCCAGGTCGGTGGTGCCGTGGTCGGCGAGGAACTCGACCGCGGTGCGGATGTTACGCAACGAGATCCCGGCGTCGAGGAGTCGTTTGACGATCTTGAGCGCGAGGATGTCGCGGAAGCTGTAGAGACGTTGCGATCCGGACCCGGCGGCGGCTTGGACGCTGGGTTCGACCAGTCCGGTGCGCGCCCAGTAGTCGAGCTGGCGGTAGGTGACGCCGACGATCTCCAGCACCGCCGGCACCCGGTAACCCGACGTGGGGGTGTCGACCGTGGCC